>DATHWJ010000502.1:0-16514 GCA_035460745.1 Ideonella sp. | reverse complement strand
TGGCAGCCTGCGGCGGCGGCGGGGGCAGCGACCCCACCGCGGTCGGCTCGCCGCCGCCGGCTCCGCCGCCCGCGCCCACGCCGCCACCGCCCGCGGGCCTCTCCGCCATCGACGCCAGCCGCTTTCTCACGCAGGCCACCTTCGGCCTGCGCAGCACCGACGAGGTCGCCGCGCTGCAGGCCCAGGGCCTGGAGGACTGGCTGGTGCAGCAGTTCGCTGCGCCCGCGGCGTCGCAGGTCAGCTTTCTGGACGAGTGGCGCACCCGCAAGAACCGCAACAAGGTGGCCGACGAGGCCAGCTACGAAGCCGTCTGGCAGCAGTGGCTGTGGGGGGCGGACCCGCTGCGCAGCCGCATCGTCTGGTCGCTGCTGCAGGTCTTCGTGATCTCCAACGTCGCGCCCGACGTGCGGCCCTATGCGATGTCGAGCTACATGGACATGCTGGGCCGCAACGCCTTCGGCAACTACCGCCAGCTGCTCGAGGAGGTGGCGCTGCACCCGGCGATGGGCTACTACCTCAACATGCTGGAAAGCGGCAAGGAGAACGCCGCCAAGGGCACCCACCCGAGCGAAAACTTTGCCCGCGAGGTGCTGCAGCTGTTTTCCATCGGCCTGGTCAAGCTCCATCTCGACGGCAGCACGCAGACGGCCGGCGGCGTGCCGGTGCCCACCTACGACCAGAGCGTGGTGAAGGGCTTCGCCAAGGCCTTCACCGGCTGGAGCTTCGGCAACCAGGACAACACCAATCCCAAGAAGTTCGACACCAACAACGGCGAGAACACCGACGCCAACTGGCTGGTGCCCATGAAGGCCTGGCCCAGCCACCACGACAGCACCGCCAAGACCCTGCTCGACGGCCGCGTGCTGCCGGCGGGCCAGACGGCCGAGCAGGACCTGAAGGACGCGCTGGACACCATCTTCAACCACGCCAACGTCGGCCCGTTCTTCTGCCGCCAGATGATCCAGCGGCTGGTCACCAGCAACCCCAGCCCGGCCTACCTGCAGCGCGTGGCCGGCGTCTTCAACGACAACGGCGCGGGCGTGCGCGGCGACCTGCAGGCCGTCTGGCGCGCCATCCTGCTCGACACCGAGGCGCGCGGCGACGACGCCCCCGGCCGCGCCGGCTACGGCAAGCAGCGCGAGCCGGTGGTGCGCTTCGCCAACTTCCTGCGCGCGCTAGGAGCCGCCAGCGCCAGCGGCTACAACGAGATCGACTACCTCGACAGCGCCGACAACGCCCTGGGCCAGAGCCCCCTGCTGGCGCCCTCGGTCTTCAACTTCTACTCGCCCAACTACCGCCCGGCCGGCGCGCTCGCCGCGGCCGGCCTGGTGGCGCCCGAGTTCCAGATCACCAGCGAGACCACGGTGGCGGGTGCCATGAACTTCTTCTCCGCGCTGTTCGACGCGGGCAGCTACGGCAACGGCGCCTCCAAGGTCACGCTGGACTACGGCCCGCTGGTCGCGCTGGCCGCCACGCCGGCCGCGCTGGTCGCCCGGCTCGACGAGCTCTTTTTCAACCGCCAGATGGGCGACGGCACCCGCGGGCGCCTGACGACCCTGCTGGCCGCGATGTCGCGCAGCACCGCCCGCGAGCGGGTGACCGCGGCGCTGAAGATCACCGCGATGTCGACCGACTTCGTGATCCAGAAATGAAGGCCGCGCGATGAAACGACGTGAACTGCTCAAGCTGGGCGCCGCCTCCGCGCTGGCGCCCTGGGCCGCGATGCAGGCCGGCGCCCAGGCCGCCCCCGAAGAAGACTACCGCGCGCTGGTCTGCGTGTTCCTGCTCGGCGGCAACGATGGCAACAACCTGATCGTGCCGACCGACACCACCCCCTACGCCCGCTACCGGCAGGCCCGCGCCAACCTCGCGATCCCGCGCGAGCAACTGCTGGCCATCAACCCCGCCAACAGCAACGGCGCGGCCTACGGCCTGCACCCGGCGCTGGGCGGCGTGCAGGCCTTGTTCAACAGCGGCCAGGCGGCCGTGGTCGCCAACACCGGCCCGCTGATGGTGCCCACCAGCCAGGCCCAGTGGGCCACCCGCTCGGTGCCGCTGCCGCTCAACCTCTACTCGCACAGCGACCAGCAGGGCATGTGGCAGAGCGCGATTGCCGACGGCCCGGCCCGCAACGGCTGGGGCGGCCGCCTGCTCGAGCGCCTGGTGGCCGAGGGCAGCGCCAACCGCGGCTACAGCGCCGTCAGCCTGGCCGGCGGCAATGTCTGGGAAAGCGGCGACACCAGCCTGACGGCCTACCGCGTCTCGCCCTCCGGCAACTTCGGCTTCGACTTCTACAACCCCGCCGGCAGCGCCGACCCGCTCTCGGCCGCCGTCGGCAGCCTGCTCGCCGAGACCTCGGCCGACCCCTTCGCGCAGACCTGGCTGGACATGCTGGACCGCTCGCTCGACAACCAGCGCGTGCTCACCGGCGCGCTCGCCACCGGCACGACACTGGCCACGGCCTTCCCCGAGACCGGCCTGGGCGTGCAACTGCGCATGGCCGCCCGCCTGATCGCCGCCCGCCAGGCGCTGGGCCTGAAGCGCCAGTGCTTCTACTGCTCGATCGGCGGCTTCGACACCCACGGCGACGACCAGTTGCAGCGCCAGCAGGAGGCCTTCACCGAGATCGGCGACGCGGTGGCGGCCTTCCACGCCGCCACCGTCGAGCTCGGCGTCTCGCGCCAGGCCACCCTCTTCACCGCCAGCGACTTCGGCCGCACGCTCGCCAGCAACGGCCAGGGCAGCGACCACGGCTGGGGCAGCCACCACCTGGTGGTCGGCGGCTCGGTGCGCGGCCAGCGCATCGTCGGCAGCTTCCCCGAGCTGGTGCTGGGCGGGCCGGACGACGCCGGCGAAGGCGTGTGGATCCCCACCACCTCGATCGACCAGTTCGGCGGCGAGCTGGCGCGCTGGTTCGGCGCCGACACGGCGACGGTCAACCAGATCTTCCCGCGGCTGGGCCACTTCGATCGCGACATCGGGTTGATGAGTTTCGGCTGAGCTTCGGTGGCGTTGGGCCGCCTGCCGTGGTCGTGCTGCTCAGGCGGTGGGCACCCCCTGGGTCGCCAAGGTTCGGCGGTCGGCTTCGCCGACTGCTCTCAGTGCTCGGCGGGTGGGCCGCGTCGCCAAACTCACTCCGCTCTCTGCGTTCGCTGCGCTCAAACAAATGGCGCCGAGTTTGATGTTGAAGCGCGCTGCGCGCGCCGGCCCACCCGCCTGCGCGCTTCGACGCCTCTCATTGGCGGCCCAGGGGCTGCCCACCACCTGAGCAAGTCGCGCTCTGGTTTGCGGCGACGGGGCGGGCGGGGCGCCTGCCGCCTCCGGGCCGATTTATCGAACTGGGGGGTCTCGTATTCAGCGGCCACTGCGCCCCTCTGTCGACGTGCAAGAGGCAACTTCTTGCCAGTTCACAGACAGGGTGCAGCCCCTGTCGCTGCAAGTGAACGGCGCGACTTTGACAGTGCCCGATTTGCAGAGGAAAGAGATCAGGAGCTGCGTTCTACGCGGGGGGCGCTATACCTGGCGCCGGCACAAGAACCATCGTCTACTGGGTGTCAACCCTTTCGTTGACCATTGCACCGGGCATCCGCTGGACCGGCAATGCCACTTCAGTTGCGTCTGCTCAGGCTGGGATTTCGCCGACCTATGTCATGCTGAATACAGGCGACGCGCTGGATTTCGTCGTCGGGGTGCGCCTCGGTGGTGTTGCTCAGGTGGTGGGCAGGCCTTGGGGTGCCAATGAGAGGCGTCGAGACGCGCAGGGCGGTTGGCCGGCGCGCGCAGCGCGCTTCAATATCAAACTCGGCGCCATTTGTTTGAGCGAAGCGAGCACAGCGAGCGGAGTGAGTTTGGCGACGCGGCCAAGCGACCGAGCACCGAGAGCAGTCGGCGAAGCCGACCGCCGAACCTTGGCGCCCCAAGGCCTGCCCGCCACCTGAGCTCGCTCCGCGCTCTCCTCCAAAGAGCGCCTCCCCCTCCTCAAAACCCCAGGAACGCCTGCACAGCCGCCGCCGTCACCTCAGGATCCTCCTCCTGAGGCACATGCCCCAAGCCCGGAAACACCTGCACCCGGCTTCCCGGAATGTCACGCGCAAACAACTGCGCCTGGGCCGGCGGGATCAAGCGGTCGCGGCCGCCCCACAGGATCAGCGTGGGCAGGTGGAGGGTCTTGATGCGCTCGCTGCCTTCGCCCATCGCCATCTGCTGGAAGCGCAGCCGCAGCGCGCGGCGGTTGCCCTCGCGCGTGGCGAGCTCGAAGTAGCGGTCGACCAGCGCTTCGGTCACCTTGGCCGGGTCGCCATAGACGCTGCGCACGCTGGCGTCCACCATGACGCGCGGCAGTACATGCTCCCCCACGCGGTTGAGCACCGGCACCCCGGCGAGCAGGAAGCCGACCGGGACGGTCTGCGGCTGGAAGACGTAGCCGGCGGCATCGACCAGCACCAGCTTGTCGATCCGCTGCGGTGCCAGCGTGGCCACGCGCCAGGCGATCTCGCCGCCCAGCGAGTTGCCGGCCAGCGTCGCGTGCGGCAGCTGCAGGTGGTCCAGCACGTCGATCACGAAGCGGGCTACCGTGTCGCCGCGGTAGTCGTCGGGGGTGTACTGGCCGGCGAAGGGGCCGGTCAGGCCGAAGCCGGGCAGGTCCAGGCTGATCACGCGGTGCCGGCCCTTCAGCGCGCGGGCCCAGCCCTCCCAGGTGTGCAGGCTGGCGGAGGTACCGTGCAGCAGCACCAACGGGCTGGGGTCGCCGCGCGGGCCCTCGTCGCGGATGTGGACCAACTGGCCCTTGACGTCGATGAAGTCCGAGGGCGGCGGCGCCCAGCGCCCCACCAGCGTCTCGACCGCGCGATCGGGGGCGCGTATCAGCGGCAGCGCCAGCGCCGTGAGCATCAGCGCCACGCCGAAGATGCGCCAGAGGATGCGGCTCATCCGGCCGCGCTGGCCGCAGCCGGCAAGAGGGCCGGGGCCAGCCCGGCGTCCACCGCGCGGCGGTCGTCGAAGACGAAGCACTCGCCGCGCCAGTGCGGCGCGCCCTCGGTCTCCTCGAAGTACTTGAGGATGCCGCCTTCGAGCTGGTAGCTGTGGTCCAGGCCCAGCGCCTGCATCGCCAGCGCGGCCTTTTCGCAGCGGATGCCGCCGGTGCAGTAGCTGACCACGGTCTTGCCGGCGAAGCTCTCGCGGTGGGCCTGCAGCGCGGCGGGGAAGTCGCTGAACTTGTCCAGCCGCCAGTCGATGGCACCCTCGAAGGCGCCGCGGTCGACCTCGAAGCCGTTGCGGGTGTCCAGCATCACCACCGGGCGGCCCACGTCGTCCTGGCCGGCGGCCAGCCAGCGCGCCAGGGTGCGCGGCGTAACGGCCGGCGCGCGCTGCTCGGCGGGCTGTACGGCCGGCATGTTCATGCGGATGATCTCGGCCTTGATCTTGACCTTGAGCCGCTGGAAGGGCTGCTCGGCGCTCCAGCTCTCCTTGGCCGCCAGGCCGGCGAAGCGGGCATCCGCCCGCAAGGCGTCCAGCCAGCCGTGCAGCGCGGCCGGCGCACCGGCCAGAAAGAGGTTGATGCCTTCGCTGGCCAGCAGCACGGTGCCCTTCAGGGCCAACTGCTCGGCCAGCGCCTGCAGATGCTCGCGCAGCGGCTCCAGCTCAGCCAGCGGCACAAACCGGTAGCTGGAGACGTTGAGGACGGGCAGGCTGGGCGGTGCGGCGCCGGTGGCGGGGAAGGGCGGCAAGGCGGGCAGGGACATCGCCCGAAATTGTAGAGGCCGGGCCGGTACTGCCGTTACCTCCCCTTACCCCTCAGGGCGGTGTGCGATCCCGAGACCAGGGAATGCGTGCAAGCTGTAGGCAGCGGGCGCGGCGCATGGGTATGCTGTGGCCATGCCGCGCTGGAGAAAGCCATGAATGCGCCTGAGCCCGAGACCGACGCCAGCGAAATCCGCTGCTCGGTGCTTTGCATCGAGGACGAGCCGCTCGACCAGTTGCTGGTCGAGGCCCAACTGGCGCATTTCCCCAACATCGTGCTGCTCAAGGCCTCGCGCGGCAAGGAGGGCATACAGATCGCGCTGACCGAGCGGCCCGACCTGATCCTGCTCGACATGCACCTGCCCGACATGGGCGGCCTGGAGGTGGTGCGGGCGCTGAACACCCAGATCTCCGAGGGCCTCTACCGCGTGATCCTGCTGACCGGCGACAGCTTCTCGATAGACATCGTCAAGGCCATGAGCCTGGGGGCGCACGAGTACTGGCTCAAGCCGTTGAAGTTCGAGACCCTGCGCAACGACCTGCCGCGGGTGGTGCGGGCGGCGCGCACCGACCGGCTGAGAAGCCGGTCGCGCTAGAGACGAGACACCGGCTGCGTAGCCGGTCGCGGCAGACGCGTGCGCGGCGAGCTCGCGCAGAATGCCCGCTGCCGTTCAACCTTGCGCTCCCCATCGGTTGCCTGCCTGATGACCCACGAACCTGATGCCACCGCCCACGTGCTCTCGATGGAGCTCTACGAACAACCCGGCCACCTGATACGCCGGGCGCAGCAGATTGCCGTCTCGATGTTCCACCAGTCGGTGGGCCGCGACGTGACGCCGGTGCAGTACGCCATCCTGCAGTGCCTCAGCGAATCGCCCGGCATCGACCAGGTGACGCTGGCGCAGCAGGTGGCGCTGGACACCTCGACCACCGCCGACATCGCGGCGCGGCTGGAAGCCAAGGGCTGGATACACCGCGAGGTCTTGCCGCGGCGCCAGCGCAGCCTTTCGCTGACGCCCGGCGGTGAGGCTTTGTTGACCGAGCTGGTGCCGGGCGTGCGCGCGATGCAGGAGAGCCTGCTGGGCAGCTTCGACGCCCGCGAGCAGGCCGAGTTCATGCGGCTGCTGCGCAAGTTCGTGCACCTGAACAATGAGCAGAGCCGGGCGCCGCTGCGGCGCGCTCCGGTGGCGGACACGGAGAAAGATGGCTGAACCCTAGGGTTTTTGCTGATCTCTCTCCGCGCATCAATCAGTACACTGAATGACGTTCAGTGTACGTAATGACACATGTTTTGACCCCGCGAGGTGATGCCCATGTTCCCGAAAAACGCCTGGTATGTAGCCGCCACCCCTGACGAGATCGACGGCAAGCCGCTAGGCCGCCGCATCTGCGGCGAAGCCATGGTCTTCTACCGCGGCGCCGAGGGCCAGGTGGCCGCGCTGGAAGACTTCTGCCCGCACCGCGGTGCGCCGCTCTCGCTGGGCAGCGTCGTCGAGGGCAAGCTGGTCTGCGGCTACCACGGGCTGGAGATGGGCTGCGACGGCAAGACCATCGCGATGCCCGGCCAGCGCGTGCGCGGCTTCCCGGCCATTCGCAGCTTTCCGGTGGTCGAGCGCCACGGCTTCATCTGGGTCTGGCCGGGCGACCCGGCGCAGGCTTCGCCCGACAAGATCCACCACCTGGCGTGGGCGGAGAACCCCGAGTGGGCCTACGGCGGCGGGCTGTTCCACGTCAACTGCGACTACCGGTTGATGATCGACAACCTGATGGACCTGACGCACGAGACCTACGTGCACGCCAGCAGCATCGGCCAGAAGGAGATCGACGAGGCCGCGCCCAAGACCACCTCCGAAGGCGACACCGTGGTCACCAGCCGCCACATGGAAAAGATCATGGCGCCGCCGTTCTGGCGCATGGCGCTGCGCGGCAACCACCTGGCCGACGACGTGCTGGTGGACCGCTGGCAGATCTGCCGCTTCACGCCGCCCAGCCACGTGATGATCGAGGTGGGCGTGGCCCATGCCGGCAACGGCGGCTACGAGGCCGACGCCAGGTTCAAGGCCTCCGCCACCGTGGTCGACTTCATCACCCCCGAGACCGAGACCTCGATCTGGTACTTCTGGGGCATGGCGCGCAACTTCAACCCCAAGGACAAGGCGCTCACCGCCAGCATCCGCGAAGGCCAGCAGAAGATCTTCAGCGAAGACCTGGAGATGCTGGAGCGCCAGCAGCGCAACCTGCTGACCTACCCGACCCGCCCGCTGCTCAAGCTCAACATCGACGCCGGCGGCGTGCAGTCGCGCCGGGTGCTGGAGCGCCTGGTCGCGGAGGAGGCGCAGGCGGCGGCGGCGCCGGCCGCGGCTGCGGCCTGAGCGCTGTGGCATGGTGCGGGCACAACAACGCGACTCCGGAGACGACATCATGAATGCAGCCACGCTCAGCGTGCGGGTGGCCCGCAAGGCCGAAGAGGCGCTCGACATCTGCAGCTTCGAGCTGGTCGCGGCGGACGGCAAGCCGCTGCCGGCGTTCTCTGCCGGCTCGCATGTCGACGTCCACCTGCCGGGCGGCCTGGTGCGCCAGTACTCGCTCTGCAACGACCCGACCGAGAGCCACCGCTACCTGATCGGCGTGCTGCGCGACCCGGCCTCGCGCGGCGGCTCCAACGCGATGCACCAGCTCGTCGCCGAGGGCGACCTGCTGCAGATCAGCGCGCCCAAGAACCACTTCGCGCTGGCCCACGAGGCCGGCAGCAGCCTGTTGCTGGCCGGCGGCATCGGCATCACGCCCATCCTGTGCATGGCCGAGCGGCTGGCGGTGATGGGGGCCCACTTCGAGATGCACTACTGCACCCGCTCGGCCGACCGCACCGCCTTCCATGGCCGCATCGCCGGGGCCGGCTTCGCCGACAAGGTGAGCTTCCACTTCGACGACGGCGACGCCGGCCAGAAGCTCGACATCGCCGCGCTGCTTGCCGCGCCCCAGGCCGGCGTGCACCTCTACGTCTGCGGCCCCAAGGGCTTCATGGACGCCGTGCTCGCCAGCGCCCGCGCCCAGGGCTGGCCCGAGGCGCAGCTGCACTACGAGTTCTTCTCGGCCGAGGTCGTCAAGTCGGCCGACGACGCCAGCTTCCAGGTCAAGCTCGCCAGCTCCGGCAAGATCGTGCTGGTGCCGGCCGACAAGACCGTGATCCAGGCGCTGGCCGAGGCCGGCGTGGAGGTGCTCACCTCCTGCGAGCAAGGCGTCTGCGGCACCTGCCTGACGCGGGTGCTGGAGGGCGAGCCCGACCACAAGGACATGTACCTCTCGCCCGAGGAGCAGGCTGCGAACGACCAGTTCACGCCTTGCTGTTCGCGCTCGAAATCGCCGCTGCTGGTGCTGGACCTGTAGCCGGCCCGCAGCGCCAGGCTCAGCTCCCGACGGCCTGGGCCACCGCGTCGTGCAGCGCGGTGTAGCCGAAGCTGGTATCCACCAGCCGCCCGTTGACGAAGAAGGTCGGCGTGGCCCGCACACGCGCCTGCACCCCGCCGGCCCGCTGCTGAGCTACCCGCTCGGCGTAGCGCAGCTCACCCCGCTGCGCGCTGAAGCTCAGCGGGTCCAGCCCCGCGGCCTGGGCCGCGGCGAGCAGCGAGGCCGGGTCCAGCTCGCCCGCGAGGCCGTACAGGCGGTCGTGCATCGCCCAGAACCTGCCGCTCTCCGAGGCCACCTCGGCCGCCACCGCGGCGGCCAGCGCCTGCGGGTGCACTTCCAGCAACGGGAAGTGGCGAAACACGAAGGCCAGCCGGCCGCGGTAGCGCTCGCGCACCTGGTGCACGAACGAAAACGCCTGGATGCAGGCCGGGCACTGGAAGTCGCCGTACTGCAGCAGCGTGACGGCGGCGTTGCGCGCGCCCTCGAGATGGTCGGCTTCGGTGACGAGGGGCAGCTCATCCATGGGCGGGCTCCGAGACGGTGGGGGAGCAGGGTAACCGGTATGCGGTCTGGCTGCAGTCCAGGCACCCTCTTTCCGGGGCACGCTCGCCCTCAGCGGCGCTGCGCGGCCAGCACGCAAAGCATCTCGGTGGCGATGTGCGCCGCGGCCAGCGCGGTGATCTCGGCGTGGTCGTAGGCGGGCGCCACCTCCACCACGTCCATGCCCACCAGCTTGGCCGGCACCAGGCGGCGCAGGATGTCCAGCGCCTGTGCGCTGCTCAGGCCGCCGGGCACGGGGGTGCCGGTGCCGGGCGCGAAGGCCGGGTCCAGGCAGTCGATGTCGAAGGTCAGGTAGGCGGCCGAGCTGCCGACGATCTCGAGGATGCGCTCGGCGGTGGCCTTGCTGCCCTGGCCGTGCACCCAGTCGGCGCCCAGCACGTGCATGCCCATGAAATCGTCGTTCCAGGTGCGGATGCCGATCTGCACCGAGCGTTTCGGGTCGATCAGGCCTTCGCGGATGGCCTTGTAGAACATGGTGCCGTGGTTCAGCGAATCCGGCGCATCGTCGGCCCAGGTGTCGCAGTGGGCGTCGAAGTGGATCAGCGAGAGCGGCTGGCCGTGGCGCTCCACGTGGGCCTTGAGCAGCGGGTAGGTGACGAAGTGGTCGCCGCCCAGGCTGAGCATGGTCGCGCCGCTGGCCAGGATGGTGCGGGCGTGGTCGACGATGGTGGGCACGATGGTCGTGGGGCGGTGGTGGTCCAGCCAGCAGTCGCCGTAGTCGACCACCGAGAGCGTGTCGCAGGGCCCGAAGCCCCACGGGTGCAGCCGCTCGTTGAGCTGCGCGGTGGCGGCGCGCACGGCGGCCGGCCCCAGGCGCGCGCCGGGGCGGAAGGTGGTGGCCAGGTCGAGCGGGATGCCGGTGACCGCCACGTCCACGCCTGCCAGCTCGCTGGTGTAGCGCCGCCGCAGGAACGAGAGCACCCCGCCATAGGTGTTCTCGCGCTCGTAGCCGAGGTGGCTGCCGCGGTGGATGGCAAGATCGCCGACGAGGGCTTGGGAATCGGACACGGGCTGGCTCCTGATGCTGACGGGGCCTGCATGCTTGCAGACTGCGTGCCGGTTGCCTACCCGCGATCGCACCGCGACATGAAAAATCCGATCTCAGGGACGCTCCTCAGGCACGCCTGCGTGCCGCCCTGGCCGGCGCCTTGGCCGAAGAACGCTCGCTGCTCTTCGCCGCGGCCGGTGCGGCCTTGCGCTTCGCCAGGCTGCTCTTCAGCAGCTCCGTCAGGTCGACGACGTTGGACGCGGTGGAGGCTTCTTCCGCCGCCTCCAGCGGCGTCACCTTCTCGGTCTTGCCCGCGCTGACCTTTTGCTCCACCAGCGCCAGCACCGCGGCGCTGAACTCGTCGGTGTAGTCCTCGGGCTGCCACTTCGCGGCCATGTCGGCGATCAGCTGGGCGGCCATCTTCAGCTCGCTGTCCTTGAGCTTCGCGCCGCTCTTGCCTTCGGCCGGCAGCTTCAGCTCACTCCACGGGCGGATCTCGCTGGCCCAGCGCAGCGTGTTCAGCATCAGTGCCGGGCCGGCGGGGATCAGCGCGGCGAGGTGCTCCTTGGTGTGCATCACGACGCGGGCGATGCCTATCATGCCGGCCTGCAGCATGGCCTCGCGCAGCAGCGCGTAGACCTTGTCGCCCTTGCCGATGGGCTCGAGGTAGTAGGGCCGCTCGAGGTAGACGAAGGGGATCTCCTGGGCCTTCACGAAGGCCTCGATCTCTATGGTCTGCGTCGTCTGCGGGTAGGCGGCCTTGATCTCGTCGTCGCTCAGCAGCACGTAATCGCCGTCGTCCTGCTTGATGCCCTTGACGATGTGGTCCTTGGTGACCTCCTTGCCGGTGCGCTTGTTGATGCGCTTGTAGCCGACCGGGTCCATGGAGCGCTTGTCCAGCCAGTCGAAGTCGATGTCGTCTTCCTGCGAGGCGGGGTAGAGCGCGACCGGCACGTGCACCAGGCCGAAGCTGATGGCGCCTTTCCAGATGACTCGGGGCATGGGGGGCTCTCCAGGCGGGTAGAGCCACCAGCGTAGATCGCGCTGGCGACCACCCTGTAGGCGAGGGGTGAAGCTGCCCGTAGGACAAGCGCGCGACCGTGCCTGCAGGCCTGCACCGCGGTGCGATCCGCTTGCAGAATCCACCGCATGCCGGACCCGCTGCAACCCTATAGGCGCAAGCGCAACTTCGCCGTCACCACCGAGCCGCAGGGCGGCCAAGGCGGTGGCGAGACCCTCGTCTTCGTGGTGCAGAAGCATGCCGCCAGCCATCTGCACTACGACTTCCGGCTGGAGCTGGGCGGCACGCTGCTGAGCTGGGCCGTGCCCAAGGGCCCGAGCCTGGATCCGCACGACAAGCGCATGGCGGTGCATGTCGAAGACCACCCGCTGGACTACGCCAACTTCGAGGGCGTGATCCCGCCGGGGCAGTACGGCGCCGGCACCGTCATCGTCTGGGACCGCGGCACTTGGCTGCCCACCGGCGACCCCCACGAAGGCTGCAAGGCAGGCAAGCTGAAGTTCGAGTTGCGCGGCGACAAGCTCGGCGGCCACTGGACGCTGGTGCGCATGCGCGGCAAGGGCAGCGAGCGCCAGGAGCCGTGGCTGTTGATCAAGGAGCAGGACGCCGCCGCGCGGCCGGCAGCCGAGTTCAACGTGGTGGAAGCACTGCCGGACAGCGTCTTGAGCGGCAAGGCAGCGGCCAAGGCCACCAAGACCGCCAAAGCCAGCCAGGCGCCAGCCGCGAAGCGCAAGGCCAAGCCCCGCGCAGTGGCCTCCCCGGCCGGCAAGAAGGCCGCGCTGCCCTTGACGCTCGCCCCCCAGCTGGCGACGCTGGTCGATGCGGTCCCCCGCGAGGGCGACTGGATCTACGAGATCAAGTTCGACGGCTACCGGCTGCTGGCCCGCGTCGATGGCCCGGCGGTGCGGCTGTTCACCCGCAACGGCCACGACTGGACCGCCAAGCTCAAGTCCCTGGCCCGCGCGATCGGCGGCCTGGGCCTGCGCAGCGGCTGGCTGGACGGCGAGATCGTCGTTCAAGGTGCAGCGAGCCAGGGCGGCCTCCCCGACTTCCAGGCGCTGCAGAACGCCTTCGACCGATCGCGCACCGACGACATCGTCTACTACCTCTTCGACCTGCCGTACTGCGATGGCCGCGACCTGCGCGCGCTGCCGCTGAGGGCCCGCCGCGAGCTGCTGCGCCAGGCCCTCGACGCCGCGCCCAAGCCCAGCCCCCGCCTGCGCTTCAGCGAAGATTTCGCGGTGAGCGGCGGCGACCTGCTGCACACGGCCTGCCAGCTGCGCATGGAAGGGCTGATAGGCAAGCGCGCCGAGGCCCCCTACGCCTCAGGCCGCTCGACCGCATGGATCAAGCTCAAGTGCACCCAGCGCCAGGAGTTCGTGGTCGCCGGCTACACCGACCCCCAGGGCAGCCGCGTGGGCCTGGGCTCGCTGCTGCTGGGCGTGCACGACACGGCGGGCAAGCTGCGCTATGCCGGCAACGTGGGCAGCGGTTTTTCTCAGCAAAGCCTGGCCGCGCTGCAGCGCAAGCTGCAGACCCTGGCCAGCAAGACCCGGCTCTTCGACGCGGCCGACGGCCTGCCCGCCGGCAAGGCGGTGCACTGGGTCAAGCCCAAACTGGTGGCCGAGGTCTCGTTCGCCGCGTGGACGCGCGAAGGCCGTGTCCGGCACGCGGTGTTCCACGGGCTGCGCAGCGACAAGCCGCCGCGGGCCATCACACAGGACATCGCCCAGGAAATCCCCCAGCAGCGTGCGGTGGCACCACGACCGGCCCCGCCTGGCAAGCCGCGCCATGCGGCCCAGCCGGCCCGCCTGGCCGGGTTCAAGATCACCCACCCCGAGCGTGTGATCGATGGCTCCACCGGGCTCACCAAGCTGGCGCTGGCCGAGTACTACGCCGGGGCCGCGCGGCACCTGCTGCCCCACCTGGTGCGCCGCCCGGTGGCGCTGGTGCGCGGCCCGGACGGCGTCGAGGGCGAGCTCTTTTTCCAGAAGCACGCCGGCCAGCTCAAGCTGCCGGGCCTCCAGCTGCTGGACCCCGCCATCGACCCCGGCCACGACCCGCTGATGGAGATCCACAGCCGCGAGGCCTTGCTCGGCGCGGTGCAGATGAACGTCATCGAGCTGCACACCTGGAACGCCACCACCAGCGCCATCGATCAGCCCGACCGCATGACCTTCGACCTCGACCCGGGCGAGGGCCTGGCGTGGCCGCAGATGAGGGAAGCCGCGCAGCTCGTGCATGCCCTGCTCGACGAACTGGGGCTCAAGAGCCTGCTCAAGACCAGCGGCGGCAAGGGCCTGCACATCGTCGTGCCGTTCAAGCCCTCGCTGGGCTGGGCCGCCGTCAAGTCCTTGTCGCAGGCCATCGTGCAGCACCTGGCCGAGACCATCCCGCAGCGCTTCGTCGCCAAGAGCGGCCCGCGCAACCGCGTCGGCAAGATCTTCGTCGACTACCTGCGCAACGGGCGCGGGGCCACCACGGCCGCCGCCTGGTCGGCCCGTGCGCGGCCGGGCATGGGTGTCTCGGTGCCGGTGGCCTGGGAGGAGCTGCCGGACCTGAAGGGCGGTGCGCACTGGACGCTGCGCAACATCGGCGAGCGGCTGGCGATAGGCAACGAGCCCTGGCGCCAGGACACTGCCGCGGCGCGCCGCCAGACGCTGCGCGCGGCGATGCGCGCGCTGGACTTCCACCCGGCCGGCTGAGCACCGCGGGCGGTAGCCCGCATGAGATGATCCCCGCCAGGTTGCCACGGGTGCGGTTTTGGACGACACAGGGGTCTTGTTTTTTGGCGCGTGCGAGTTGCGGCCGACGCGCAGGGAGTTGCTCTACCAGGGCGCGGCGCGGCGCCTGCCGCCCAAGGCCTTCGACCTGCTGCTCCACCTGATACGCCACCGCGACCGCGTCGTCACGAAAGCCGAGCTGCTGGCCGCCGTCTGGTCGGGCGCCGACGTCTCCGACAACGTGCTGGCCCGCACCGTGATGAAGGTGCGCCAGGCGATAGGCGACACCGCCGAGGAGTCGGTGATGCTGCGCACGGTGCACCGCATCGGCTACCGCTTCCAGCTGCCATCGCCCGGCGCGTCCGGCGAGCGGGTGGTGGATGTCGATGCGGGCGAGGCCGCGCGGCAGGGCGCGGCGCGGGTGCGCATCGCCTTTTTGCCGGTGGCCAACCAGACCGGCGACGCGACGCTGGACTGGGTGGGCTGGGGCCTGCCCTTGCTGGCCGGGCAGGCGCTGGAGCCGGACGAGCGCCTGTCCGTCATGGCCGTGCAGACGGTGCAGCATGCCTTGTCCAGCTTGCCCGCAGCGGGTGCCACCGACACCGAGGCCGCCTGCCGGAGCCTGGGCCTGGCCATCGGAGCGCACTGCGTGGTGCAGGCCACGCTGCGCCGGGCGGGTGAACGGCTGCGGCTGGACTACCAGACCCACGGCCGCCACGAGATGCGGGGCAGCGTGCGCGGCAGCGAGACCGCGGCCATGGGCCAGGCGCTGGCGGCTGCGATCGAATCCGCCTTGTTCCCGGAGGCGGCGCTGCGCGCCGTGCCCCGCCCGGGGGCCGACCCCTTGGCCACGCAGGCCCTGGCCCGCGCGCTGGAGGTGGGCAGCCAGGAGCGCTGGGACGTCGCGGCGCGCCTGCTGCGCGTGGTGCTCGACTTCAACCCGGACGACAAGTTCGCCCGGCTGCACTACCTGCGCACGCTGGCCAACCTGCACGACAAGGAGGCGCTGCGGGTGGGGGAAGAGCTGCTGGAGATCGCGCGCCGCGACGCCGACCCGCGGCTGCTGGCGGCCACCCACGAGGGGCTGGGCCGCGCGCTGTTCAACATGGAGGGCGACGACGCCGTCGAGCGGGCGCGCGAGCACCTGGACACGGCCCTCGCGCTGGCCCGCCCCTTCGACGACGAGGACTGGGTCATCCGCATCTACCTGGGCCAGGCGATCTCGGCCCATGTGGAGCGCGACCACGCCCGGGCGGCCCGCTTCTACAAGCTGGCCTGGCGGGCCAACGAGGTGGCCGGCAACCAGCTCAGGCGGGCGGCGATCCTGACCAACCATGCCGTGGTCGAGCTCAACGCCGGCAACCCGCTGGTGGCGCGCGACATGGCGGAGCAGGCCTTGTCGCTGTGCGAGCAGCACGGCCTGCATGCCAACGGCGTCGACGCGCTCGCCTGCCTCGCGCTGGCCGATGCCGGCCTGGGGCTGCTGCGGCGCGCCCTGGCCCACTGCGAGGCGGCCGTGGCCAGGCTCGCCGGGCTGCCGCCGCGCGAACACGACAGTGCCGCCTGGGTGCTGTTGATCGCCGAGGAGCTGGAGTTCGACAGCCGCTCGGCCGGGCTGGCCGAGCGCGCCTTCCGCGCCGCTGAGCACCTGGGCGACGGCGAGCAGCAGCGGGTGCAGGCGGCACTGTCGGTCGCGCGCGCCTACCGCGCCGCCCGCGCCGGCGATCTCGGCATGGCGACCCGGCATTTCAGCCAGGCCGTGGCGCAGGCGCGCGCCAACGGCTATTTCGAGAACGTCCACCAGTTCATGCGCCGCTGGCTGACGGTGTGTCTGCGCTTCGGGCTGCACGAGGACGTGCCGCCGCTGCTGGACCAGATCCTCGCGCTGCCGCGCTTTGGCGAAGACCCCGACCTGCAGGCGGCCGTGCTGCAGGCGCGCGCCGCGCTGTTGCACGCGCGCGATGACACCGAGGGCGCGCTTCGGGCGCTGCGCGAGGCCATGCGCCTGGCGCCTCCCGGGTGGGTGGCCGGCTGCGCCCGCCTCGATGCGGCGTGGCTGCTGCTGGAGGCAGGG
>DATHWJ010000501.1:0-17185 GCA_035460745.1 Ideonella sp. | reverse complement strand
GCCCCCGCCCGCAGCGCGCGCTCGGCCGCGTCGGCGAAGTTGAAGGTCGAGGGGCCGAGCACGATGGGGCAGCCGCTGGCCGCCGCTTCGATCAGGTTGTGGCCGCCCAGCGGCTCGAAGCTGCCGCCGAGCAAGGCCACGTCGCCGCAGGCGTAGTACAGCGGCATCTCGCCCAGCGAGTCGCCCAGCCAGACGTCGGCGCCGGCCGCGTCGCCGGGCGGCTGCTCGGCCCAGGCGCTGCGCCGCGCCAGGCGCAGGCCGGCGGCCTCGACCAGCTCCGCCACCGCGTCGAAGCGCTGCGGGTGACGCGGCACGATCAGCAGCAGCGGCCGCGCCCCCGCGCCGACGCCCGCGCGCTGCCAGGCCGCCACCAGCGCGCGCTCTTCGCCCTCGCGCGTATTGGCCGCCACCACCACCGGACGGGCCAGTTGCTCGCGCCAGAGCGCGCCGCGGGCCAGCAGCGCGGGCTCGGGCCGCACGTCGTACTTCAGGTTGCCGCTGACCATCACGGCCGGCGCACCGGCCTCGCGCAGGCGCACCGCGTCGGACTCCGTCTGCGCCAGCGCCAGCACCAGCGTGGCCGCGGCCGGCCGCATCAAGGGTGCCACGCGCGCCGCCTTGCGCGCGCTCTTGGCGCTCAGCCGTGCGTTGGCCAGCACCATCGCCAGCCCGGCGCGGGCCGCCTCGTGCTGCAGGTTGGGCCAGACCTCGGTTTCCATCAGCACGCCGATCGCGGGCCGGTGGCGGCGCAGAAAGCGCCGAATGGCGCCCGGCGTGTCATAGGGCAGCCAGGCCTGGGTGTCGCCGGCGCGCAGCAGCGCCCGCCCGGCCTCGCGGCCGGTCGCCGTGCCGTGCGTCAGCAGCAGCCGCAGACCGGGCCGGCCCTGGCGCAGCGCAGCGACCAGGGCGGCGGCGGCGCGGGTTTCGCCCAGCGAGACCGCATGCAGCCACAGGGCACCCGGCGCGGCGCGGCTGGCGCCTGCGAAGCCCAGCCGCTCGGCCAACGCCAGCCGGTAGCCGGGCTCGCGCCGCCCGCGCCACCACAGCCGCGCCAGGTAGGCCGGCGTCAGCAGCCGCAGCAGGGCCGAGTAGGCGGCGCGGGCGAGGACCTGTTTCATCGTGCCCAAACGGCGGGCAGAGAGCGCGCTGGGCTCAGTGGGCCGCGGCCTGCACTTCCGCGTCCGGCTTGACGCTGCGCAGCGCGGCCATGAAGTCGGTCTCGATGCGGTGCAGCGCCTCGGGCGTGTGGCCCTCGAAGCGCATCACCAGCACCGGCGTGGTGTTGGAGGCACGCACCAGGCCGAAGCCGTCGGCGTACTCGGCGCGCAGGCCGTCGGTGGTGACGATCTCCAGCGCGCCCTCGAACTTGGCCGACTCGCGCAGCTTCTCTATCACCAGCGGCGGCTCGCCCTCGGCGCAGGCCACGTTCAGCTCGGGCGTGTTGTAGCTGGTGGGCAGCGCGTTCAGCACGGCGCTCGGGTCGGACGTCTTGGAGAGGATCTCCAGCAGGCGGCCGGCGGTGTAGGTCGCGTCGTCGAAGCCGTACCAGCGCTCCACGAAGAAGATGTGGCCGCTCATCTCGCCGGCCAGCGGGGCGCCGGTTTCCTTCAGCTTGGCCTTGACCAGCGAGTGGCCGGTCTTCCACATCAGCGGCACGCCGCCGGCGGCGCGGATCTCGGGCGCCAGGCGCTGGGTGCACTTGACGTCGAAGATGATGGTGCCGCCCTTGACGCGGCTCAGCACGTCGCGGGCGAACAGGATCATCTGCCGGTCGGGGTAGATGATCTTGCCGTCCTTGGTGACCACGCCCAGGCGGTCGCCGTCGCCATCGAAGGCCAGGCCCAGCTCGGCCTCGGTGGCGTGCACCACCTTGATGAGATCGGCCAGGTTCTCGGGCTTGGAGGGGTCCGGGTGGTGGTTGGGGAAGTCGCCGTCGACCCGGCTGTAGAGCTCGATCACCTCGCAGCCCAGCGCGCGCAGGATGGCCGGTGCGCTGGCACCGGGGATGCCGTTGCCGGAGTCGACCACGATCTTCATCGGCCGCGCTAATCTGCAATCCTTGACGATGCGCTTGCCGTACTCGGGCACCACGTCCATCTTGCCAATCCGGCCCTTGCCGGTGGTGTACTCCTCGGCCTCGATGCGGCGGCGCAGGCCCTGGATCTCGTCGCCGTAGATAGCGCGGCCGGCCAGCACCATCTTGAAGCCGTTGTAGTCCTTGGGGTTGTGGCTGCCGGTCACCTGGATGCCGCTGTGGCAGCCGTGCTTGCCGCGGGTGGCGGCCACGTAGTAGACGATGGGGGTGGTCACCGCGCCCAGATCGACCACGTCCAGCCCGGTGGAGGCCAGGCCGCGCATCAGCGCCTCGGCCAGGCCGGGGCCTGACAGGCGCCCGTCACGGCCCACCACGACGGCCTTTTCGCCCGCCTTCAGCGCTTCGGTGCCAAAAGCCCGGCCGAGGTGCTCGGCGACGGCTTCGTCGAGAGACGTGCCGACGACGCCGCGGATGTCGTAGGCCTTGAAGATGGACGCATTGACTTTCATGGGGCTTTGAGGGGGCTGGGATGAAGAGGGAGGGGCAACGGTGCGGGCGGATTGTAGAGAGGCCGCGTGACGCAGGGCGGCCTGTAGTGGCACCCGGCACGCAGGCCGGCCGACACTATCAATTTCAGTGCCAACGCCTGCCGGCGAGCAACCCGCGGCGGCGGGCTCGCGATCCGTCGCGGCGGCTGTCGATTCGTCGCCAGCCGGCCGCGACGCCCGGTGGCGCTGCCTACACTGCACCGCATGCCGACCTACGACCTGCTCCGCCGCTCCTGGAAGTCCTGGGTCTCGTCCGACCTGGACCGCGTGGGGCCGTATTGGCTGCAACTGGTCTGGACCGGCCTGTTCGCGGCTGCAGTGGCCTTGCTCTTCACGCTGATCGGCTTCGTGCTGCATGCGCGCGGCAAGGACTGGACCGACCTGGACAACTGGGCCCACTGGTACGGCCTGAACCTGTTCGTCAGCGCCTTCATCAGCTACCTGGTGCATGCGCTGTTCGAGGTCCTGATCAGGCTGATCGGCGTCGGCCGCCTGCGGGCCTGGCCGGCCTGGCGGCGCAACCTGTTCTTCAGCGTGGTGCCGCTGCTGGGCGTGGCGATAGGCTGGCCGCTGGCGGTCAGCCTGCTGGGCTTCCGGCTCACGCTCTTCGCGGGGGGCGCCAGCACCACCAACGTCAACCTGGGCATGCTGCTGTTCGTGTTGATGTTCTCCGCGCTGCTGAACCTGTACTTCACCGGCCAGGCCAATACCCAGGCCGCCGAGCGGCGCGCGACCGAGGCGCGGCTCAAGCTGCTGCAGGGCCAGATCGAGCCGCACTTCCTCTTCAACACGCTGGCCAACGTCGTCAGCCTGATCGACGCCGACCCGCACCGCGCCCGGCTGATGCTCGAGTCCTTCATCGACTACCTGCGCTCCTCGCTCGGCGGCCTGCGGCGCGACGACCACACCCTCGGGCAGGAGCTGGTGCTGATCGAGGCCTACCTGCGCGTGATCGGCCTGCGCATGGACGAGCGGCTGCAGTGGGACATCGACGTGCCCGATGCGCTGCGCAGCCAGCCGCTGCCGGCGCTGCTGCTGCAGCCGCTGGTCGAAAACGCGGTGCAGCACGGCCTGGAGCCCAAGGTCGAAGGCGGCCGCCTGAAGCTGCAGGCGCGCGCCGAGGGCCAGCGCCTGCTGCTGCGGGTGAGCGACGACGGCCTGGGCCTGCGCGCCGCCCCGCAAGCCGCCCGTGCCGGCAGCGGCACCGCGCTGGCCAACATCCGCGAGCGGCTGCAGCAGGCCTTCGGCAGGGACGCCAGCCTGCAACTCAGCGAGCCGGCCGGCGGCGGCGTCGAGGCGCTGCTGACGCTGCCACTGGCACCCCAACCCCCTTGCGCTTGAGGACCCCGCGATGACCACCGCCCTGATCGCCGACGACGAACCCCACCTGGCACGCTACCTGGCCGAGCAGCTCAAGGGCCTCTGGCCCGAGCTGGTGCTGCTGCCCGCCGCACGCAACGGCCTCGAAGCCGCCGAAGCCATCGCCCGCCTGCAGCCTGACCTCGCCTTCCTCGACATCAAGATGCCCGGCCTGACCGGCCTCGACGTGGCCCAGGGCATCGAGGGCACGACCCGCGTGGTCTTCGTGACCGCCTACGACGAGTTCGCGGTGCAGGCCTTCGACCAGGCCGCCCTCGATTACCTGCTCAAGCCCGTCACCGCCGAGCGGCTGGGCCGCACGGTGGAGCGCCTGAAGGCCGCGCTGGCCACCACGGGCCTGGCCCCGGCCGACGACGACAGCCGCCTGGCCGCGACCTTGCAGCGCCTGATGCCGGGCACGGCCGGCGCCGCCGCGCCGCTGCGCTGGATACGCGCCAGCGCCGGCGACACCACGCACCAGGTCGCCGTCGACGAGGTGCTGTTCTTCCGCGCCGACGACAAGTACACCTGCGTGCAGACGGCGCAGCGCGAGCACGTCATCCGCACCCCCATCGCCGAGCTGGCCGCCCAGCTCGACCCCCAGCAGTTCTGGCAGGTGCACCGCGCCACGCTGATCAATGTCGCCCACCTCGAGAGCACCCGCCGCGACGAAGCCAGCCGGCTCTGGCTGCGGCTGCGCGGCCACCCCCAGGAGCTGCCGGTGAGCCGGGCCTACGTGGCGCTGTTCAAGGCCATGTAGGCTCGCCAGCCACAGGTCCGAAAACGGCGAGTCACCCTCCGCCAGCGGCCTATCATGGCCGCCATGGACTTCACCGCCACCCCTGCTGCTGCCGCCGCCACCGACAGCAGCGCCGCACCGCTGGCGCCGGACGCGGCCTACCGCGCGCTGCAGACCCGCGACGCGCGCTTCGACGGCCGCTTGTTCGTCGGCGTCACCTCCACCGGCATCTACTGCCGGCCGGTCTGCCGCGTGCGCATCCCCAAGCGCGAGAACTGCCGCTTCTTCGCCAACGCCTCCAGTGCCGAGCAGCAGGGCTTCCGCCCCTGCCTGCGCTGCCGGCCCGAGCTGGCGCCGGGGCTGTCGCATGCCGACTCTTCGCAAGTGCTGGCCCATGCGGGCGCCCGGCTGATCGAGCATGCGGTGGCCGCCGGCGAGGCGCTCGCGCTGCCCGAGGTGGCGCGCAAGCTGGGAGTCACCGACCGCCACTTCCGCCGCGTCTTCCAGGCCGCCCACGGCGTCACGCCCATGGACTGGCTCAGCACCCAGCGGCTGCTGCTGGCCAAGCGCCTGCTGACCGACACCCTGCTGCCGGTCACCGAGGTGGCCGGCGCCAGCGGCTTCGCCAGCCTGCGGCGCTTCAATGCGGCCTTCGCCGAGCACTACCGGCTCTCGCCCGGCGCGCTGCGGCGCGAAGCGGCCGAGCCGCGCGGCGACGAACCGGCGGTGATACGCCTGCCCTGGCGGCCGCCCTACGACGCGGCGGCGATGCTGGCGTTTCTCTCGGCGCGGCCGCTGGCCGGCGTCGAGGCGGTCGAGGGCGAGACCTGGCGCCGCACGCTGGCGCTGCAGCACCGCGGCCAGCGCTACCAGGGCTGGCTGGCGCTGCGCTTCGACCTGGAGCGCGGCGAGGCGCGTGCCGCGGTGGCCCCCTCGCTCGCCCCCTGCCTGGGCGCGCTGGCCGCCCGCCTGCGCCACCTGCTCGACGGGGACGCCGACCCCGAGGCCATCGCCGCGGCGCTGCACGGCATGGCGGCGCCCGAGCGCCCCGGCCTGCGCCTGCCCGGCTGCATCGACGGCTTCGAGACCACCGTGCGCATCATCCTCGGCCAGCACATCACGGTGGCCGCGGCCTGCACCATCACCGGCCGGCTGGTGGCGCGCTTCGGCACGCCCATCGCGACACCCTTCGCCGCGCTGACCCACCTGTTCCCCACCGCGCAGGCACTGGCCGAAGCGAGCGCCGACGACATCGGCACGCTGGGCATCGTGCGCACCCGCGTGGGGGCCCTGCAGGCGCTGGCGCGCGCCGTGGTCGAGGGCCGGCTGCAGTTGCACCCCGCCGCCCCGCTGGAGGCCACGCTGGCCGCGCTGCACGCCCTGCCCGGCGTCGGCGACTGGACGGTGGAGCTGGTCAAGCTGCGCGTGCTGGCCTGGCCCGACGCCTTCCCCGCCAGCGACGTGGGCGTCACCCGGGCGCTGGGCGGCGTCAGCCCCGCCGAGGCGCGCCGCCTGGCCGAGGCCTGGCGGCCCTGGCGCTCCTACGCCGTGATGCGGCTGTGGCAGGCGCCCGTACCCCCCAAGATCAAGGAGACGACGACATGAGCGCGCCCGGCCGCTCCGAAGCACTCGTCCCGCAGCGCGCAGCGCGGAGGGTAGTCCAGTGAGCCTCGCTCAACGCCCCTGGGTCGCTCAAGCCGCCCTGGCCACCCCCCTGGGCCCGGCCCGCATCGCCGCGACGGCGCAGGGCCTGGGCGGCTTCTGGTTCGACGACCAGGCCCACCACCCTGGCCCGTTGAAGGCGCCGGAGGACCCGGCGCACCCGGTGCTGCGGCAAACGGAGCGCGAGCTCGCGCGCTACTGGGACGACGCGCAGGGCACCCGCTTCGAGGTGCCGCTGGACCTCGGCGGCACCGAGTTCCAGCAGGCCGTCTGGCGCGCGCTGCTGGGCATCGCCTGCGGTGCGCACAGCAGCTATGCGGCGATCGCCCAGGCCATCGGCAACCCCCGGGCCGTGCGTGCCGTCGGCGCCGCGGTGGGCCGCAACCCCGTCAGCCTGATCGTGCCCTGCCACCGGGTGCTGGGCAGCAACGGCTCGCTGACCGGCTACGCTGGCGGGCTGCACCGCAAGCGCGACCTGCTGGTACGCGAACACGTGCTGTCCGCGACGCTGATCTGACCCCGCCGGCCCCTGGCAACCTGACACCTCTTCCCCAATGAAAACCCGTGACCTGACGGACCTGCTGCTGCTCGCCGCCCTCTGGGGCGCCTCGTTCCTCTTCATGCGCATGGGCGCCGCCGAGTTCGGGCCCTTCGCGCTGGCCGGCCTGCGCGTGATAGGCGCCACCGCCTTCCTGCTGCCGCTGCTGCTCTGGCGCGGCGAAGGCGCGCTGCTGCTCAAGCACTGGAAGCCGCTGCTGGTGGTCGGCATCGCCAACTCGGCCATCCCCTTCCTCTGCTTCAGCTACGCCGCACTGGCCATCACCGGGGGCTTGTCCTCCATCTTCAACGCCACCACGCCGCTGTGGGGCGCGCTGATCGCCTGGCTCTGGCTGAAGGACAAACCCAACCGCGGCCGGCTGCTGGGCCTGGTGATAGGCTTTGGCGGCGTGTTGTGGCTGGCCTGGAACAAGGCCAGCTTCAAGGCCGGCACCGCCGGCGTCAGCAGCGGCCTGGCGGTGCTGGCCTGCATCGTCGCCACGCTGCTCTACGGCTTTGCGGCCAACTACACCAAGCGCTACCTCACCGGCGTGCCTTCGCTGGCCCTGGCCACCGGCAGCCAGCTCGCGGCCAGCGTGCTGCTGGTGATCCCCATGGCCACGCACTGGCCCGCCACGCCGCCCGGCGCCGCCGCCTGGGGCGCGGTCGTGGCGCTGGCGCTGCTCTGCACCGGCGTGGCCTACGTCCTCTACTTCCGGCTGATCGCCAACATCGGCGCCTCCAACGCCATCACCGTCACCTTCCTGATCCCCGCCTTCGCGGTGCTGTGGGGCGCGCTGCTGCTGCACGAAGCCGTCACCTCGACGATGGTGATCGCCTGCGTGGTGATACTGATCGGCACTTCGCTGGTCACGGGCATCGTGAAACCGAAGTGGCTGGCGGCTTGACAGCAGGGCCCGCGCGCGCCCACAGTCAAAGCTGCCGGTCCGGCCTGGGCCGGGCTGCTTCAAGGGGATGCCGCGGTGTCTGCGCGTGCGCTTCGTCTGTGGGTCGCGATCGGGGTGCTGCTGGCCAGTGTCGGCGCCGCCTGGCTGGTCTGGCGCGAAGGGGTCGCGGCACCGGCTGGAGACCCGGCGGGGTTGTCGAGGCTGGCCGCGTCGCCCGGCGAGTACAGGCAGGCCCACGCTGACGGCCCCGGGCTCGCAGCCCCCGCCGACCCGGCCTGGGGCCCCTCGCCTTTTGCCCCCGGACCAGCGCGCCCCGTGGCACAGCTCGCTCCGACACCCGCCGCCGCGCCGCCCCCACCCGCCGAGACCAGCGCGTTGCGCGCCCAGGTGCATTTGTTCGAGCTGCTGCGCTCGCGGGCCGAGTACGACGCCGCGCTCACCCATGTGGCCAGCGAGATCCGCGACCGCATCGAGCCCGCCTTGCAGGCCGGCGAGATCAGCGCCACCGAAGGCCTGCTGCTGACCGGCGCGGTGCTGGAGATCCTGGAGCCCGACAGCGACACCCGCGCCGCGCTGCTGGACGAGTGGGGCCACCAGCACCTGCCGCCGGTATTGGCCGACGAGGGAGACGCGGAGGGCTGAGCAGCGCCAGGGGCCGGGCTGTGTTCCACTCTCCAGCACCCATGCAAAGCACGCCCACGTCCGCCAAACCCGACACCTTCGGCCTGCCCAACGGCCGCCACGCCAGCCGGATCCCGCCGCACCTGACGGCGGAGCAGGTGCACCTGCTCCGCCAGGCCGCCTTCAACCTGCCGCAGGTGGTGCACCCGTCGGACTTCTTCGACGAGCCCGGCCCCGAGGCCGAGAAGCAGCTCGACGAACGCGGCCTGGTGCTGCTGCAGAAGGGCGTTGCCGGCGCCCGGCCCAGCCGCTGGCTGGCGCCCGGGCTGATGGACGAAGCACTGCGCCACCTGGCCGCGGTGGGCAACGGCCGCGAGGTGCGTGCGCTGATGAACGAGCGCCGCGCCACGCTGGAAGGCCTGGGCATCTCGCGCCGCGGCAACGACTGGGACCGCCTGGTGCGCGAGCCGCTGGCGCTCTCGGACCCCACCTGGCAACTGGCGGTGGCCCACCACGTGGCGATGGACTCGCAGGCCGTGTGGGACTTCTACCGCAGCGGCGACAAGGCCGCGCTGAGCGCCGCGGTGCGCGCGCAGGCGCCCTACCCGCACGCCGCCGAGCTCACCGCCCATCTCGACAAGCTGCTCGCCCGCAGCCTCGACTTCAGCGCCTGGCAGCTCGATTCGCTGCTGGCGCGGCTGGAGTCCGAATGCGCCACGCCGCAGCCCTTCGAGGCGCTCAAGGCTGCCTGCACCCGTGCGCAAGACCGCTGGGAGCACCGCGTCGCCGAGCTCGACACCCTCGCCGGCCTGAACGACGAGCTGGCCTTCCAGGGCTACCCCGACACCTTCGAGAAGGCGCGCGTGCTGCAGCGCAGCGTCACGCTCTACGTGGGCCCGCCCAACAGCGGCAAGACCCACGCCGCCTTCGAGCGCCTGGCCCAGGCCCACGACGGCGCCTACCTCGCGCCGCTGCGCCTGCTGGCGCTGGAGGGGCGCGACCGGCTGGTGGCGCGCGGCGTCGCCTGCTCGCTGCTGACCGGCGAGGAGAACGTGCCGGCACCCGGCGCCCGCGTGGTCTCCAGCACCATAGAGATGGTGGGCACCAACACGCCGATCGAGGTGGCGGTGATCGACGAGGCGCAGATGATCTTCGACCCCAGCCGCGGCTGGGCGTGGACGCAGGCCATCGTGGCCGTGCCGGCCAGCGAGGTGATCGTCATCTGCTCGGCCTACGCCGTGCCGGCCATCGAGAACCTGCTCGGCCTGTGCGGCGAGAAGTGCCAGGTGCGCCACTTCGAGCGCAAGCAGCATGTCGAGCTGCTGCACGCGCCGGTGCCCATCGCGGCGCTCAAGAAGGGCGACGCGGTGGTCGCCTTCAGCCGCCGCGACGTGCTGATGCTGCGCGACCAAATCGCCGCCAGCGGCAAGGCCGTCTCGGTCATCTACGGCGCGCTGCCGCCTGAAGTGCGGCGCCGCGAGGCCGAGCGTTTTGCCACCGGCGAGTCGCACATCCTGGTGGCCACCGACGCGATCGGCATGGGCCTGAACCTGCCGATACGCCGCGTGCTGTTCAGCACCCTGGTCAAGTTCGACGGCCAGGCCGACCGGCCGCTGGGGGTCTCCGAGGTGCACCAGATCGCCGGCCGCGCCGGGCGCTTCGGCATGCACGAAGAAGGCTTCGTGGGCGTGCTGCACGAGGCCGAGCCCTCGGCCATGCGCACGCTGAAGGAGCTGCTGCCCAAGACCCCGCGCGCGCCGCGCGACTTCAAGGCCCCGGTGGCGCCCAACTGGTGGCACGTGAACACCATCGCCACCCGCCTGGGCAAACACCGGCTGCGCGACGTGCTGGGCATCTTCATGGACCAGCTCAAGCTCGACAACGCGCACTTCCAGGTGGCCGAGCTGGAGCAGATGCTGGACCTGGCCGAGGAGCTGGACCGCAGCGCCGGCTCGCTCTCGCTGCGCGAGCGCTTCATCTACGCCCAGGCGCCGGTGGACACCCGCACCGACGCGCAGGTGCAGGAGTTCCTCGGCTGGACCCACAACCACGCGCTGGCCGGCCAGGCCGGCGAGCCGTGGTTCCTGCACGAGGTGGACGAACACAGCCGGCTCGACCGCATGGAGCAGGCGCTGCGCTCGTGCACGCTGTGGTTGTGGCTGGACCTGCGCTTTCCCGGCATCTTCGGCCACGTGGCCGCGGTGGTGGACTTGCGGCACCGGCTCAACGACGGCATCGAGCGGCAGCTCAAGGGCAAGAAGCCGCTGTGGCGGACGGCGCGGGGCGGGCAAAAGCGCTGATTTTTTGCGCCATCTGGCGCAAATAGACGGCCGCCAGTGGCGCGAAAGATGGTTTTCGCGCCACAATGAGGTGCAAGTGGCGCGAGAATCTCTATTCGCGCCACGATGCACCCATTTCGCGCCATGCTTGCCCCCCCTCCCGCTGACGAGCTTGACCTGATCAGCGCCCTGCTCGGCCTGCACCCCGCGGGCCTGGGCATCAGCGCGCTGCAGCAGGCGCTCGCGGCCCAGGGCCACCCGCTGCCGCGCCGAACGCTGCAGCGCCGCCTGGAGGCGGGCGTGGCGGCCGGGCGCCTCATCTCCGAGGGCGGCAGCCGCGCCATCGTCTACAAGCGCAGCCACCGCTACCGCCCGGCTGAAGCCTCCATACCGCTGACGGCCGAAGAGCCGCTGCACGATCACGCCCCAGCGCGTGCCGGCGGCGAGCGCTACGTGCCCGTCTCGCCCGCCGGCCTGCAGGTGCGCGACGCCATCCGCCAGCCTCTCATGCAGCGCCGCCCGGTCGGCTACGACCGCGGCTTCCTGGAACGCTACCGGCCCAACCACGACTTCTACCTGCTGCCCGAGCAGCGCCTGCGGCTGCACGAGGCCGGCCGCACCGCCAGCGCTGCCCGGCCGGCGGGCACTTACGCGCGCGACATGCTGGGCCGGCTGCTGATCGACCTCTCCTGGGCCTCGTCCCGGCTGGAGGGCAACACCTACAGCCGGCTCGACACCCAGCGGCTGATCGAGCAGGGCCAGGCCGCCGAAGGCAAGGACGTGGCGGAGACGCAGATGATCCTGAACCACAAGGCAGCCATCGAGATGATCGTGGAGAACGCCGACGAAGCCGGCTTCAACCCCTTCACCCTGCTGAACCTGCACGCCATCCTCTCCGACAACCTGATGGCCGACCCGCTCGCCAGCGGCCGGCTGCGCACGCGCGAGGTGGCCATCAGCGGCACCGTCTTCATGCCGCTGGCGATGCCGCAGCAGATCGCCGAGTGCTTCGAGCTGCTGCTGGGCAAGGCGGCGCACATCGCCGACCCCTTCGAGCAGGCTTTTTTCGGCATGGTGCACCTGCCCTACCTGCAGCCCTTCGAAGACGTCAACAAGCGCGTCTCGCGGCTGGCGGCCAACATCCCGCTGGTGCGGCACAACCTCTGCCCGCTGTCGTTCGTCGAGGTGCCTGGGCCGGCCTACATCGAAGGCACGCTGGGCGTCTACGAGCTCACCCGGGTCGAGCTGCTGCGCGACGTCTTCGTCTGGGCCTACCAGCGCTCCTGCGAGCGCTACCTCGCGATCCGCCAGTCGGTGGGCGAGCCCGACGCCTTCCGGCTGAAGTACCGCGCCGCGCTGGCCGAGGTGGTGCAGGACATCGTGCGCCGCGGGCTGCGCGGCACGCCGGCCGAGGTCGAGGACCTGGCGCGCGAGCTCGTCGCCGCCGCCGACCTGGGCGCCTTCGGCCAGGCCGTGCAGACCGAGCTCGACCACCTCTACGAGGGCAACATCGCGCGCTACCGGCTGCGGCTGTCGGAGTACGGCGCCTGGCGCTTCAAGCGCACCGCGGCGCGCTGACCCGCGCACGCACCGCCCAGCCTCAGGCCGGCGGCTCCACCCGCAGCCGCAGCGCAAAGCTCGCCCCGGCCACACCGTCCTGCCGGTTCGCCGCCACGATCTCGCCGCCGTAGCGCTCGACGATGCTGCGGCTGATCCACAGACCCAGGCCGGTACCGTCCTTCTTGCGCGTCACGAAGGGCTGGAAGAGCTCTTCGAGCAGCTCGCCCGGCAGGCCGGGGCCGGTGTCGGCCACCGTCAGCTCGACCGCCGCGCCGCGCCCGTCGTCTGCCGCGTCGCGGCTGGCCAGCCTCAGCGTGCCGCCCTCGGGCATGACATGGATGGCGTTGACCAGCAGGTTGACGATCACCTGCTGCAGCTCGCCGCGGTTGATCGCCGGCCGGCGCGTCGCGGCGTAGTCGCGCTGCAGCTCGATGCGCGTCTGCTCCAGCAGGTGGGCGACCAGCACCAGGCAATCCTCGAAGGCGCGGGCCGTGTCCACCTCGTCGACATAGCCGGCGTATTCGTTGGGCCGGGCGAACTGCAGCAGCTGGGTCACGATCAGCCGCACCCGCTCGATCTGCTGATCGACCAGCGCGAGCTCGGCGCGCACCGGCTCGGCCTGCGGGCCCAGCAGCTCGCGCACCAGGTCGAGGTTGCCCTGTATCACCGCGATCGGGTTGTTGACCTCGTGCGCGATGCTGGCCGTCAGCTGGCCCACGGTAGCCAGCTTCTCGGAGCGCAGCAACTGGCCCTGCGCGATCTCCAGGTCGCGCGTGCGCTGCGCCACCTTGAGGTCGAGCTCGTCGCCCCAGCGCTGCAGCGCCTCGGTCTTGTCGGCGATCACGTCGAGCAGGTGGTCCAGGTGGCCGGCCAGCCGGCCGATCTCGTCGCGGCTGGCCACGACGCCCACGCGCGCATCGAGCCGGCCGGCCTCCACCTGGGCCATCGTGCCTGCCATGCGCTCCAGCGGCTGGAAGATGCCGCGCGCCCAGCGCAGCGAGACCACCGTGGCGGCGATCATCACCGCGAAGAAGACCGCGGCGATCGCCGCCAGCACGCCGAACTTGAGCACCGTGAACGGCCGCTCCAGGTAGCCCACATAGAGCATGCCGATGCGCTCGCCGGCCCGGTCGGTGACGGGGGCGTAGGCCGAGACGTAGCGGTCGTTGACCACGAAGGCGCTGCCCAGCCAGGTGCCGCCGCGGCCCAGCACCGCGTCGCGCACCTCCTGCGAGACCCGCGTGCCTATGGCGCGGTCGCCCTCCACCGGCGCGCTGCCGGCCGGCCGCTGCTCGGGGCCGAACAGCCGCACGTTGGTGCCTATGCGCACGTCGCCCAGGAACAGCGTGGTCGTGCCCTGGCTGCCGAAGGGCAGCGAGCCCTCCGGGTAGACGATGCCGTTGATGTGGTCGATGAAGGCCAGGTTGCGGTTCAGCAGCACGCCGCCCTGCACATGGCCGAGCAGCCGGCCGTCGCCCCCAAGCACGGGTGCGCCGGCCAGCACCACCATCGCGCGGTCTTCCTCGCGGCGCCCGGTGGGCGCGGCGTTGCGGGTGGCCACCAGCGGCACCGCGACACGCGCGCGCAGCGCCGGCGCCAGCAGCGCCAGCTCCGCGGGCGGCAGGATCTCTATCATCGCCTCGCGGCTGTCGGCGCTGGCGCGCACGCTGCGGCCATCGGCCGGGCCGGCATCGGTGAACAGCAGCCGGCCGTCCGGCGCCCGCAGGTTGATGAAGTCCAGCCCCTCGCGCGCCTTGAACTGCTGCAGCAAGGCCACCAGGTCGGGCGCCGCGGCCTGCACCAGCGCGCCATGCAGCGCATGCGAGTCGGCCACCGAGCGCACGCTGCCGCCGACATCGCCCAGCACCCGCTCGAAGTAGCCGGTGGCCACCGCCAGGTCGGCCCGCACCTTGGTCACCAGCAGCCGCTCGAAGGCGCTGTTGCCCCACACCAGCAGCATCAGCCCCAGCACGGGCAGCACCACCAGCAGCGGCATCAGCACCATCGCCAGCAGCTTGCTGCGGATGGACGCCCGCTGCAGAAAGCTCATGGCGCGATCAGGCCCACTCGGCGCAGCGGCGTTCCAGCGTGCGGCGCGAGATGCCCAGCAGCTGCGCGGCGCGGGTCTTGTCGCCCTGCACCGATTCGAGCACCGCGAGGATGTGGCGCTTCTCCAGCGTGGGCAGGTCAACCGTGCCTGCGCCGCCCACCGGGCCCGCGGGCGGCACAGGCACGGGCCCGGCCTCGCGCGCCAGGCTCTGGTAGAGCGCCGAGACGTTCAGCGCGCCGACGATCAGCGAGCGCTCGATCAGGTTGCGCAGCTCGCGCACGTTGCCGGGCCAGGCGTATTGCTGCAGGAAGCGCAGCTCGTCGTCGGTGATGCCGATGGGCGCCACGCCGAGCTGCGGCGCGAGCTGCGCGCTGAAGTGGGCCACCAGCTCGGCGATGTCTTCCTTGTGCGCGCGCAACGGCGGCAGGCCGATCTCCACCACCTGCAGCCGGTAGTACAGGTCCTTGCGGAAGCGCCCGGCCTCGACCTCGGCCAGCAGCGGCCGGCTGGAGGCCGCGACGATGCGCACGTCGACGGGGATCTGCTGCTCGCTGCCCACCGGGCGGATCTGCCGGTCCTCCAGCACGCGCAGCAGCGTGGCCTGCGACGCCAGCGGCATGTCGCCGATCTCGTCGAGGAACAGCGTGCCGCCCTGCGCGTAGACGAACAGGCCGTCGCGGCCCCGGCCTTCGGCGGTGCTGCCGGCCAGGCCGAAGAGCTCGCGATCGACCGCCTGCGGCTGCATGGTGGCGCAGTTGACGGGCACGAAGGGCGCCGCGGCGCGCGGGCCCAGGCGGTGCAGCGCGAGCGCCGCCAGCTCCTTGCCGGTGCCCGATTCGCCCGTCAGCAGCACCGTGCTGTGCACCGCCGCCACACGCTGCAACGCCACCTTCAAGCCCTTGATGACCAGCGAGCTGCCGACCAGCCCGTCGTCGGCCGAAGCCCCCTGCGCCAGCGTGCGGCGCAGCACCCAGTTCTCGCGCTTCAGCCGCGCCCGCTCCAGCCCGCGCCCCACCGCGCTCAGGATCTGCGCGACGCGGAACGGCTTCAGGATGAAGTCGCTCGCCCCTGCCCGCAGCGCCTCGATCGCGGTGTCGAGATCGGCGAAGGCGGTGATCAGCACCACCTCGCCGCTGAAGCCCTGCTCGCGCAGCTCCTTGAGCCAGGCCAGGCCGCTCTTGCCCGGCATCGCGATGTCCAGCACCACCAGGTCGAAGCGGTGCTGGCGCACCAGCGCGTCGGCCTGCGCCGCGTCGCTCGCCACCTGCACCCGGCCGGCGCGCGCGGCCAGCGTCTTCTCGAGGAAGTTGCGCATGCCGTGTTCGTCATCGACGACCAGCACCGAGGCCAGCGGCCAGTGCTCGGGCAGGGTCTCGTGGGAAGTGTCTGAGCTCATCGGAGCGGCAGTATCGGCCGGAACGCGCCGCCGCGCTCGGCGCGACAAGCTGTCGCAGCGGCGGCGACAAGTTGTCGCGCCGCGCCGGGGTAGCGCCGGGTTGTACGCGCCGGGCGGCTGCCGTTTCATAGCGCCTTCTTCACGCCCCACGAAAGCAGAGTCCCCCATGTCCTCGGTACTCATAGACGGCCGCCCCAGCGGCAGCGGCGACGCCGGCTGGCTGGCCAAGGAGCGCACCATCGCCGCGCCCGGCTTCAACCGCTGGCTGCTGCCGCCCTGCGCGCTGGCCATCCACCTGTGCATAGGCATGGCCTACGGCTTCTCGGTCTTCTGGCTGCCGCTGTCCAAGGCGCTGGGCGTCAGCCAGCCGCTGGCCTGCGCCGCGCCCAGCTTCTGGGCCGAGCTCTTCACCACCAGCTGCGACTGGCGCGTCTCGACGCTGGGCTGGATGTACACCCTCTTCTTCGTCTTCCTCGGCTGCTCGGCTGCGCTGTGGGGCGGCTGGCTGGAGCGCGTAGGCCCCCGCAAGGCCGGCGTGGTCAGCGCGCTCTGCTGGTGCGGCGGCATGCTGGTCTCCGCGCTCGGCGTGCACCTGCACCAGTTCTGGCTGATGCTGCTCGGCTCCGGCGTGATCGGCGGCATCGGTCTCGGCCTGGGCTACATCTCGCCGGTCTCGACGCTGATCAAGTGGTTCCCCGACCGGCGCGGCATGGCCACCGGCATGGCCATCATGGGCTTCGGCGGCGGCGCGATGATAGGCTCGCCGCTGGCGGCCGAGCTGATGAAGCACTTCGCGACACCCGCCGACGTCGGCGTCGCGCCGACACTGCTGGTGATGGCGGCGGTCTACTTCGTCTTCATGATGGCCGGCGCACTCGGCTACCGCGTGCCGCCGAGCGGCTGGAAGCCGGCCGGCTGGAGCGCACCGGCCACCGCCACCACCCAGCAGATGATCACGGCCCACCACGTCCATGTCAGCAAGGTCTGGGGCATCCCGCAGTTCTGGCTGGTGTGGATGGTGCTGTGCATGAACGTCAGCGCCGGCATCGGCGTGATCGGCATGTCCAGCCCGATGCTGCAGGAGGTCTTCGGCGGCCACCTGATCGGCGTGGACCTGCACTTCGGCGAGCTCGACAAGGCGCAGCTCGCCGCCGTGGCCGGCGTGGCCGCCGGCTTCACCGCGCTGCTCAGCCTGTTCAACATCGGCGGGCGCTTCTTCTGGGCCAGCCTGTCGGACAAGCTCGGCCGCAAGCTGACCTACGTGGTCTTCTTCGTGCTCGGCGCCGCGCTCTACGCCAGCATCCCGGCCAGCGCCGGCGCCGGTGCCAAGGCCTTGTTCGTCGGCGCCTTCTGCATCATCCTGAGCATGTACGGCGGCGGCTTCTCGACCGTGCCGGCCTACCTGGCCGACCTCTTCGGCACGCAGATGGTGGGCGCCATCCACGGCCGGCTGCTCACCGCCTGGGCCACCGCCGGCATCCTCGGCCCGGT
>DATHWJ010000500.1:0-2164 GCA_035460745.1 Ideonella sp. | reverse complement strand
GCGCTTGGAGCGCGCCAGCCGGGTCAGCTCGCTCTGCTCTTCTTCCGTCAACACAATCGCCGGGGCAACTCGCAATTGCTCGCTCCAATGCAAACCGAAGTAGAGCATCGGAACTCGACAATTCATTTAAGTTCCCTCAAGATTCGAACACTACACTAGAGCGTCAGGCGGATCCGCGCCCGGTTCAGACCCGCCGTCAGCAGCATCACCACCACCGCATGCAGCAGCGCCCACGCGAGGCCGGGCAGCCCCTGCGCGAGCACGGCGGGCCAGGCCAGGCCCAGCCACTGCATCGCCGCGAACACGACGAAGGGGATCAGGTAGGCCAGCAGCGGGTTGACGGCGGCCGGCTCGACCAGCCGCGTCCAGCCGCGCCGTCCGCACCCTTCGATGACCCCATGCAGCACGCCGAACAGCAGCGCGCACCCGGCCGCGCTGTACAACGCCCAGCTCGGCGTGGCCTGGATCTTCGAGATGCCGAAGGCCGGCCGCAGCAGCGCGCCCGCGCCGAACAGCAGCAGCGCGAACAGCACGGCCAGCCCCAGCGCCGCGTTCGGCGTGCGGGCCTGTTTCGGATCGAAGCAGAGCAGGGACAGCAGGGCCCCGCACAGCACGATCGCCGCGTGCACCGCATGGCCCGGCTGGCCGAGCAGCACCTGCCAGGCCGGCGCCTCGACCACCCGCGCGGCGCAGGCGTAGGCCAGGCAGGCCGCGATCATCGCCGCCAGCCCCACGACGCGGCCGCGCGCCGCTTCGGTCAACGCGCAGGCGATCAGGTAGGCCCATCCGATCAGCCCCAGGATGCCCCACCACTGCGGCGCCAGCAGGCCGCGGCCGTCCACGCCGCCGCGGTAGACCAGCGCCAGCACCACCAGCACGGCGATGCCCAGGCCGCGCCGCCCCCGCGTCGCGCCGCTGTCGCGGCCGCGCTCGTCCAGCCACACCAGCAGCGCGGCCGCGTAGAACAGCAGCGACCACAGCGCGATCGGGATCGGCATGTGGCGCTCGCTGTAGCCGCCGTCCGCGTTGACCATGAACACGCCGAACACGAGCAGGCCGAGCGTGCGCCCCAGCACATGGCGCCACAGGCGCCAGCCGGTGTCGCCGCGCTCGCGGCGCTGGCGCAGCGCCAGCGGCAGCGACATGCCGACGATGAACAGAAAGGCCGGGAACACCGCGTCGACGAGGCTCATCGCGTCGGCGTCGGCCGGCATGTGCTTGAGCCACGCCGGCATGCCGGCCACACCCGCCAGCTGATTCACGAACACCATCACGAAGATCGTCAGCCCGCGAAAGGCGTCGATCGCCAAGGCCCGACCCGATGACACTGCCTGCATTGCGTTCTTCACGCCTGAACTCCGTCGATGCCCTGCGCGGGCTCACTGTGGCGGCGATGCTGGTCGTCAACGACGCCGGCGACTGGGGCCACGTCTACCCGTGGCTCGAACACGCGGCCTGGCACGGCTGCACGCCGGCCGACCTGATCTTTCCGTTCTTCCTGCTGATCGTCGGCGTCTCGCTGAGCCTGGCGCTCGGCCCCCGGCTCGAGGCCGGCGCCGATCGGCGCGAGCTCGCTCTGGCGCTGCTGGGGCGCGGCGCGCGCATCGTCGTGCTGGGGCTGGCGCTGCACGCCGCGGCCTGGTGGCTGATCGAGGGCCGCGGCTTTCGCGTGCCCGGCGTGCTGCAGCGCATCGGCCTGTGTTTTGCCGCCGCCGGCCTGCTGATGCTGTGGCTGCGCGAGGCGCGCTGGCAATGGGCCGCGTGGGCCGCGCTGCTGCTCGGCCACGGCGCGCTGCTGGTGGGGGGCGGCGCGCTGACGCCGGGCGAGAACCTGGCCGACCGCATCGACAGCGCGCTGTTCGGCCGCTTCGCCTACCAGTTCGATCCGGCCAGCGGCCGCGCCCACGATCCCGAAGGCCTGCTCGGCACGCTGGGCGCGCTGGCCACGGTGCTGCTCGGGCTGCGCGCCGGCGACTGGCTGCGCAAGGGTCGCTGGCCGCGCGTGGCCGTGGCCGGGGTCGCGGCACTGGCGGCCGGTGCCGCAGCGTCGCTGGTGCTGCCCTTGAACAAGGCGCTGTGGACGCCGTCCTTCGTGCTGTGGAGCGGCGGCTTCGGCCTGCTCGCGCTGGCGTTCGCGCATGCCCTGGTCGACCGCGTCGGCGCG
>DATHWJ010000499.1:0-4982 GCA_035460745.1 Ideonella sp. | reverse complement strand
GAATTGACATGAGCCCAGCCGACTCCAACGACCCGTTCGCCGGCTTCGGCAGCGACCGCACGGTGATCAAGCCCGGCGCCGGCCGCATGCCCGCCGCGGCGGTACCGCCGACCGCCGCCGGCCCGCTGCCGCCGCCGGCCGCGGGCGCACCGCCGGCGGCCGAGCCCAGCGTCGGCGTGCAGTCCAGCGGCCGCGACGCGCCGCTGGCGATGGACGCGCTGATGGCCGCCAACCTGAACCCGCTGGTGGCCGCCGCCGCGCCGCTGCTGGTGGCCGCGCCGCGCGTGCGCAGCACCGCGCGCCACCCCAACCCGGCCGGGCTGAAGGACGCGCTGTCCGAGGGCATCCGCAAGTTCGAGGCCCAGGCCCGCTCGCAGGGCCTGCCCAACGAGCAGGTGATCGCCGCGCGCTACATCCTGTGCACGCTGCTCGACGAAGCGGCCGCCAGCACGCCCTGGGGCGGCTCGGGCGTCTGGTCGGGCCAGAGCCTGCTGGTGCAGTTCCACAACGAGACCTGGGGCGGCGAGAAGGTCTTCCAGCTGATGTCCAAGCTGGCCGAAAACGTCGACGCCAACCGCAACCTCTTGGAGCTGCTCTACCTGGCGCTGGCCTTCGGCTTCGAGGGCCGCTACCGCGTGATCGACAACGGCCGGGCCCAGCTCGACAGCGTGCGCCAGCGGCTGGCCCAGCTGCTGAGCCAGAGCCGCGGGGCCTACGAGAAGGCCTTGTCGCCGCACTGGGAGGGCGTGCCGGCCGTCGGCGCGCGGCTGCGCGACGGCATCCCGCTGTGGGTCATCGCCGCAGTCACTGCGCTGGCGCTGGCGCTGGTCTTCATCGCGCTGCGCTTCGCGATCAACTCCAGCTCCGACCCGGTCTTCGGCGTGCTGCAATCGCTGGACGCCAAGACCGCGCGCGTCGCGGCCGCCGCGCCCAACGCGCCACCGCCGCCCCCACCGCCCGCCGCATCGGCGCCGCGCCTGGCCGGCTTCCTGAAGCCCGAGGTCGATGCCGGCCTGGTGCAGGTGCGCGACCTGGCCGACCGCTCGGTGGTGACCATCAAGGGCGACGGCTTCTTCGAGCCCGGCAGCGCCGAGATCGCGTCGCGCGTGCAACCGCTGCTGGGCCGCATCGCGCAGGCGCTGGCCGAGAACAAGGGCGCGGTGCTGATCACCGGCCACAGCGACAACCAGCCCATCCGCTCGGTGCGCTACCCCTCGAACTGGCATCTCTCGCAGGAGCGCGCCGTGGCCGTCAAGACGGTGCTGGCCAACACGGTGCCGGCCGGCCGCCTGCGCGCCGAGGGCCGGGCCGATGCCGAGCCGGTGGCCGACAACGGCACGCCGGCCGGCCGGGCGCTGAACCGCCGGGTGGAAGTGACGCTGTTCGTGCCGACGGGCGCCTGAAGGATCGATCGAATCATGAGTGCTTTGTCGGTAAGAAGATTGCTCCGCGTGCCGCTGCACCGGCGCGCGCTGGTGGTCTACGGCGTGGTGGCACTGGCCGCGCTGGTCTGGTGGATAGGCCCGCTGATCGCCGTGGGCGGCCGGCGGCCGCTGGATGCCGGCTGGGAGCGCTGGGCCGCGATAGGCCTGATCCTGCTGGTCGTGGCCGGCGTGTTCGGCTGGCGCTTCTGGCGGCGGCGCCGTGCCAATGCCGCCATCGTCAAGGGCCTGAGCGCCGGCCCCTCGGCCGCCGACCGCGAGGCCGAGGTGCTGAACCAGCGCTTCGCCGAGGCGCTGAAGGTGCTGGACGAGAGCGCGCGCCAGAGCGGCAAGCGCTCGCTCTTCGGTGGCGGCGGGCAGATGCTCTACGAGCTGCCGTGGTACGTCTTCATCGGCGCGCCGGGCTCGGGCAAGACCACCGCGCTGCTGAACGCCGGCCTCAACTTCCCACTGGCCGGCAAGATGGGCCAGGCGGCCATCAAGGGCGTGGGCGGCACGCGCAATTGCGACTGGTGGTTCACCGACGAAGCGGTGCTGATCGACACCGCCGGCCGCTACACGCTGCAGGAGTCCGACGAACGGGTGGACGCCGCGGCCTGGGAGAACTTCCTCGCGCTGCTGAAGAAGTCGCGTCCGCGCCGGCCCATCAACGGCGTGATGCTGACCGTCAACGTGCAGGACCTGCTGCAGCAGAGCCCGGCCGACCGCAGCGAGCACGCCGCCAAGCTGCGCGCCCGGCTGCAGGAGCTGCATGCCAGGCTGGGCGTGCGCCCGCCGGTCTACGTGCTGGTCACCAAGGCCGACCTGATCGCCGGCTTCAACGAGTCCTTCGAGGAGCTGGGCAAGGAGGAGCGCGACCAGGTCTGGGGCTTCAGCTTCCCGTATGACGAGACCGGCAACGACAAGCTCATGGCCCGCTTCGGGCCTGAGTTCGACGCGCTGGAAGGCCGGCTGCGCGACCGCCTGCTGGACCGCATCGAGCAGGAGCGCGACGTGCTCAAGCGTGCGGCGATCTTCGCCTTCCCGCAGCAGTTCGACGGCTTGAAGGCGTTGCTCGGCGGTTTCCTCGAGCAGGTCTTCGACGGCGGCGGCACGCTGGACCAACGCAGCCTGCTGCGCGGCGTCTACTTCACCAGCGGCACGCAGGAGGGCACGCCGATCGACCGCGTGCTGGGCACGCTGGCACGCACCTTCGGCGTCGATCCACGGGCGGCTTCCGCCACCACCGCGGCGGCCAAGGGCAAGAGCTTCTTCCTGACGCGGCTGCTGAAGCACGTGGTTTTCTCGGAGCAAGGCCTGGTCGGCGAAAACCGCCAGGCGGAGTCGCGCCGGCGCCAGCTGCGGCTCGCGGCCGTCAGCGCGCTGGGCCTGGCGAGCGTCGCGCTGCTGGTGGGCTGGGCGATCAGCTACAGCCGCAATTCGGCCTACGTGGGCGACGTGAACGCGCGCCTGCCGGAGGTGCAGAAAGCGGTCGATGGCCTGCCGCCGGCCGGTGGCAGCGACGTGGCGGCCCTGCCGCAGGTGCTGGACCTGCTGAGCGCCGCCGCGCAGCCGCAGGGCTTCCCGCTGAAGGACCCGCCGCTGCTCAATGGCCTGGGCCTCTACCAGGGCGACAAGCTCGCCGCCGGCGCCGACATCGGCTACCAGCACCTGCTGGACCGGGCGCTGATGCCGCGCGTGACGCACCGGCTGGAAGAGCGCCTGCGGGCGGTCAACCGCGACAACCTGGAGCTTGCCTACACCGCGCTGAAGAGCTACGTGATGCTCTACAGCCCCGAGCACTTCGACGCCGACACGCTGAAGGCCTGGGTCACCATCGACTGGGACCAGAACCTCGCCGGCACGCTGAGCCCGGAGCAGCGCAACGCGCTGGCCGGCCACCTGGACGCGGCGCTGGCGCACGGCGCGCCGCAGATGGCGGTGGCGATGGACAAGAACCTGGTGGCCAGCGTGCGCGAGATGCTGGTGGCCTACCCGCTGGAGTACCGCGTCTTCAGCCAGCTCAAGCGCACCAAGATGGCGGCCAGCTTCCCCGAGTTCTCGGTCGCCTCGGCCGGCGGGCCGAACAGCGCCCAGGTCTTCGAGCGGCGCAGCGGCCAGCCCATCACCAAGGGCGTGCCGGGCCTGTTCACCCGCAACGGCTACCACAAGGGCTTCAAGGATGCGGTGGCCAAGGTGGCCAAGCAGCTCGCGGCCGAGGAGCAGTGGGTGCTGGGCACGCCCTCCGCCGCGCTGAACACCACCGGCGCCAAGGACGCCGCGCTGCGCATCGTCGATGGCGACGTGGAGATGAGCCAGCGCGTGCGCCGGCTCTACCTGCAGGAGTACATCAAGGTCTGGGACCAGTACATTGCCGACGTGCGCCTGATCAAGCTCGGCGGGCTGGACAGCAGCCTGCAGGTCGCCCGCCTGCTGGCCGCGCCCGACTCGCCGCTCAAGGCCTACCTGCGCGGCGTGGCGCGCGAGACCACGCTGGTCGAGGCGGAAGCGGCCGAGGTCGAGCGCGACACGGTGGCCGGCAAGATCCGCTACAAGGCCAAGGAGGCGCGCGAGGAGATGGAGGCGCTGGTCGGCGGCGCGGCGCCGCCGGTGGGTGGCAGCGCCGGCGCACCGCTGGAGGCCATGGTCGATGAGCACTTCAAGCAGCTGCATGCGCTGGTGACCGGCACGCCGCCGCCCATCGACGAGGTGACGCGTTTGTTCAACGAGGTCTACGTGCAGCTCGCCGCGGTGGACGCGGCGCAGAAGAGCAAGAGCGCGCCGCCCCCCGGCGGTGGCGGGGGCGGTGCCGCGGCCAAGGCGGCGGCGGGCCTGCAGCCGGAGCCTATCAAGTCCATGCTGGAGTCGCTTGGCGATGCGGGCGCCAGCCAGAGCCGCACGGCCGAGCGCCAGGGCCTGAGCGCCGAGCTGAAGCCGATCGCCGAGCAGTGCGCGAAGACCATCGCCGGCCGCTTCCCGTTTGCGCAGGGCTCCAAGGCCGACGTGCTGCCGGACGACTTCGGCCAGATGTTCGGCGTGGGCGGCCAGCTCGACGACTTCTACCAGCGCCGCCTGGCCACGCTGGTCGATACCGGCGCCAACCCCTGGGCCTTCAAGCCGCTGACCGATGGCAGCAAGCCGCCTGGGGGCGCCGCGCTGGCCGACTTCCAGCGTGCGGCCCGCATCAAGGAGGCCTTCTTCCGGGCCGGCGGCAAGGCGCCCGGCTTCAAGATCGACCTGCGGGTGGTGGAGATGGCCGAGGGCCTGAAGGAAGTGACGCTGGACATCGACGGCCAGGTGGCCAAGTTCGCCGCCGGCAACACCGCGGCGCAGACCGTGAACTGGCCCAGCACGCGCGTCGCGTCGCAGATCAAGCTGAGCGGCGCGGCCGGCGGCGCGCCACAGCTCTTCGAGGGGCCATGGGCGCTGTTCCGGCTGTTCAACCAGTTCGAGATCCAGCCCTCGCCGCAGCCCGAGCGCTTCAGCGTGCTGCTCAACGTGGACGGCAAGCGCGCGCGCATGGAGGTGATCTCGGGCAGCGCGCTGAACCCGTTGCGGCTG
>DATHWJ010000498.1:0-2944 GCA_035460745.1 Ideonella sp. | reverse complement strand
CCAGGTCGGCGGCGGCCATCAGCTTGTGCATCTCGGTCGTGAAGGCGATCGCCAGCAGGCGGCCCGGGTGGGCCGGCGCGAGCGCGGTCAGCGCCTGGTGGGCTTCTTCGTTGCGGCCGGCCACGGCGATCAGCTGGAAGTCGCCGGGCAAGGCCAGCAGGCCGGCCACCATCGTGGCCAGGTCGCCCACGCCGGCGCCGCCCGAGACCACCAGCACGGTGGGGCGCGCGGGGGCCAGGCCGAGTTGGCGGGCGCAGGTGTTGCGTGCGAGCGCCGGGTCGGTGGGGTTGGAGAAGGCCGGCATCACCGGGATGCCTGTGACGTGGATGCGCTGCGCCGGCAGGCCACGCTCGCGCATGCGGTGCGCGACCTCATCGGTCGCGGCGAAGTAGCCGTCCATCTCCGGCACCAGCCACATGTTGTGCAGGTCGTAGTCGGTCACCTGCAGCCACAGCGGGCAGCTCAGGCGCCCTTGCCGGCGCTCGCGCAGCAGCAGCTCGGCGGGCAGGAAGTGGGTGCAGAGGATGGCCTGCGGCGCGTGCTGCCGGACCTGCTTGAGCAGGGTGCCGCTGCTGAGTCGCTCCATTGCGCGGCGCAGGCGCTGCGAGGTGGCGGTGTGCGGCGTCGAGTCGGTCTTCTGGTGCAGGTAGGACCACATCTCGGGGTAGCGGTTGACCAGCCGCAGGTAGCCGTCGGTGTAGAGCTTTCGGAAGCCGCTGGCGACGAACTGCATCGCGTCGAGGTGCACCGCCTCGTCGGCCGGCATCGTGCGCTGCGCGGCGGCCTGCAGCGCCTGGGCGGCGCGCACATGGCCGTTGCCCGCGCTGACGCTGAGCAGCAAGAGTCGGGTCATCGCCGCGTCCGTGATCTTGTGGAGGTGGAGGTGGGCCGGAGAGGGTGCCCGAGACATCCGGGCCCGGCCAGGGCGAGCGATTCTACGGGCGGCCGTGCGGGGGCCGGCGACAATGCCCCGCCATGGAAAAAAGCCGATTGCAGCTCTACCTCGACCTGGTCCGCTGGAACCGCCCCGCCGGCTGGCTGCTGCTGCTGTGGCCTTCGCTCTCGGCGCTGTGGATCGCGGCCGACGGCTTCCCGGGCTGGCACCTGGTGGTGGTCTTCGTGCTGGGCACCATCCTGATGCGCAGCGCGGGCTGCTGCGTCAACGACGTGGCCGATCGCGAGTTCGACCGCCACGTCAAGCGCACCGCGCAGCGCCCCGTGACCAGCGGCGCGCTCCCGGTGCGCGAGGCGCTGGCGCTGGGCGCGGTGCTGGCGCTGGCGGCCTTCGCGCTGGTGCTGACGACCAACCCGCCGACCATATGGCTGTCCTTCGCCGCGCTGGCGGTAGCCATCGTCTACCCCTATGCCAAGCGGCTGGTCGCGATGCCGCAGGCGGTGCTGGGCGTGGCCTTCAGCTTCGGCATCCCGATGGCCTTCGCCGCGGTGCTGGGCGGGCGCGACTGGAGCCTGGCCGCGATCTCCGCCGCCGTGCCCTGGCACGCCTGGGCACTGCTGCTGGCCAACCTGTTCTGGGTGCTGGCCTACGACACCGAGTACGCGATGGTCGACCGCGACGACGACCTGAAGATAGGCATCAAGACCTCGGCGATCACGCTGGGCCGCTTTGACGTGGCCGGCGTGATGGCCTTCTACGCTGTCTACCTGGCGGGCTGGGCCGCGCTCGGCGGGATGCTGGGCCTGCCCCGCCTCTCGCTGCTGGGCATTGCCGCCGCCGCGGCGCAGGCGCTCTGGCATTTCACGCTGATATGCGAGCGCTCGCGCGACGGCTGCTTCAAGGCCTTCCGGCTCAACCACTGGGTGGGCTTTGCGGTGTTTGCCGGTACGGCGCTGGCACTGCGCTGAGCGCGCTCAGCCGGCGCCGAATTCATCGCCCAAGGCCACGGCGCGCTGCTGCGCGGCATGCAGCGCCTTCACGAAAGCGGCCTTCACGCCCTGCTGCTCGAGTGAGGTGATGGCCGCGTAGGTCGTGCCGCCCTTGGAGGTGACCCGCTGCCGCAGCAGGTCCAGCGCTTCGCTGGATTGCTGGACCTGCGCCGTGGCGCCGGCGAAGGTGCCTGCCGCCAGCGTGCGCGCCTGCTCGGGTGCCAGGCCCATCTCGACGCCGGCCTGCACCATCGCCTCGAGGAAGTAGAAAACATAGGCCGGGCCGGAGCCGGACAGCGCCGTCACGGCATCGAGGTCTTGTTCCCGCGCCACCCAGAGCCGCTCGCCGGTCGGCGCCAGCAGCGCATCGACCTGGGCACGCTCCGGGGCCGACACAGCCGGCCGGGCAAACAGGCCTGACATGCCGCGCCCGACCAGTGCCGGCGTGTTGGGCATCGCGCGCACGACCCGCTCGCTGCCGGTGGCGCGGGCGATGGTGTCGCTGCGGATGCCGGCCATCACCGACAGCTGCAAGGCGCCCGCCACCTGCTCGGCGCAGGGCCGCGCCGCTTCGCCGAAGAGCTGCGGCTTGACGGCCCAGACCACCAGCGCGGCGCGGGCCAGCTCGGCGCCGGCGGCCGCCAGCACCTGCACGCCGAACTGCTCGCGCAGCCGCGCGGCCTGCTCGGCAAACGGCTCCACCACCAAGATCGCGCCGGCCGGATGGCCCGCTTTCAGCAAGCCGCCGATCAAGGCGCTGGCCATGTTGCCGCCGCCGACGAAGGCGACCTGGAGAGGTGATGCAGAGGTGTTCATGGCGCGAGTTTAGGCCGCCGTGGCGGCGCCTCCGAGAGCCTTCCATGAAGGGCCCCGGCAGGGGTCATGCATATCTTGCATGACGCTCGGTGACTAATTCGGTGGCCCCGGCCCTAGAGTGCGCAGCCATGCGGCAGGCGCCGGCTCACGAGGCCCGCAGCCCGGCGCATGTTTTCTACAACAGGAACATTTCATCCGTGAACAGCCCGCTTTCCTTCGTCCACCCCACCCCCGACAGCCCCTG
>DATHWJ010000497.1:0-3877 GCA_035460745.1 Ideonella sp. | reverse complement strand
CGCGCAGAAGATAGGCATCATCGACGACATCGCCTACCAGACCAACCTGCTGGCGCTGAACGCGGCGATCGAGGCGGCGCGTGCCGGCGAGCACGGCAAGGGCTTCGCGGTGGTGGCGGCCGAGGTGCGCAAGCTGGCCGAGCGCAGCCAGGTGGCGGCGCAGGAGATAGGCACCGTGGCCAGCACCAGCGTGGAGCTGGCCGAGAAGGCGGGCCGGCTGCTGGACGCCATCGTGCCCAACATCAAGAAGACCTCGGACCTGGTGCAGGAGATCACTGCGGCGTCGGAGGAGCAGTCGTCCGGCGTCGGCCAGATCAACGCCGCCGTCAGCCAGCTCAGCCAGACCACGCAGCAGAACGCCTCCAGCTCCGAGGAGCTGGCCGCCACGGCAGAGGAGATGAGCGGCCAGGCCGAGCAGCTGCAGCAGACCATGGCCTTCTTCAAGCTCGACGGCGTGGCCGCGCTGCGCCGCGCGCCGGCGGCGGCTCCTGCTGCCCTGCGCAAGCCGGCGCCGCCGGCCCGCAAGGCCACGGCCTCGGCCAAGGTGCGCAACAGCTTTGCGGCGACGGCGGCCAGCGCGGTCGGCGCACCCGACGAGGCGGACTTCGCCAGGTTCTGACCAACGCCGCAGCGGCCCATGCACACCATCACCGACACCGAATTCGGCCAGTTCCAGCGCTTCATCTACGAAGCCGCCGGCATCACGCTGTCGCCCGCCAAGAAGGCGCTGGTGTGCGGCCGGCTGGCCAAGCGCCTGCAGCAGCGCCAGCTCGGCAGCTACACGGCCTACCTGCGGCTGCTCTCCAGCGGCGAGGCGCCCGCCGAGGTGCAGACGGCGGTCGACCTGCTGACGACCAACGAGACCTACTTCTTCCGCGAGCCCAAGCACTTCGAGCTGCTGCGCGAGCTGGCGATGCAGGCCCGCAAGCGGTCCCAGCCCTTCCGCGTCTGGAGCGCGGCCAGCTCCAGCGGCGAGGAGCCCTACAGCATCGCGATGGTGCTGGCCGACTGCCTGGAGAGCACGCCCTGGGACATCCTGGGCACCGACATCAGCACCCGGGTGCTGGAGCGCGCGCGCACCGGCCACTACCCGCTGGAGCGCACCCGCCACATCCCGCCGGTCTACCTGAAGCGCTTCTGCCTCAAGGGGCACGGCGAGCAGGAGGGCACACTGCTGGTCGAGCGCAGCCTGCGCCAGCGGGTCCAGTTTGCCCAGGTCAACCTGAACACCACGCTGCCGCAGCTGGGCAGCTTCGACGTGATCTTCCTGCGCAACGTGATGATCTACTTCAACGGCGACACCAAGCGGCAGGTCGTCGCGCGGGTGCTGGGGCTGCTGAAGCCGGGTGGCTACTTCTGCATCGGGCACTCCGAGAGCCTGAACGATATCAACTCGGCGGTGCTGCAGGTGGCGCCGTCGATCTACCGCAAGCCATGACATGAGCGGCCCGGCAAAGCGACTGGCACCGGCAAGCAGCCCGGCCTACGAGGGCCGGCTCGACGTGTTCCTGCGGCCGGGCCAGTACTTCGTCGGCGACCACCGCCACGAGATCCGCACGGTGCTGGGCTCCTGCGTCTCGATCACGCTGTGGCACCCGCGGCTGCGCATCGGCGCGATGTCGCACTTCCTGCTCTCTCACAACAGCACTCGCCACGCCAGCCAGGTGCTGGACGCCCGCTACGGCGAAGGCGCGCTGCGGCTGATGCTGCGCGAGCTGCGCCGCTGGGACGTCAACCCCGCCGAATGCGGCGCCAAGATCTTCGGAGGGGGCAACATGTTTCCCGAGCAACACAAGGGCGCGGCCGCAATCGACATCGGCCGCAGGAACGGCGAGGCCGCCCGCACGCTGCTGCAGGCGCAGGGCATCGCCATCCTGTCCGAGAGCCTGTTCGGCGAAGGCCACCGGCAGATCGTCTTCGACGTCGCCAACGGCGACGTCTGGTCGCGCCAGCTCAAGCCGGTCTGCCCTGCGGCGATGGCGGGCGAGGTGACGGCATGAGCGTCATCAAGGTGATGGTGGTGGACGACTCGGCGGTGGTGCGGCAGGTCGTCGCCGGGCTGCTGGGCGCCGCGGTCGGCATCGAGGTGATCGCCGCGGTGGCCGACCCGCTGCTGGCGATAGAGCGGCTGAAGCAGCAGTGGCCGGACGTCATCGTGCTGGACGTCGAGATGCCGCGCATGGACGGCATCACCTTCCTCAAAAAAATCATGCAGGAGCGGCCGACGCCGGTGGTGATCTGCTCGACCCTGACCGAAAAGGGCGCCAAGACCACGCTGGAGGCGCTGGCCGCCGGGGCCGTCGCCATCATCACCAAGCCCAAGCTGGGGCTCAAGCAGTTCCTGAACGACGCCTGCGACGACCTGGTGGCCACCGTCCGGATGGCGGCCCGCGCCAACGTGCGCCGGCTCACGCCGCGTGCCGAGCCGCTGGCGCCGCCGCCGGCCAAGCACACCGCCGACGTGATGCTGGCGCCGGCCGGCACGCGGGCGATGACGCAGACCACCGAGCGCGTCGTCGCGATCGGCACCTCGACCGGCGGCACCCAGGCGCTGGAGGAGGTGCTGACGGCGCTGCCGCGGGTCTCGCCCGGCATCGTGATCGTGCAGCACATGCCGGAGAAGTTCACCGCGGCCTTCGCGGCCCGGCTGGACGGCCTGTGCCGCATCACGGTCAAGGAGGCCGAGCACAACGACCGGGTGGTGCCCGGCCGGGCGCTGATCGCGCCGGGCGGCAAGCACCTCATGCTCAAGCGCAGCGGGGCGCAGTACTTTGTCGAGGTGGTCGACGGGCCGCTGGTGAACCGCCACCGGCCTTCGGTCGACGTGCTGTTCCGCTCGGCCGCCAAGAGCGCCGGCGCCAACGCGCTGGGCGTGATCATGACCGGCATGGGTGACGACGGCGCGGCCGGCCTGCTGGAGATGCGCAACGCCGGGGCGCGCACGGTGGCCCAGGACGAGCAGAGCTGCGTGGTGTTCGGCATGCCCAAGGAGGCCATCAAGCGCGGCGGGGTGGAAAAAACCGTGCCGCTGGGGGCCGTGCACGCCGAAATCCTGCGGCAGTTGTGAGTCGCTTCCGGGCCACGCTGCAAATACGGGCTTGCGCAGCGCCGAACCCTGGCCGAACAATATGGCGTTGCTGGCAGGGTCAAATAAGTGCAGCCCCGGCAGGCGCACAACGTTCAATGTCGCGTTATCGTTGCAAAGTTGAAACCCCGCCAGGGGTTTTACATGGCATCTTCCGCGAATCGAAACGAACAATCATTGCATAATCATTTGTAATGTCTGATGAACAAGTCACCGTTGCGGAAGCCGCCGACGCGCCTACGCACTACACGACCATAGAAACCGCCCGTTTGCTGGGTCTGGCTGTGCGTTCCATCCAGTTGATGGTGGACCGTGGTGAACTGCAGGGGTGGAAAACCCCGGGTGGCCACCGGCGCATCACCAAGACCTCGGTGGCCGAGTGGATCGTCAACAACCAGTCCGTGCTCTCGCAGGGCGGCAGCGGCGCCAGCCGGCTGCCCGGCACCGCCGCGCGGCATGCGCCGCGGGTGCTGCTGGTCGAAGACTCGGCCCACTTCCAGAACCTGGTCTCGCTGGTGGTGCGCGAATACTGCCCGGGCGTCGAGTTCCACGTCGCCGACGACGGCATCGCCGGGCTGGCGCTCTACGGCAAGCTGCAGCCCGACGTGCTGATCGTCGACATCCTGCTGCCGGGCATAGACGGCGCCACGCTGATCACCAGCCTGCGCTCGCACCCGCAGTTCTCGCGCAGCCAACTGATCATCGTCACCTCGCTCGACGAGCAGCAGCGCGCGCCCTACGCGTTTGCGCTGGGTGGCGTGCCGGTGGCGCACAAGCTGAAGCTGGTCGAAG
>DATHWJ010000496.1:0-17377 GCA_035460745.1 Ideonella sp. | reverse complement strand
GCCGGGCCGCCCCAAGGGCGAATACCGGAGTGCGCAGCACGAAGGTAAACCAGTGAGACAGCCGGACGAAACCGCCGCAAGGACGCTGCGCGTGCTCGTGGTCGAGGACTCCCTGACCGTGCGCAGGCGCCTGTGCGAGGTCCTGGCGGCCGAAGCCGGCATCGAGGTCGTCGGCGAGGCCGAGGACGGCAAGCGCGCCATCGAGCTCTGCCAGGCGCTGCGGCCCGACGTGGTGACGATGGACATGATGCTGCCGCTGATGACGGGCCTGGCGGCCACCGAGTACATCATGGCGCATTGCCCGACGCCCATCCTCGTGGTCTCGTCGTCGACCAACCGGGGGGAGCTGTTCAAGACCTACGATGCGCTGGCGGCGGGCGCCGTCGACGTGCTCGAGAAACCCGATGGGAACGAACCGGAGGGCCGCTGGGAACAGCACTTCATCGCCACGCTCAGGCTGGTGGCACGCATCCGCGTCATCACCCACCTGCGCGCCCGCCTGGACCTGACGCCCAAGGGGATTGGGGTGCAGCCTCGCACCGGCCCGCCCCCGCAGCCTCGCGCGCCGGAGCCCCACCAGGCCTTCGGCCCCCGGCCGATGGGGCGCCCATGCAGCCTGATCGCCATCGGCGCATCGACCGGCGGACCCGGCGCGCTCGTCGAGGTCCTGCGCGGCCTGCCGGCGCAGGTGCAGGCGGCCGTGCTGCTCGTGCTGCACATCAACGAGCCTTTCGGCAGCGCTTTCGCCGACTGGCTGGACGCGCAGACGCCGCGCCGGGCGGCCTATGCGCGCGACGGCGAGCCCGTCGCGGCGCTGGCCGGCCGCATCGCCATTGCGCCCCCGAACCGCCATCTGATGCTGCAGCAGGGCCGCTTGCGCCTGACGCAGGAGCCCGAGCGGCATTCCTGCCGCCCTTCGGTGGACACGCTGTTCGAGTCGGTGGCACGCGACGCCGGTGCGAACGCGGCCGGCTGCCTGCTCACCGGCATGGGACGCGACGGCGCCGCGGGCCTGCTGGCGCTGCGCCGGGCCGGTGCCGTCACCATCGCCCAGGACGAAGCCACGTCGGTCGTCTACGGCATGCCGCGCGAGGCGGCCCTGCTCGGTGCCGCCATGCACATCCTGCCGCTCGGCGAGATCGGCCCGGCCCTGGGTGCGCTGGCCAGCGCCCATGGGGAGGCGCCCGCATGAACGACACGGTGGTGATCGTCGATGACAGCCTGACCGTGCGCATGGACCTGCTGGAGGCCTTCGAGGCGGCGGGCTTCCGGACGCTGGCCTGCGCAAGCGCCGCGGAGGCGCGCGAGGCCTTCGGCCGTGGGCCGGCGGACGTGGTCGTGCTGGACGTGCTGCTGCCCGACGGCGACGGCGTGGAACTGCTGAAGGAGTTGCGCGCGAGCGCGACGGCGACGGCCGCCGCGGTGGTGCTGATGCTGTCGAGCGAGGCCGAGGTGAGCGACCGCATCCGCGGGCTTCGCACCGGCGCAGACGAGTATGTCGGCAAGCCCTATGACGCGAGCTACGTGATCGCCAGGGCGCGCGAGCTGCTGCGGCGGCGGCGCGGCGAGCCGGCCGGCGGGCGGGCCAGCGTGCTCGTCATCGACGACAGCGCGACCTTCCGCGACGCGATGCGGCAAGCGCTGGAGCAGGCGGACTACGCCGCCGTGATGGCCGACAGCGGCGAAGAAGGGCTGCGCCTGGCGGCCGTGTCGCGCCCCAGCGCGATCGTCGTCGACGACCAGTTGCCCGGGATAGACGGCACGACGTTGATACGGCGGGTGCGGCTGGATGCCGCCTTGCGCGGCGTGCCCTGCCTGCTGCTGACCGGCTCCGACGACGGCGCGGCCGAGCTGCGCGCGCTCGACGCAGGCGCCGATGCCTTCGTGCGCAAGTCCGACGAGATTCCCGTGATCCTGGCACGGCTCGCGGCGGCGCTGCGCGGCACGGCGAACCGGGCCGGCGAAGGCCCGGCCAGCCTGCTCGGGCCGAAGCGCATCCTCGCGGTCGACGACAGCCCGACCTACCTGCAGGAGCTGGCCGCCACGCTGCGCGCCGAGGGCTACGACGTGGTGCCCGCGCGCTCCGGCGAGGAGGCGCTGGAGCTGCTGGCGGTGCAGCCGGTGGATTGCATCCTGATGGACCTGCTGATGCCCGGGCTGGGCGGCCAGCAGACCTGCCTGCGCATCAAGGCCGCGCCCGGCGTGCGAGACATCCCGCTGATCCTGCTGACGGCGCTCGACGACCGCAATGCCATGCTCGCGGGCCTGGCCGCGGGGGCGGACGACTACATCCAGAAGTCCAGCGAGTTCGTCGTGCTGAAAGCACGGGTGCGGGCACAGCTGCGCCGCAAGCAGTTCGAGGACGAGAACCGCCGCATCCGCGAAGAGCTGCTGCACGAGCGGCACGAGGCGACGCAGGCACGCGCCGCCCGCGAACTGGCCGAGACGCGCGCCGCGCTGGTCGACGAACTGGAACGCAAGAGCCACGACCTGGAGCTGGCCACCCAGGCCAAGAGCCGGTTCCTGGCCACGATGAGCCACGAGATCCGCACGCCGCTGAACGCCATCATCGGCATGGCCGGGCTGCTCAACGGCACGCGGCTGAGCGACGAGCAGCGCGAGTTCGCCGCCATCATCCGCGCCGGCGGCGACCACCTGCTGACCGTCATCAACGACATCCTGGATTTTTCCAGCCTGGAGTCCGGCAAGCTGCCGCTGGAGAATCGGCCCTTCGACGTGGCCGACGTGGTCGAGGAGTCCTTGGACCTGGTGGCCGTCCGCGCCCGGGAGAAGGATCTGGAGCTGGCCTACGAGCTGGCACCCGACGTGCCGCACAGCGTGCTGGGCGATGCCGGGCGGGTGCGGCAGATCCTGGTCAACTACCTGTCGAATGCCGTGAAGTTCACGCCCCGCGGCGAGGTGGCCGTGTCCGTGTCGATGGGCACCGCGGCCGATGGCAAGCCCGAGCTGCATTGCGCCGTGCGCGATACCGGCATCGGCATTCCGCGCAACCGCTTCGACCGGCTGTTCCAGTCCTTCAGCCAGGTGGACGCTTCGACCCAGCGCGAATACGGCGGCTCTGGCCTGGGCCTGGCGATCTGCAAGCGGCTGGCCGAGCTGATGGAGGGCCGCGTCTGGGTCGACAGCGAATTCGGCCGGGGCTCGACCTTCCATTTCAGCCTGCTCGCCGCCGTGCCCATGCACGGCGCCAGGGCGGCCCGGCAGGCCAGCGAGCCGGCCCCGCTGGCGGGCGTGCGGGTCTGGATCGTCGATGACAACGACACCAATCGCCGCATCCTGCACCGGCAGCTGGCGGAATGGGGCATGCTGGTGCGGGACACCGCCTGGCCGAAGGAGGCATTGCAATGGGCACAGCGCGGCGACCCCTGCGACCTGGCCATCCTCGACTACCACATGCCGGAGATGACCGGCTTGCAGCTGGCCCAGGCACTTCACGGGCTGCGCGGCGACGCCCTGAAGCAGGCGCTGCTGACCTCGGGCATCCCGTTGCCGCAGGCCGAGGCGCGCCAGGCCGGCTTGCTGGCGCAGCTCTCCAAGCCGGTCAAGCACGCCGCGCTGTTCAACATGATCCTGAAGCTGTTCGACGGGCACAACCCGGTGGCCGGCACCGCCGAGCCGCATCCACCGGCCGGAGATCCCGGCACCCGCAACCCGCTGCGCATCCTGATCGCCGAGGACAACCCCGTGAATGTCCAGCTCCTCACCATCCTGCTCGAGCACATGGGCTATGGCGCCGACGTGGCCACCAACGGCGCCGAGGCCATCGAGGCGCTGCAGCGCCAGCCCTACGACGTCATCCTGATGGACGTGCAGATGCCGGTGATGGACGGCATCGAGGCGACCCGCCGGATCCGCCGCGATTGGGCGCCGAACCGCCGCCCCCGCATCATTGCGCTCACCGCGGGCGTGACGCCGGAAGAAATGCAAAACTGCCGCGGCGCCGGCATGGACGATTTCCTGGTCAAGCCGCTGGATGTCGCGCAGCTCGCTGCGTCCATGGCGCGCTGCGCTCGATTGTGAGCGGCAAGACCCCCACCAGCGCGGCGAACAGACCGCATCGGAGACTCCCATGAACACTGTCATGACCACGCTCGACGGCCTGCCCGATGGTGCGGTGCTCGCCGAAGCGCTTTGCGAAAGCAGCGGCCAGGTGCTGCTGGCCGCCGGATCGGTGCTGACCGGCCCGGTGATCGCCAGCCTGCGCCGGCGCGGCGTGGAGCAGGTCAAGGTCAACTTGCCCGAGCCCGCGGCAGACCTGGTACCGCCCGAAGACCCGCAGGTACGGCGCGAGCGCATCGAACGGCGGCTGCAGCATCTCTTCCGGCTCACGCTGCGCAGCGGGCAGATCCACCCGCTGATGCACATGCTGCCAGCCTACCGGCTGGGAGAGCATGCATGATCCCGCTGTCCCCCGAGGCCGTGCTGGCCAGTGTGCGCGACCTGCCGCCGCTGCCGGCAGTCGTGATGGAGCTGATCCAGTCGCTCGGCAACGAGGTGGTCGGCGCCGACTACCTCGCCCAGGAGATCGCACGCGACCCGGCGCTCTCGGCCAAGGTCCTGCGGCTGGCGAATTCGTCGCTGTACGGCATGTCGCGCCAGGTCACCTCGATCAGCGACGCGACGGCCATCCTCGGCCTGCGAAGCCTGCGCAGCGTGGCCACCGCGGCGGGGCTCGCGGGCAGCTTCGCGCCCGTGCACTGCACCGGCTTCGACTTCAAGGCGTTCTGGCGCCACACCATCGCCACCGCGCTGTGCGCGCGGGCGCTGGCGCAAGCCCTGCGTGCCAATGAAGAAACCGCCTTCACGCTCGGGCTGCTGCACGACATCGGCCGGCTCGCGCTGGCCAGCAATTTCCCCGAGGCCACCGCCGGTGCGCTGCAGTACCAGCAGGCGCAGGACTGCCACGGCCTCGAAGCGGAGCGTGCCACGCTGGGCACCGACCACTGCGCGGTCGGCGGGCTGATCGCCGAGCACTGGCACTTCGCACCAGCGATCGTCGCGGCCATCGCCGGCCACCACGAGCCGCCCATGACCGGCGCGGCCGATGTGGTGCACGTGGCGGACAATATGGCCCATGCGCTCGATCTGTCGCTGCTCGAGCACGAGCTCGTGCCGCCGCTGTCGATGTCGGCCTGGATGCGGCTGGGCCTGGACGAGGCGCAGTGCCGCAAGATCTTCCAGCAGGTCGAAACCGAGCACGAGGCGGTCTGCGCAGCTTTGTTCATGTAGCGTCCGTCATGCTTCTCGGAAGGCTCGATGAATGACCAACGCCATCACCCACCTGGGCCGCTTGACCGAACTGCGCGACCGAGAGGTCGTCGACGTGAGTCTCGTGCGCGCGATCAACGAGCTGCTGCAGCCGGCCAGCGTCGCGATCTACCGTGCCGTCGGCGAACCGGAGCCCACGGCCTGGCAAACCCGTGCCAGGTTGTGCGCGGGAGACGCAACACCGTCAGCCGATCCGCTGTGGGCGGACCTGCCCGACCTGCCGGCGATCGACGAGCGCTCCGTGCGTGCGCAATGCCTGCGCGCGGGCCAGGCCGTGTTTGCGCCGGGTCCGCCAGCCTTGTCCGCATTCCCGCTGGGCAGCGGCAGCATCAACAACGGCGTGCTGGAGGTGGAGAGCGCCCGGCCGCTGAGCCGCGAGAAGCGCGCGCTGGTGAACGGCGTGCTGCATGTCTACCGCAATCTGCAGGGCCTGCTTGACTACAGCGAGCGCGACACGCTGACCGGGCTGCTCAACCGGAAGAGCTTCGACGCGGCGTTCTACAGGCTGCAGGCCGATGCCCGGGAGATGCACCGGCTGGCGCCCGATGAAAGGCGCAGCGCCGGATCGCCTTCGCAATGGCTGGGCCTGATCGACATCGACCATTTCAAATCGGTCAACGACCGCTTCGGCCACTTGATAGGCGATGAAGTGCTGTTGCTGGTTTCTCGCCTCATGAACAACTGCTTCCGCCTGGCCGACCGGCTCTACCGGTTCGGCGGCGAAGAGTTCGTCGTGCTGCTGCGCAGCGGCGGCGAGCCGGACGCCATGGCCGCGTTCGAGCGCTTCCGGCGAACGGTGGAGGAGTTCGAAATGCCGCAGGCGGGGCACATCACGGTCAGCGTGGGCTTCACCGAGCTGAGATCCGGCGACACGCCGTCCGCGACCTTCGAGCGTGCCGACCGCGCGACCTACTACGCCAAGCAGCACGGCCGCAACCAGATCCACAGCCACGACGCACTGGTGCGTGAGGGCAAGCTGCAGGAGGACAGCAAGTCAGGTGGGGTCGAGTTGTTCTAGCCGGCGCCCGGCTGCCCCAAGCCGGCTGCAAAGGCCCTCAGACCTCGCGCGGATGCCGCACCGGCAGCGTGACGCGGAAGGTCGTGCCCACGCCCACTTCGCTGCTCACTTCGATCTGACCCAGGTGCTTCTTGACGATGCCGTAGGACAGCGACAAGCCCAGGCCCGTTCCCTTGCCTATCGGCTTGGTCGTGAAGAAGGGGTCGAAGATGCGGCCCAGGTTTTCCTTCGCGATGCCGGCGCCGTTGTCGACCACCTCGACCCAGACCGTCTCGCCGTTCTCGGCGCCGCCGCTGCGGATCGTGATCAGCCCGCGCTCGGCCTGGATCGCATGCGAGGCGTTGACCAGCAGGTTCATGAAGACCTGGTTCAGCTCGGAGGGCAGGCACTCGACGTCGGGGATCACGCCGTACTGCTTGACCACGTCGGCCTTGTACTTGACCTCGTTGTTGACGATGTTCAGCGTCGAGTCTATGCCGTGGTGCAGGTCGGCCTGGACCCACTCCTGGCTGGTGTCGACGCGCGAGAAGTCCTTCAGGTTCTGCACGATCAGGCGCACCCGCGTGATGCCCTCCTTGGACTCGGCCATCAGCGTCGGGATGTCTTCCTTCAGGAAGTCGAGTTCGATGTCGTCGCGCAGCGCCTTCAGCTGCGCCGCGGCGGGGTGCCCGGCCAGCGCGGGCTCGGCCGCCTGGTAGGCCGAGAGGATTCTGAAGAGGTCGGCGATGTACTTTTCCAGCGTGCCGAAGTTCGAGAAGATGTAGCCGATCGGGTTGTTGATCTCGTGCGCCACGCCGGCAGCGAGCTGGCCTATCGAGGCCAGCTTCTCGGACTGCATCAGCTTGTCCTGCGCCTCGGACAAGCGGGCGTTGACCTGCTTGAGCTCGTTGTTGGCGTCGAGCAGGGCTTGTACCTGGTCGGCGGTCAGCTGGTCGGCAGCGAGCAGCGCGTGGGCGATCGGAGCGTTCATGCGATTTCCTCAAAGGCGATTCAGAGGCTCAGGGCGGCATGCGCCGCATGGGCCACCGCGACAGGTTCGGGGGTCAGCACCAGGAGCTTGCCGCGGGCGCGGGCCTGCTCCGCCGTGGCGCGGCAGACCACCTGGTAGTGCTGGCCGGCCAGCTGGATACGGTGGTAGGCACCGTCGCCAGCCCGCCAAACCCGCTGCAAGTCGGCCGGCAGCGCCTCCTGGGCATCGCGGCCCAGCAGCGAGGGCGCGGGCGCCAGCAGCGCATCGGCGTCGGCATTCGCGAAGGCGATCATGCCTTCCGCATCGATGCCTATCACCGGCACCGGGATGTTGTCGAGCAGCTCGCGGGCGATCAGCAGGCTGGTCTCCTCGCGCTCTATCTTGTCGCTCTGCGCTTTCAGCAGGTGCTGCAGGCGGTCGTTGACCGCAGCGAGCTCCTGGTTGGCGGCCCGCACCGCACCGGACAGGCGGTGGTTCTCGTCGGCCATCTCCTTTTGCCGGAAGGCCTGCTCGATGTGGCCGCGCAGGCGCTCGTCGTCCCAGGGCTTGGTCAGGAACTTGTAGATCGCACCTTCGTTGATGGCGTCGGTGATCGATTGCAGCTCGGTGTAGCCGGACAGCACCATGCGCACCGTGTCGGGGAACAGGTCCTTGGCACGGCGCAGGAATTCGACGCCGGTCATGCCCGGCATGCGCTGGTCCGACACGATCACGTCGACCGGCTGCTCGGCCAGGCGCTGCAGCCCTTGCGCGCCCGAGTTCGCGGTGACGATGCGGTAGCCGTCGCGGCGCAGCAGCCGCTTCAGCGAGGCGACCACGTTCTCCTCGTCGTCGACCAGCAGCAAGGTGCGCTGGCGGGCCCGGCGCTGCAGCAGGTGTTCGGGCAGCTGGCGGCGTTCGTGCAGCATCTCCGCGATGGCCTCGGCCGGCACCGGCCGGCTGAAGAAGAAGCCCTGCATCTGGTCGCAGTGCTGGGCGATCAGCAGCGCCAGCTGGCCCTCGGTCTCGACCCCCACGGCGAGCACCTTCATCTGCAGGCTGTGCGCCATCTTGATCACCGCGCGGGTCATGGAGACGTCCTGCGGTGCGGCGCTCACGTCGTGCACGAAGGAGCGGTCGACCTTGACCACGTCGATGGGCAGCTGGCGCAGGTAGCTGAGGCTGGAGTAGCCGGTGCCGAAGTCGTCCAGCGAGATCTCGACGCCCAGCGCCTTCAGCTTGCCCAGCACATGGGCCACGTGGGCGCTCTCGCCGATCAGCACGCTCTCGGTGATGTCCAGCCCCAGGAAGCGCGGGTGCAGGCCGGTTTCGAGCAGGATGGCCTGGATGCGGTGTGCGATGTCGGACTGCTGCAGCTGGCGCACCGAGAGGTTCACCGCCATGCGCAGCGGGGGCACGCCCGCGCGCTGCCACGCCAGCGCTTGTTCGCAGGCGGAGCGCAGCACCCACTCGCCGATCGGCACGATCAGCCCCGTCTCCTCGGCCAGTGGGATGAACTCCAGCGGCGGCACCAGGCCGCGCACCGGGTCGTTCCAGCGCAGCAGCGCCTCGACGCCGATCACGGCGCCACTGACCAGGTCGAGCTGCGGCTGGTAGTGCAGGCAGAACTCGCGCCGCTCGATGGCACGCCGCAGCGCTGCCTCCATCGCCAGCCGCGAGGCGCCGCGGGCGTGGGTCTCGGCGCTGTAGACGCAGTGCTGGTTGTCGCCCAGGGCCTGCGCGCGGTGCATCGCGGCCTGGGCCTGGTGCAGCAGCGCATCGGCGGCGTCGTCGTCGCCCGGGAAGGTGCGGATGCCGATCGCGCCGCTGACCTGCACGTCGACGCCGTCGATCGTGAACGGCAAGCTCAAGACCTCGGCGACGGCGTGCGCCAGCACCGCTTCTTCGGGCAGGGCCTCCGATTCGCCGCCGACGAACAGCAGCGCGTACTCGCCGCTGCCCAGGTGGGCCAGCGTGTCCTGCCCAAGGCCTGCGCCCGTCAGCCGCCGGGCGACCGCGGCCAGCAGCCTGTCGCCCCCCGCATAGCCCAGCGACTCGGCCACCAGCCTCAGCTGCGCGATCTGCAGCAGCAGCAGCAGTCCCCGGCCGTCCTCGCGCCGCACCCGGCGCACCACGGCGTCGAGCTGGTCGAGCAGCGCGGCGCGGTTCGGCAGGGTCGTGACCTCGTCGAAGTTCGCCAGCAGATTGAGCTGCTGTTCGGCCACGCGCTGCGCCGTCACGTCCTGCACGATGCCGACAACCCGCGACGTATGGCCACGTTCGTCGGCATACGCCTGGACGCGGTGCAGCACGGTCCGCAGCGTGCCGTCGGCGCGCACGATGCGGTGCTCGAATTCGCAGGGGTCACCCGGCCGCACGTTGGTCAGTATGGCCCGCACCACCGCCTCTTCGCTGGCGGGCAGGCGTTGCATCAGCCATTCGCCGTCGACCACCAGGTCGCCCGGCGCCTCGCCGAAGACGCGGAACATGCCGGCCGACTGCGTCACCATGTTGGTGGCAACGTCGTACTCCGACGAGCCGATCAACGCGAGCTCCTCGGTCTGTGCCAGCAACTGGGCCCGCCCCTCGGCCGCATGGCAGGCCGTCTCCAGCTCGCCGATGTCGTGCATCGTGACCAGGTCGGCCGGCTGGCCGTCGAGCTCGATGCGGACGCCGCTGACGCGCACGCTGAACTCGGTGCCGTCCTGGCGGCGACCGCGGATGTCGTGGGCTCGGCAAGCCGGAGCCGAACCGCCGGCCTGGGCCGGCACCTGAGCGCGCTGCTCGTCGCGGCCTGCTTCGACCGGGAGGGCGCTGGGCGCCATGCCCGCCAGTTCGTCCAGCGTGAAACCAAAACCTTCGCGCAGCCTGGCGTTGGCGTAGCGGACGCGCCCGGCCTGCACCACGAAGATCGCTGTCGGCACCCACTCGATCAGCGTTCGATAGCCCGCCTCGTCCAGCCCCATGCAGGGCTGTGGCACGCCGTTCGGGTCGCTGAGCGCTGGTTGTGGTGCCTGGGTGTTGTCGATGGCCATACTGCAAACCGCACCGATGGGCCGATGCTCGTCCGCTTGTATCGGCCATCTCCGCGCGAATTTGAGCCTCAGCCGAGAAAGTCACCCATCCTGCCCGCCCCTCCCCCGATCGGGCTGCCCGAGTCGGCCCGCCCGCCTCGGCGGGTTCGGACTGGCGATGGAGCCCCACCGCGCCCCAGGCCTCACACGCGCAGCAAATGATCGGCCAACTGCTCCAACGTGCCGCCGTAGCCCTCCTCCATCGACGGATGCAGCGCCTCGAAGTAGCTGCGTTCGGCATCGCCCTCGCCGAACGGCTTCGCACGCAAGGTGACGGTGGTTTGCCCCGCGTGCTCGGTGAAGCTCGCGGCGTTTTCGATCTCGAGCGGGCAGGCTTCGCTGAAGGGGGCCCGTGCGATGCCGCAGCGCTCGTTCGAGAAGGAGTTCAGCCACACCAGGCGCTCGGGCGAGGCGATGTCCCGGTAGTTGAAGCGGCCCCACATCGTGGGCGCGCCTTCAAAGTTCATCGCGTAGTGAAAAAAGCCTCCCGGCCTGAACTCGAAGCGATGGATGTCGATGGCGCAGCCCTTGGGGCCCCACCAGCGCTGGAGCTGGTCAGGCTCGCTCCAGGCCTTCCAGACGACGGCAAGCGGCTGCTTGAACTGGCGCGTGATGACGAAGGTGGTCTTGTCAGGGTCGATGGTCATTCTTCTCTCCTATTCTTTGGCGGTTGCTGGGTGGACTGCAAAAACGCATCGAGCCGCTCGAAGCTGTCTTCCCACAGCTTGCGATAGACCTCGACCCATTGGGCGATGCCCTGCAGCCGGGCCGGCTCCAAGCGGCAGGGCCGCGTCTGCGCCGCCCGGCCGCGCGAGATGAGACCCGCGCGCTCCAGGACCTTCAGGTGCTTGGAGATGGAGGGCTGCGTCATCTCGAACGGCTCGGCCAGCTCGGTGACCGTGGCCTCGCCCGAGGCGAGCCGCGCAATGATGGCGCGACGCGTCGGATCGGCCAGCGCGGCGAACGTCCGGTCGAGGTCGTTGGAGCGCATCGCATAGCCTTTCTTTTATATAGCCAAATGTGAATATATTACGGACCGGTGCACCTGTCAAACCACGGCCCGCGGAGAACGCCCGCGGGAGCGATGGTCGCCGCGCCGTGGAGCTGGGAGCGCTCCACGGCCCGATGAGCCCGTCACTCGTGCTTCGTCAAGGCAATGCATGCGTTGGATCCACCAAACGCGAAGCTGGTGGACAACGCGGCCCTGACCTTCACGCCGGTGCGTGCCGTCAACGGCACGAAATCCAGGTCGCAAGCGGGGTCGGGGTCGTGCAGATTCGCAGTGGGCGCGATCAGCCCGTCATTCAATGCGACGATCGCCGCCAGCAACTCCACCGCGCCGGCAGCTCCCAGCATGTGGCCATGCAGCGACTTGGTGGAGCTGGCAGGAATCTGTTCGGCGCGCGACCCGAACACCATGCGAAGGCCCTGGACTTCGATGGGGTCTCCTGCGGGCGTGGCCGTGCCGTGGGTGTTGATGTAGGCGACGTCGCCGACCGACAGTTGCGCATCGCGCAAACAGGCCTCGACGGCCCGCGCCTGGCCGGCAGCGTCCGGCACCACCAGATTCGTCGCGTCGGTGGATTCGCCGAAGCCGGCCACCCGCGCATAAATGCGGGCGCCGCGGGCCCTTGCGTGTTCGGCCGCCTCGAAGACATACATCACTGCGCCTTCTCCGAGCACCAGCCCCGTGCGATCCCGCGCGTACGGGCGGCACGCTGCCTCCGGGCAGGCCGGGTCGAACCGAGCCAGCACGCGCATGGCCTCCCAGGCGCGCATGCTGCCTTCACAGAACGTCGCCTCGACGCCGCCGACGATGGCGGCATCCATGTACCCATGGCGAATCGCGCGCATGGCGCTGCCCATGGCGGCGTTTGACGACGAGCATGCAAGCACGGTCGTTTGACAACTGCCCCGAAGTCCGTAGCGGATGGCGATCTGGTTTGCCGCGCCGTTGTTCAGCCCGCGCACGATGCTGAACGGCTTGATCTTGTCGCTCAGAGCGAGCAGCGTGAAGCTCTCGAAGAGCGTGTCTGCGGTGCCTTGCCCGGTCCCGAGGTGGATGCCGAAGCGGTCTTTGTCGATGGGCATGTCTGTGCCGGAAGCGGGCTCCACGAACAAGCCGCTGTCGCGGAGCACGTCATCAGCGGCGGCCAACGCCATGAGCGCCAAGGGGTCGAAGAGGGCTTGCTCGGGCCGCGTGTAGCCGATGGTGAAGTCGTCGGTCATCCGCGCTCCCACCCTCAGCCTGCCGTTCGGCCCTTCGAAGCTGCGGATGACCGGTTTCCCGCTTCGAAAGACTTCGCGGACGGCTTCCAGCGTGTGGCCCATGGGGGTGCGCAGGCCTATGCCTGTGATCACGACGTCGCGCATTCGTACTCCATCCAGTACAGCAGCTGAAGCCTGGCCTGAACGGCCCGGCCAGGGCGCGCCAGCGTCTACACACAAGCGCGTACGTGCAACTACGCATGAGGCGGCCAAATGATAGCGATTTCAGCTTGATTTCGATTTATCAACAATTGACAGTTTGCCGGCCCATCCGCCCCCGTTGAACACGAGGGCGTGCTAGCACCCGCCGCCCAACTTCAAACTCCTTGGGTGCAGCCTGGTTTTCGCGAAAAATCGGCGAGGACGCCCTCGGAGCGAGGGCTACCTGCCTTTCCAGATACCTGCCACCTGCCTGTGCCCGATGATCGGTGACGGGGTCTTCAACCGACCCGGCAAGCCCCCCCTGAAACGTAATAGATGAATGAATCCCGACATCCCTGTTTGTAAAACCGTGTCTTGCGGCAATTATTCGAAGGCTGCCCGGCATCGCCATTCAAGTTGCCAGGGTTGAGCCGATAATTCTCACAGAACCCGCTATCGGAGGCCGTCGGCCTTCGATCTCTGACAAAACGGTGGCGCATTCGGCGGGGGCGGTGCCACTGCATTCTCAGGAAGTAACTTCGTCATGACTGATGTCACGCTCAAGACCCGTTCGGTCACTGTGTCCGTCGATGCCTCGCAGACCATCACCGTTTCGCCCGACCCGGTGACCGTCAACGGCAACAACGTGCTGATCGTCTTCGGCCTGGCCACCAGTGGCTACAAGTTCCCGAACAGCAACGCGGTGGTCGTCACGAGTCCCGGTGCCCAGTTCCCGTATCCGGTCTGGACCATCAGCAATACCCAGGCGGCGCTGCTCGACGTCAACGACGAAACCGGCGACTACAAGTACACGGTGAACCTGGTCAATATCGCGACCGGCGCTCCGATTTCTCTGGACCCGTCCATCCGCAACGAAGGCTGAGGCAGCCACGGCGCACATCGGCCACCTCAAACCGGTGTGCGCCTCCATTCGGCAATCAGTTTGGCAATGTTATGCGACCGGAACGGCGGGAAGATTAAGATACCTGACAGGCACGTCTCAGTTCGAGTGATTCTCCGATTGGCCCTTGATCACGCGTGAAAACCGCAGGGCCACTGGCGCAGCGGGCGATTGCCACGACAGCGTTGCAGGAATTGGATCGAATGGATGTCGAATCCTTGTGCATGCCGGTATGGCCGGCGACGATACACGCGCGCGCGCCGTCAGTTACCGCAGCAATGCAGGGGCCGATGCGCCGGAGCAGACAGGCCGACCCCGCAGGCGATCGTTGTGAGCCATTTCCGCTGCCCGGAATCGGGCGGTCTCAGTGCAGTGCACGCTCTAGCCGCGCCTTGTTCATGCGCGAGCGCCGGGAATGCCGCGCTCCTCGGCCCCGTGATGTGGTCACACTGTCGTTAGCGCTTGGCGCTCCACTCGGCATTGGGTATCACAGGCTGCTGGTGAACAGAGTAGAGAAACCTTGGCACCCCCGCTGCACGCTGCGTGCAGGCCTGCGCCTGCCGCGGTTGCAGGCCGGCATCAGCGCAGCGTCGCGAGATAGGCGGCCATGTCCCGCGCGTCCTGCTCGCCGACCTGCATGTCGGGCATGGTTGTCATCGGGTCGATGGACTGCGGTGCGCGTATCCAGCGCGTCATCTGCTCCGGGGTATTGGCCACGGCCCCGGCGATCAATGAGCGGCTGCCCACGCCGGCGAGCGGCGGGCCCACGTGCACCCGGCTGCCCGTGACACCCGGGATCAGGTGGCAGGCGCTGCAGGCGAACTGGGTCAGGGCGCGCTGGCCGCGCAGTGCATCGGCGGGCAACAGGCGAGTGGCTTCCTGCGGCGCCTCGCAGACGGCGGCGCCATGCGGCTCGGTCGTCGCTGCGGTTGCGGCGCGGAACTCCGCGGCCGTCAGCTGCGGCAGGTGCTGCAGGAAAGCGACCAGGGCCCACAGGTCGTCCTCGGCGATGTGGTGTTGCCAGGCCGGCATGCCGCTCATCTTGATGCCGTGGCGGGTGATCCAGTAGAGCTCGGCCGGCGACCAGCGCGCGCTCGCATCGACCAGCGGCCCGGGCAGCGGCTGCATGCTGCGGCCCATGGGGCCTTGTGCCGTGCCTGGGCCGCCGTGGCACTGCACGCAGTGCGCCCGGTAGCACAGCGCGCCGCGCGCAGAGCTGCGCGCCTGGTCGGGCGGTGGCACCCGGACGGCCCGCGCCCGCCGCTCGACCGACCGGTGCATCGTCGTCTCCAGCAGCGAGTACACCGCCTGGGTGTGCTGGCGCGTCGCCGAGATGTCGTACAGGCCAAGCGCAACGAACAAGGCCGCGGCGCCGACCCCCGCCACCCCCATCGCCAGCAAGGTCCACATCGCCTTCTTCATGCGTGCCCATCGAAGCCTGCCTGGATTGTGAGAAGCGCCGCCCACGCCCGCGTGTCGGACAACACCCGCCTCACAAATGGGCAAACGCTGACAGGCCTTGCCGCGGGCCTGCCTACAGTAGGTGCTCCACCCACCCGCCCGCACCCGGCCCGCCATCGCGGCACGGAGCAGAGCCCCCCAGCGCGATGTCGTTGTCCGCCGTTCGAGATCGGCCTGGTCGTGTCGCATGCTGTGCAGCGGCGGTGGCCTGCCTATGTGTGCTGGTGGGCTGCGGCGACGGCGGTGTCGCGGCATCACCCGGCGCCGGGCAAGGCGCATCGCGCGAACGAGGCCAACGCCTGCTCGCGGCCTACCACTGCGGCAGCTGCCACCGCATACCCGGCGTGGCGGCAGCCCGCTCGCACCTCGCCGCCGACCTGGGCGGCTACGGGCAGCGCAGCTACATCGCGGGGCGCTGGCCCAACGAGCCCGGCACGCTGGCGCGCTGGATCGCCGACCCCGCGGCGCTGGCGCCCGGCACGCTGATGCCGGCCATGGGCGTCTCGTCGGCCGATGCGCACGACATGGCGGCCTACCTGATGGCGCTGCACGAATGATGCCGCGCGCGCGACCGTCGCCCTGGCAGCGCCTGCCGATCGCCGGCGCGCTGGTGGTGCCGGCCACGCATGCAGCCGACGCGGTGCTGCAGCCCGCCGGCCCGCTCGCGGCGACGCTGGCCGAGATGTCGTGGGTGCTGATCGCCGGGGCGGCGGTGCTCTTCGTCGGCGTCATGGCGCTGCTGGCCTGGGCGCTCCTGAGCGCTCGCCCTCACCCCCTGACGCCACGGCAGGCCCGCCGCTGGCTGCTGGGCGGGGGCGTGCTGCTGCCGGCGGTGGTCCTGAGCGCGCTGCTGGCCTATACGGCGCTGCGCAGCCAGCAATTGCTGCCGGCCTCCTGGCTGGCCTCCGGCGCGCCGCCAGCCGACCCGCGCGCACTGGTCATCAGCGTCACCGCCCGCTCGTGGTGGTGGGAGATCGGCTACCACGACCCGCGCCATGGCGGGCCGGTGCTGCTGGCCAACGAGCTGCACCTGCCGGTGGGCCGGCCGGTGACACTGGGCCTGAACAGCGCCGACGTGATCCACAGCTTCTGGGTGCCGGCGCTGGCCGGCAAGGTCGACATGCTGCCGGGCCGTGTGCACCGCCTCGTGCTGCAGGCCGACAAGCCCGGCGTCTACCGCGGCCCTTGCGCAGAGTTCTGCGGCGAGCAGCACGCCCGCATGGTGCTGCAGGTGGTCGCCAGGCCGGCCGACGAGTTCGAGCGCTGGCTGGCGGCCCAGGCCGCTCCAGCGGCGCCGCCGGCGGACGCCCTGGCGCTGCGAGGGCAGGCCGTGTTTCTCGAGCAGCGCTGCAACGCCTGCCACCAGGTGCGAGGCCTGGAGGGCGCCGAGACCCACGCCCGGCTGGGCCCGGACCTGACCCATGTCGGCAGCCGGCGCATGCTGGCCGCCGGTGCCGTGCCCAACGATCTCGCCCATCTCGCTGCCTGGGTCGCCCAGCCCCAGCGCTTCAAGCCGGGCGTGCGCATGCCGGGCCGCGAGTCATTGGACGATGGCTCGCTGCAGGCGCTGGCGGCCTACCTGGCACAGTTGAAGTGACGCCTTTCACGCGCGCCGGGCTCGACACCTCGGCCGAGGAGCGCGGGGCGTTGCCCAGCAGCCTGCCGCGCCCTGCCGGCGAGCTGGCGCGCCTCGAAGAGGCCTGGCGGCCGCCACGCGGCTGGCGCGTGCTGTCCGCCGTCAACAACACCCATATCGGCCTCTACTACATCGCCACCGCGCTGCTGTTCTTCGTGCTGGCGGGCGTGCTGGGCCTGATGATCCGCGCGCAACTCGCCGTGCCCGACAACACACTGCTCGGCCCGCAGCTCTACAACCAGGTCTTCACGATGCACGGCACCGTGATGATGTTCCTGTTCGCCGTGCCCATCGTCGAGGCGATCGCCGTCTACCTGCTGCCCGGCATGCTGGGGGCGCGCGACCTGCCATTCCCGCGCCTGAGTGCCTACGCCTTCTGGGCCTACGCGATCGGCGGGCTGGCCTTCTTCTGCACGATCTTCTGGCGCCTCTCGCCCGACGGCGGCTGGTTCATGTATCCACCGCTTTCCGGCATGGCGCATTCGCCCGGCCTGGGTGCCGACTTCTGGCTGCTGGGCATAGGCTTCATCGAGATCTCGGCCATCGCCGGCGCGATCGAGCTGATCATCGGCATCCTGTTTACCCGCGCGCCGGGCATGACGCTGCGCAGGATGCCGGTCTTTGCCTGGGCGATGCTGGT
>DATHWJ010000495.1:0-6433 GCA_035460745.1 Ideonella sp. | reverse complement strand
GTTCCGGCCGCAGCGCGAAGCGGCGGCGGGCGCCTCGGCCTGGTGAGCCCGGCGCTTGAAATCGGGGCCGCCTGACCCATCTGCAGGGCTGGTCTTCTTCACCACGAGCCCGTGCCATGAACCTCGTCTGCCCCGCCTGCTCCGCCACCAACCGCGTGCCCGACGCCCGCCTGCAGGACGAACCCATCTGCGGCCGCTGCGGCGCGGAGCTGATGGCCGCCCAGCCCGTCGCACTGACGGACGCCAGCCTGCCCGCCTTTGTCGCCGGCACCGGGCTGCCGGTGCTGGTGGACTTCCTGCTCGAGTGGTTCCGGCCGCAGCGCGAAGCGGCGGCGGGCGCCTCGGCCTGGTGAGCCCGGCGCTTGAAATCGGGGCCGCCTGACCCATCTGCAGGACTGGTCTTCACCAAGAGCCCGTGCCATGAACCTCGTCTGCCCCGCCTGCTCCGCCACCAACCGCGTGCCCGACGCCCGCCTGCAGGACGAACCCGTCTGCGGCCGCTGCGGCGCGGAGCTGATGGCCGCCCAGCCCGTCGCGCTGACGGACACCAGCCTGCCCGCCTTTGTCGCCGGCACCGGGCTGCCGGTGCTGGTGGACTTCTGGGCCGAGTGGTGCGGCCCCTGCAAGATGATGGCCCCGCACTTCGCCAATGCGGCAGCGCAGACGCCGCAGGTGCGCTTCGCCAAGGTCGAGACCGACCAGAACCCCCGGCTGAGCGCGGCCTACGGCATCCGCAGCATTCCCACGCTGGTGCTGTTCAAGGGCGGCAAGGAAGTGGCCCGCCAGGCCGGCGCGATGTCGGCCGGCGACCTGGCGCGGTGGCTGCAGGGGCAACTGGCCCGGGCGGCCTGAGCGGCACAGCCGCGCCCCGGGGTGCGGCGCACAATGCGGCGCGTTGCCAAGCCCCTGCCGCGCCTTGAACCTCCACCGCCTCGACTTCGTCTCGCTCGCCCTGTTCGGCCTGGTCGCGCGCACCGGCAGCATCAGCCAGGGCGCCGCGCTCTCGCACCTCGCGGTGGGCGCGGCCAGCAAGCGCATCTCCGACCTGGAGGCGACGGTCGGCGCCGCGCTGTTCGAGCGCCACTCGCGCGGCGTCACGCTGACCGCCGCCGGCCAGGCGCTGCAGCGCCACGTGCAGCGCCTGCTGAGCGACGTCGATGACCTGGCGGCCGACCTCTCCGACCACGCGCGCGGCCTGGTCGGCGTGGTGCGGCTGTGGGCCAACACCTCGGCGATCACGCAGTTCCTGCCGGCCGACATCGCCGCCTTCGTCGCCGCCAACCCCAGCATCCGCATCGAGCTCGAGGAGCTCAACAGCAGCGAGATCGTGCTGGCGGTGCTGGAGGGCCGGGCCGACATCGGCATCTTTGCCGACCGCACGCCGCCGCTGGGGCTGCAGACCGTGGCCTACCGGCGCGACCGGCTGGTGCTGGTGGTACCGCGCAAGCACCCGCTGGCCGCGCGCAAGGCCCTGCACTTCGCCGAGGCGGCCGACTTCGAGTTCGTCACGCTCTCGGCCGGCACCTCGCTGGCGCAGCGCCTGCACCTGGAGACCGAGAGCCTGGGCAAGCGGCTGCGGCTGCGCATCCAGGTGCGCAGCTTCGACGCGATGTGCCAGATGGTGGCCGCGGGGCTGGGCGTGGCCGTGCTGCCGGACGCCGCCATCCAGCCGCACCTGCGCTCGATGGGCCTGCGCAAGATCGACATCCTGGACGACTGGGTCCACCGCACGCTGCTGATAGGCGCCCGCGACTTCGCCGCGCTGCCCCGGCCGGTGCGGCTGCTGATGGACCACTTGCTGGCCGCCGCGCCAGACCGCCCCGCCACCCGCAAGACCTAGGGTTTGCCCCGCCTCGCTTTCGCGATCCGCGAAAGCTGGCCTCGCCACGCGGTCATTCCGCCAGCGCCCGCGTGTTTCGACAATCGGCTCGAACACACGATGGAGACCGCATGAACCCTGCTACCGACATCCCCCTGCCGCCCGGCGCCCTGCACGGCGTGCGCGTGATCGAGATGGGCCAGTTGATCGCCGGGCCCTTTGCCGGCAAGACGCTGGGCGACTTCGGCGCCGAGGTGATCAAGATCGAGGCCCCCGGTGCCGGCGACCCGCTGCGCAACTGGCGGCTGCTGCAGGACGGCACTTCCGTCTGGTGGCAGGTGCAGTCGCGCAACAAGCGTTCGCTGGCGCTGGACCTGCGCAGCGCCGAGGGCCAGCAGATCGCCCGCCGCCTGATCGCCGAGGCCGACGTGCTGATAGAGAACTTCCGCCCCGGCACGCTGGAAGCATGGGGCCTGGGCTACGAAGCCTTGCGCGAGCTCAACCCCGGCCTGGTGATGCTGCGCATCTCGGGCTACGGCCAGACCGGCCCCTACCGCGACCTGCCCGGCTTCGGCGCCATCGGCGAGGCGATGGGCGGGCTGCGCCACCTGACCGGCGAGCCCGGCCGGGTGCCGGTGCGCTGCGGCATCTCGATAGGCGACACCCTCGCCGCGCTGCACGGCACCATCGGCGTGCTGACCGCGCTGTACCACCGCAAGGTCAACGGCGGCCAGGGGCAGGTGATCGACGTGGCGCTGCACGAGGCGGTCTTCAACGTGATGGAGAGCCTGATCCCCGAGTACAGCGCCTTCGGTGCGGTGCGCGAGGCGGCCGGCAGCGCCTTGCCGGGCATCGCGCCCTCCAATGCCTACCGCTGCAGCGACGGCTACGTGCTGGTGGCCGGCAACGGCGACAGCATCTTCAAGCGGCTGATGCAGACCATCGGCCGCGACGACCTGGCGGCCGACGCGGCGCTGGCCGACAACGCCGGCCGGGTCGCTCGCGTCGGCGAGATCGACGCCGCCATCGAGGCCTGGACGCTGGCGCGCACGGTGGACGCGGTGCTGGCGACGCTGGGCGAAGCGCGCGTGCCGGCCGGCAAGGTCTACACCGCCCGCGACATCGCCGACGACCCGCACTACCAGGCTCGCGGGATGATCCTGCGCCAGACCACCCGCGACGGCCACGAGATCGACCTGCCCGGCGTGGTGCCCAAGCTGCTCGGCACCCCGGGCAGCGTGCGCTCCTCGGCGCCCCGCCTGGGCGACGACACCGACTCGGTGCTGCGCGAGCTGGGCCTCTCGGATGAAGACATCGCTGCGCTGCGCAGCAGGAAGGTGGTTGCGTGAGCGCGCCGGGCCGCCCCAAGGGCGAACACCGGAGTGCGCAGCACGAAGGTACTCCGGTGAATACCTCTGTCTGGTACGGCGCCGGCCGCCGCATCCACCTGCAGGAGGTCGGCACGCGCGACGGCCTGCAGGCCGAGGCGGTCTTCGTGCCGACGGCCGACAAGATCGCGCTGGTCGATGCGCTCTCGCAGACCGGTCTGGCCAAGATCGAGGTCACCGCCTTCGTCTCGCCGCAGGCCATCCCCGCGCTGCGCGACGCCGAGACCGTGCTGCGCGAGATAGCTCGCCGCCCCGGCGTGGTCTACAGCGCGCTGGTGCCCAATGTGCGCGGCGCCGAGCGCGCGGTGGATGCGCAGACCGACGAGATGAACCTGGTGATGTCGGCCAGCGAGAGCCACAACCTGGCCAACCTGCGCATGACGCGCGAGCAGTCCTTCGCCGGGCTGCGCGAGGTGGCGGCGCTGGCGAGGAGCGCGGCCGTGGCGGTCAATGTCTCGCTGTCCTGTTCGTTCGGCTGCCCGATGGAGGGGGACGTGCCGCAGGCCACGGTGCTGGGCTGGTGCGAGCGCTTCATCGGCGAGTTCGGCGCCCGCGGCGTCACGCTGTGCGACACCACCGGCATGGCCTACCCGTCGCAGGTGGAAGCGCTGACGCGCGCCTTCCGGGCGCGATGGCCCGGCAGCGAGCTGACGCTGCACTTCCACAACACCCGCGGCCTGGGCCTGGCCAACGTGCTGGCCTCGATAGACGCCGGTGCGGATCGCTTCGACGCCTCGCTGGGCGGCATCGGTGGCTGCCCCTACGCGCCGGGCGCCACCGGCAACGTCTGCAGCGAGGAGGTCGTGCATGCGCTGGCGCTGATGGGTTACGACACCGGCGTCGACCTGCCCGCGCTGATCGCCGCGGCGCAGCGCCTGCCGGCCCTGATCGGCCACGACGTGCCGAGCCAGATCACCAAGGCCGGCCGCCGGCTGGACCTGCACCCGCTGCCGGCCGACTTCGAGCAGATCCGCGAGCGCGCGCTGGCGCGCGACGCGGCGCGCGCCGCCTGAAACCATGCTGTCCAACACCCTGGAGACGATCTTGACTTCACAACAACGCACCATCACGAGGCGCAGCGCTGCGCTGCTGCTCACGCTGGCGGCCGCTGGCACCGCGCTGGCGCAGAACCCCGCGTCCTACCCAGGCAAGTCCATCACGCTGATCGTGCCCACCGCGCCCGGCGGCACCACCGACATCGCCGCCCGCATGCTGGCCGAGCCGCTGGGCAAGGCGCTGGGCCAGACCGTCATCGTCGACAACCGCGGCGGCGCCAGCGGCGGCATCGCGGCCGTCGCCGTCAAGCGCGCCGAGCCGGACGGCTACACGCTGCTGATGCAGTACTCCGGCTACCACGTCATCACGCCCAACGTGAACAAGCAAGCCCCGCAGTGGGTGGCCGACGACCTGCGCGCGGTGGCCAATGTGCTCAACGCGCCGCAGGTGATCGTGGTGCGAGAAGGCCTGCCGGTGAAGACCATGGCCGAGCTGATCGCCTACGCCAAGGCCAACCCCGGCAAGCTGAGCTACGCCTCCTCCGGCAACGGCTCGCTGCAGCATGTGACCGGCGCGATGCTGGAGCAGCAGGCCGGCATCCAGATGACGCACGTGCCCTACAAGGGCACCGGCCCGGCGCTGCAGGACCTGCTGGGCGGCCAGGTGGACCTGACCTTCGGCACGCCGCCGCCTTTCATGCCCTTCATCCAGTCGGGCAAGCTGCATGCGCTGGCCGTGACCGGCAAGGCCCGCGTGTCGTCGCTGCCCGGCGTGCCCACCGCCGCCGAGACCGGCCTGCCCAAGCTGGACGCGACCTCGTGGTTCGCCGTCTTCGCGCCGGCCAAGACGCCGCAGCCCATCATCGACAAGCTGGCCGGCGAGATCGGCAAGCTGATGGCCACGCCCGCCTTCAAGCAGAAGGCCGCGGAGCTGGGCGCGACGGCCGAGTTCCTGGGCCCGCAGCCGCTGGCGGATTTCAGCAAGGCCGAGCTGCAGCGCTGGGGCCAGGTCGTGAAGGCCTCCAAGATAGAAGCCGACTGACTGACAGGAGCCTGACAAAGACCGGTGTGCGGGCTCACGCCGGCTCATGGACTGCACGGGTGTTCGTGTGGGCACAAGTTGTGCAACATGCCGCTTTCCTTTCAGCACCGTCCCGGCAAGGAACCCAGCCCATGCAGCCCTTCTCGTTCTCCGCCCTGGTGCGCGCGCTGCCTTTGGCATGCGCACTGGCCGCCGCTTCGCTCGCCTCCGCCGCCGTTTCGGCGGCCGGCACACCGCCCAAGGTGCAGGCCGCGCCGCTGCGCATCATGCTGATCGGCGACTCCATCACCGAGGGCGACGCCGGTGGCTACCGCTACCCGCTGTTCCAGAAGATCTCCGCAGCCTCCGGCATGCCCAACTTCGTCGGCCGCCGCAACGGCCGGCTGAGCGACCCGCCGGAGTTCGTCGACGACGACCACGAGGGCTACTCGGCCTACCGCATCGACGAGATCACCTCGGGCATCGGCTTCTGGAGCGCACCGCCCATCGAGACCCGGCTGCACGACTGGGACCCGGCCATCGTCACCATCCACGCCGGCACCAACGACGCGCAGCAGCACTACCACTTCGGCGGCGACGCGACCCTGGGCATCCCCAGCGCGATCGACCGGCTGGACGACATGGTCTCGCGCATCATTGCCTACAACCCGGCTATCTACATCATCGTCTCGCAGATCATCCCGGCCAACCCGCCGGCCAGCGAGACGACGCAGGCCTACATCCTTGGTCTCAATTCGCAGATCCCCGGGCTGGTCGAACGCCACCGCGCGCTGGGCCACCGCGTCTACCTGGTCGACCAGTACACGCCCATGCTGGACCACCCCAACCCGGACGGCATCCACCCCGATGCGGCCGGCTACGCGGTGATGGCCGAGGTGTGGTTCCAGGCCATGATGGCCGCGCTGCCCAGCAAGCCGGTCAACCCCGACCCGGGCCGCTTCTGGGGCCTGCACCAGGTGGACCGCTTCAGCACGGTCACGTCGACGCCCTGGACGCTGCAGCCCAACCTGATCCGCGCTGGTTCGCAGACGCTGGCGGGCGTGGAGACGACCGGCTACCAGGGCAGCCACCCGCCGGCGCTGCTCAACGATGGCTCGCAGGCCGCCTACAGCAACGACCGCGACTACGCGTCCACGACCACCTTCACACTGAACACCACCGCCGCGCCGCAGGGCTACGACATCACCGC
>DATHWJ010000494.1:0-12654 GCA_035460745.1 Ideonella sp. | reverse complement strand
TGGCAGACAGGGAGCAGCAACGGCAGGCCCTCAACGGGTCCGATCCGTAGCGCCCGCAACAGCAGGCACCGACAGAACCCAAGCAGCCAGACCGGACTATGTCGCCGCCAGCGCACACCGAACTGGGAGTGCGCCCAGGGGTGTCTTCAAGACCATCGGACTGATACCCACAAGGTAGCCGCGACGTCCTCCGTTGATCAGGATACTCGGCAGTGCAAGCACCGTCTCTTCGACATAAATCGGCATGGCCTTTCGGAGGCCGAAGGGCGAAGTGCCGCCGACCTGGTAGCCGCTGTGCCGCTGCGCGACTTCGGGCTGGCAGGGCTCGACGCTCTTCGCGCCGATCGCACGGGCCAGATTCTTGGTGCTGACTTGGCAATCGCCGTGCATCAGCACGATCAGGGGCCGCGCACGGTCGTCCTGCATCACGAGCGTCTTGATCACTTCATGGTTGGGCACGCCCAGCTGGCGCGACGATTCGTCGGTGCCGCCGTGTTCGACGTAGTCGTACGGATGCTCCGTGAACGTCAAGCCGTGCTCGCGCAGCCAGTTCGTGGCCGGTGTTTCACTGACGTGCTTCGCCTTCTTGCTCATATGAAAAGTCGCGGAGTCGCTGAATCGCAGGTCTCACTCACTGCGCCGGGTCGCGGGCTTCCCAGCGGATGCGGTCGATCTCCGCCAGCAGCTCGGGCGGGAGCCGCGTGCCCCAGGCATCGAGGTTCTGGTCGAGCTGCTCGCGCCGCGTCACGCCGATGATGGTGCTGGCGACGCGCCAGTTGCCGTAGCAGAAGGCCAGCGCCATCTGCGCCGGCGCCAGGCCGTGCTCGCGCGCCAGCGCGTTGTAGCGGCGCGCGGCGGCCAGCGCCTCGGGGCGGCCCCAGCGCTGCTGGCGCACCGACTCGAAGCGGGCGATGCGGCCCAGCGCCGGCTGCGCGGGGTCGAAGCCGGGCGTGTCGTACTTGCCGCTCAGCGCGCCGAAGCCCAGCGGCGAGTAGGCCAGCAGGCCGACCTGGCTGCGGTAGAGCGCTTCGTCGAGGCCGTTGTCGAGCGCGCGGCTGGTCAAGGCGTACGGGTTTTGCACGCTCGCCACCCGCGGCAGGCCTTGCTGCTCGGCCACCCGCACGAACTCCATCAGCCCCCACGGCGTCTCGTTGGACAGGCCGATGTGGCGCACCTTGCCGGCCTTGACGAGCCGGTCCATCGCTTCGAGCTGCTCGGCGATGGGGCTGTAGTCGGCCTCCTGGGCGGGGTCGAAGTAGAGCGCGCCGAAGGCCGGTGCGTTGCGGTTGGGCCAGTGGATCTGGTAGAGGTCGATCACGTCGGTCTGCAGCCGGCGCAGGCTGTCGTCGCAGGCCTGCAGGATGTCGGCGGTGCGCAGGTCGCGGGCGCCGCCGCGCACCCAGTCCATGTTGCGGCTGGGGCCGGCCACCTTGGTGGCCAGCACCACCCGGGCGCGCGCGCCGGGGCGGCTGGCGAACCAGCGGCCGAGGATGGTTTCGGTCGCGCCATAGGTCTCGCGGCGCGCCGGCACCGAGTACATCTCCGCCGTGTCGATGAAGTTGATGCCGCGCGCCAGCGCGTGGTCCAGCAGGGCGTGGGCGTCGGCCTCGCCGACCTGCTCGCCGAAGGTCATGGTGCCCAGGCAGATGGGGGTGACGGAGAGGTCGCTGCGACCCAGGGTGACTTGTTGCATGGGGTGGCGCGGTAGGCCGCAGCGCGGCCGGGGCGCACAGTTTGCCGCAGCCGGCGCGCCGTTGCAGCGCCCGGCGCGATGGCCGGGTGGTGCGCTCAGGCGCAGGCCGGCAGGCGCGGCCCCGTCTTGATCTTCTCCGCGATGTCCTTGAGCCCTGCGCGGTCCAGCACCTGCACCGGCTCCTGCCCGGCCTTCCAGCGCAACCAGGCGCTGACGATCACCTTCCTGGTCTCCACGCCGCCGGCCACCGTGCTGCACAAGGCCGGCTCGACGGCCAGGCTGAATCTGCGGTCGGCCACCTTGCCATCGGCCGCTTTCCAGGCCTCCAGCCGGCCGCGAAAGGCGTTGAAGCGCGCCACCTCGGTCTCGTCGAAGGCCAGCGGCAGCCAGTGGGTGCCGGGCGCCGCCTGCTCGGGCGCGGCCTGCTCCACCGCCGCGGCACGCAGCGCCAGGTGCTCTTCCAGCTCTTCGGCCGAGCCGCCGCCACGCTGCGCCTTCAGCGTCAGGCGCAGCGCGTCGGGCCGGGCGCCGACGCCGGCCGGCAGCAGCGCCATGGCGTGGATCTGCGTCGGGTCCAGGTTCCAGAAATCGAGCTGGCGCAGCGCCCACAGCGAGCTCAGCGGCACGGCGCTGCAGCCGGCCAGCGCGAGGGCGGCCAGCCCGCAGGCGGCACGGCGGGTGTCGAAGCGCCTGCGCCGACCGGCGGGCGCTGCGACTGGGGTTTCGGGTTGGTGCGGGCGTTGTTGATTGACGTTCATAATTTACTGTTTTACAGTAAGTTATGTCTGCAACGCAAGAACTTCTTGCCATCCCTGCCCATGTCGCCCTTGTTGACCTCCGCACCCGAAACGCCTGTCGATCCCGTGCTGGCGCGGCGCCTGCGGCGGCTGTCCAGCCTGGTACGGGGGCTGATACTCGTCGGTGCGCCGTTCCTGTTGATCGTGCCGCTGTCGCTGGTCTTTTCACCCAACGCCTTGGCTATGCTGGGCATGGGCGACTTCTCCGAAGAAGCCTTGCGACCGCTGCTGATCGGCGACTTCACGCTGGCCACGCGGTTGCGCTGCGCGGCCGTCAGCCTGATCTCGCTGGGCCTGTGGTTTGCCGCGCTGTGGCAGCTCTGGCAACTCTTCGGCCGCTACCGGCTGGGTGAGGTGTTCAGCCTGCGCGCCGTGGCGCATTTGCGCCGATTTGCCTGCTGGCTGCTGGCGCTGGCGGTGGCCGGCCCCCTCGTGAGGGCGTTGATGTCGGTCGCGATCTCGCTCGACAACCCGGTGGGCAAGCGCATGTTGCGGCTGGACCTGAGCTCGAACGACTACCAGCTCCTGCTGTTTGCGGCGGTCTTCCTGACGGTGGCGAGAGTGATGGCCGAAGCGCTTCGCGTGGCCGACGAAAACCGCGAATTCGTCTGAATCGATGCCCATCGTCGTACAACTCGACGTGATGCTGGCCCGCCGCAAGATGCGCTCGCGCGAGCTGGCGGAGCGGGTCGGCATCACCGAACAGAACATCTCGCTGCTGAAGTCGGGCAAGGTGCGCGGCGTGCGCTTCGACACGCTGGAGCGCATCTGCGAGGCCTTGCAATGCCAACCCGGCGACCTGCTCGAGTACCTGCCAGATGAGCCCACGCCTCCCGCTTGACGCCCGGCCCGCGTGGCGCCAGAGCCACCGCCGCGAGGCCATCGCGATGGGCGGCGTGGTCGTGCTGCACTTGTTGCTGCTGCTGGCCTGGCGTTCGGCGATACGCCCGCAGGTGGAGGTGCCGGTGGCCGGGGCCCCCGCGCTGGTCTGGCTGCGTGTGGCGCCGCGCCCGGTGCCGGTGCCGCCGGCGGCCACCGAACGCACCGCGGTGCCCGCTCCGGCAAGGCTGGAGGCCCAGCGCCCGGCACAGCCGGCCGAGCCGGTGGCCGCACAGGCGCCGCCACCCGCCAACCCGGGCGAGCGCGCCGAGATGGCCACCGCCGCGATCACCGACACCATCACCGAGCCCGCAGCGCCCGCCAGCGCACCGCTGCCCGCCCCACCCCGCCTGCTGGACAGCGAAGCGACGCGCCAGGCCATCCGCCAGATCGGCCGCCAGGCGCTGCTCTCGGAGCGTGCGGCCGAGGCCACCGGCCTGCCGCAGCAGCGCAGCGACATCCAGCTCTCGGAGGCGGCGGCCAAGGCCGGCAAGGGCGACTGCCTGAAGGGCGAGTTTCTCGGCGGCGGTGGCGGGCTGCTGAGCCTGCCCTTCCTGGCGGTCGCCGCGGTGCGCGGCCAGTGCGCCAAGTAGCACCGCCGGCGCCGGTACGGCGCATCAACCTGGACGGCGGATACCCCGTGCGTTCAACGATGACGGCCGCTCGACGACAGGCGCGGGCCGAGGCTGCCGGCAGAGCACCTCAGAGCGCCTCAGCGCGCCCGGGCTCGCGCCCGCTCCTCCTCCTGCAGCCGCAGCACCCGCCGCTGCACCTTGCCGGTGGTGGTCATGGGCAGCGCGGCGATGAATTCGATCTCCTTCGGGTACTCGTAGGGTGCGAGGCGGGCCCGCACGTGCTGCTGCAGCGCCTCGACCAGCGCCGGGTCGCTCTCGAAGCCCTCGGCCAGCACCACGTAGGCCTTGACCAGCGCGCCGCGCTCGCGGTCGGGCTTGGGCACCACCGCGGCGTTGGCCACGGCCGGGTGCTTGACGAGGCAGTTCTCGACCTCGCTCGGCCCGATGCGGTAGCCGGCCGCCTTGAAGACGTCGTCGCTGCGGCCCTGGTACCAGAGGTAGCCGTCGGCATCCATCACCGCGGTGTCGCCGGTGCGGCACCAGCTGTCGGCCGGGTCGCCGGTGAACTTGGCCCGCGTCGCGCCCTCGTTGCGCCAGTAGCCGAGAAAAAAGACCGGGTCGAGGTGGCCGTGCACGTCGCGGCGGTGCAGCGCCACGTCGCCCGGCGTGCCGGGCGGGCACTCGCTGCCGTCGTCGGCGATCACCGCGACGCGATGGCCCGGGTAGGCGCGGCCCATGCTGCCGGGTCGCGCCGGCCAGCCGGGCGCGGGGTGGCCGTCGGTGCCCACCGTCTGGCTGCAGTTGCCGACGATGTAGTTGATCTCGGTCTGGCCGAACATCTCGTTGACCACCAGGCCGAGCTCGTCGCGGCACCAGCCGAACACCGCGTCGCCCACCGCCTCGCCGGCGCTCATCACCGCGCGCAGTTGCAGCGTGTAGCGCTCGCGCGGGTGCGGCACGGCCTTCATCATCGCCTTCAGCGCGGTGGGGAACAGAAAGCTGTTGGTCACGCGGTGGCGCTGCATCAGCTCGAAGGCGCGCTGCGCGCCGAAGCGCCCGCTGTGGGCCACGATGGGCACGCCGAAGTAGAGCGAAGGCAGCAAGGCGTCCATCAGCCCGCCGGTCCAGGCCCAGTCGGCCGGGCTCCAGAAGACCGCGTCGGCCGGCGCACCGCCCGGGCCCAGCGCCCGCTTGGGCGGCAGGCCGGCGCCGCTGCGCAGCCAGTTCTGGCTGCAGGCAAAGCCGCTCAGGTTGCCGAGCAGGGCCCGGTGCGGCAGCAGCGCGCCCTTGGGCGGGCCGGTCGTGCCGCTGGTGTAGATCAGGATGGCGGCGTCGTCGGCGCCGGTGCGCAGCGGCTCGAAGCTGTCGCGCTCGCGGGCCAGCAGCGGCTCCCAGTCGGCGTCGCCCTGGCCGGCCGCCGCGCCGACCGCGATCAGCGTGGTGAGCGCCGCGCACTGCGGCCGGGCCTGCAGCAGCTGGGGCAGCGCGGCTTCGTCCACGATGGCGACCGCGGCGCCGCTGTCCTCGAGGCGGAAGGCCAGGGCCTCCGGCCCGAACAACTGGGTCAGCGGCACGGCGACCGCTCCCAGCTGGTAGACCGCCATGTGCGCCACCGCGGTCTCGAAGCGCTGCGGCAGCACGATCGCGACGCGGTCGCCGCGCTCCACGCCCAGGCGCTGCAGCGCGTGCGAGAGGCGGTTGGCCGCCGCCTGCAGCTCGCCGAAATTGCGGCTCATGGCCCGGCCGCCGTCCTCGCGTTCGATGCGGATGGCGATCGCGTCCGGCATCTGCCGCGCCCAGCGCCTGCAGCAGGCCTCGGCGAGGTTGAAGTGGCGCGGCACGTGCCAGCGGAAGCCCGCGTGCAGCTCGGCATGTCGATCGAGATCCATGCCGGCCAGCGTAGAGGACAGGCGCCGCCTGTCCCATCCGGACCCGCCCGCACATCGCGGCGGCGCGGGCCTGATGCGGCGCTGTCGCTGCGCGGACAGGCCGCAAGGCCCGCTGCCTCTACAGTGGGCCCATGAGCGCTCCCCGCACCGACCCCGCCGACCCCGCCGCCGCCGCCGAGAACACCGAGATCGCTGCCTACCGCCCGCGCCGGGCGGGCCGCAGCTTCCACGTGCCGGTGCGCGGGCTGGACTACCACCTGACCGCCTGGGGCGAGCCCTCGATGATCACGCCAGCCAAGCCCGCGCTGGTGATGGGCCACGGCATGATGGACGTGGGCGCCTCGTTCCAGTTCGTCGTCGATGCGCTGGCGGCGCTGGAGGGCGAGAGCCGCTACATCCTCGCTCCCGACTGGCGCGGCTACGGCCTGACGCGGGTGCCGCCGGTGGACAACTACTGGTTTGCCGACTACCTGGGCGACCTCGACGCGCTGCTGGCCCACCCCGCCACCGGCCTGCCGGCCGAGCAGCCCATCGACCTGCTGGGCCACAGCCTGGGCGGCAACATTGTGATGGTCTACGCCGGCGTGCGGCCGGCGCGCATCCGCCGGCTGGTCAATCTCGAGGGTTTCGGCATGCCGCAGACCCGGCCCGAGATGGCGCCGGCGCGGCTGGCGCGCTGGCTGGACGACCTGCGCACGCCGCAGATGCTGATGCCCTACGACAGCGTGGGCGGTGTCGCCCGGCGGCTGATGCGCAACAACCCGCGCCTGCTCCCCGAGCGCGCCCACTGGCTGGCGGCGCAGTGGGCGGAGCCGCGCGCCGACGGCCGCTGGCACATCCGCGGCGACCCGGCCCACAAGCGCGCCGGCGCCCTGCTCTACCGCGCCGAGGAGGTGCTGGCCTGCTGGAAGCGCATCACTGCGCCGGTGCTCTGGGCCGAGGGCGACCTGACCGACACCTCGAAGTGGTGGGGCAATCTCTACCCGCGCGAGGAGTTCGAGGCCCGCCTCGCCGTGGTGCCACAGCTGGAACGCCACGTGCTCTCGCCCAGCGGCCACATGGTGCACCACGACCAGCCGGAGGCCCTGGCCGGGTTGCTGCAGGCCTTCCTCGCGTGAGCGCCGGCGGCGCCGATGCTGATGCCCTGCAATACCCCTTGTTGCCGTTTTTGACCGAAACTTCGCCCACCCCCGCTGCCGAGGCCGAATGCCCATGAAACGCCTGCTCGCCTTCTTGCCCGCCCTGCTGCTCGCGCTCACCACCCAAGCCACCTTGGCCGCCGATGGCCCCTACAACGAAGCGGCCGACGCCCGGCAGGACATCCGGCAGGCCCTGGCCGAAGCCTCGCAGGCCAAGCTGCCGGTGCTGGTGGTCTTCGGCGCCAACTGGTGCGGCGACTGCAAGGTGCTGGACATGGCCCTCAAGCACGGCAGCAGCGCGCCGCTGGTGGCCAAGGAGTTCAGGGTCGTCAAGGTCAACGTCGGCCGCTTCGACCACAACGTCGATGTCGCCGAGTCCTACGGCGTGCCGCTGAAAAAAGGCATCCCGGCGGTGGCCGTGCTCTCGCCGGCGAACCAGGTGCTGTACGTGACCAAGGCCGGCGAGCTCGCCGATGCACGCAACATGGGCGAGAGCGGCATCTACGAATTCTTCAAGGGCGTCACCTCGGGCAAGACACCCAGGCTGTGAGCCTGGGCGGCCGGGCAGCAGCGATGGCGACAGGCTACTCGGGCACCCCGCTGGCCAGGAAGCTCGGGCTCAAGGAGGGCGGGCGCTGCGTGCTGATCGACGCGCCGGCCGACTACCCGCAGTGGATCGCGCCGGCCCCGCCCGGCCTGCGCTTCGAGGCCGCGCTGTCCGGCGCGACCGAGCTGGTGCATGTGTTCGCCAGCTGGCGCGCGCAGCTCCAGCCGGTGCTGGCCGAGTGCCGCGCGACGCTGGGCGGCAGCGCCGCGGTCTGGGTCTCGTGGCCCAAGAAGGCCAGCAAGCGGCCGACCGACATCACCGAAGACACCATCCGCGAGCTGGCGCTGCCGCTGGGCTTCGTCGACGTGAAGGTCTGCGCGGTGACCGAGGTCTGGTCGGGCCTGAAGCTGGTGGTGCGCAAGGCGCTGCGCTAGCGCCCAGCGGCGCGCGAGCGGCGGGCGGCCAGCGGCCTCAGCGCAGCACCGAGGCGATGATCCTGTCGTACATCGCGCCGTCGTCGAAGTGGTCCTTCTGGGCCTTCTTCCAGCCGCCGAAGACCTCGTCGACGGTGAACAGCTGCAGCTTGGGGAACTGCCTGGCGTACTTCGCCAGCAGCCTGGCCGAGCGCGGCCGCAGCGCCTGCTGGGCGGCGATCTCCTGGCCCTCGTCGGACCAGAGGTACTTCAGGTAGGCCTCGGCCTGCTTGCGGGTGCCCTTGCGGTCGACCACCTTGTCGACGATGGAGACCGGGTTCTCGGCCAGGATGCTGGTGGCCGGGTAGACGACCTCGAAGTGGTCGCCGAACTCGCGCGTGATCAGCGGCACCTCGCTCTCGAAGGTGGCCAGCGCGTCGCCGATCTCGCGCTGCGCAAAGGTGGTGGTGGCCGCGCGCCCGCCGCCGTCGAACACCGGCACGTTGGCAAAGATGCGGCCCACCAGCGCCTGCGCCGCGGCCGGGCTGACGCCCTTCTGCAGCGCGGCGCCCCAGGCGGCCAGGTAGGTGTAGCGGCCGTTACCCGAGGTCTTGGGGTTGGGGATGACCACCGAGATGCCCTTGCGGCCCAGGTCGTCCCAGCCGCGGATGGACTTGGGATTGCCCTTGCGCACCATGATCACCTAGGTCGAGGTGGTGGGGGCGCTGTTGTCCGGCAGGCGGCGGGCCCAGTCGGCCGGGATCAGGTTGCCCCTGTCGTGCAGGATGTCGATGTCGTTGGCCTGGTTCATCGTGATCACGTCGGCCTCCAGGCCATCGACCACGCTGCGCGCCTGCTTGCTGGAGCCGCCATGCGACTGGTTCAGCACCAGTTCCTCGCCGGTGGCCTTTTTCCAGTGGGCGATGAAGGCCGCGTTGTACTGCTTGTAGAACTCGCGCGAGACGTCGTAACTGACGTTCAGCAGGCTCGCACCCGCCGCGTGGGCCGTGCCGAAGCGGGCCAGGGCCAGGCTGGCGGCGGCGAGCGCCAGGGCTTGGCGGCGTTGGGAGAAGTGGGATCCGGGCATGCGGCAACCAGTGAGAGAGAGCGGAAAGAACGGCGCAGCCGGGCAGCCAGCCGTGGGCGGAACGCGCGATGCTAAGGAGCGGCACCCAGCCTGGGTACGACGCGAATCGCGGCTGCTTATGCGCGCAGCAAATAAGAAAGAGCCGCCTGGCCCGCTCCTTTGCGCGAGAACGCGCCCGGAAGCCCGGCCGGTGGCCGATGTTGCATATGATCGCGGCGGCGGCCGGACCTCGCTCCGGCCGCCTCGCTACCCTTTCCCTCCGCCAGGCACAGAAGCTTTTTCTCACCCAGCAACACGAGGCAAACCATGAGCTCCACTCCCCGCACCCCGACGCGCCGCATCTTCATGATGAGCGTGGCGGCCACCGGCGCCGCGCTGACGGCCACCCGCAGCCTGGCCCAGGCCAAGCTCGACGAAAAAGACCCGCAGGCCGTGGCCCTGGGCTATGTGGCCGACACCGCCAAGGCCGACGCCAAGAAGTACCCCAACCACGCGGCGGCGCAAACCTGCAACAACTGCGCGCTGTGGCAGTCCAAGCCCACCGATGCGATGGGCAACTGCCCGCTCTTCGCCGGCAAGCAGGTGGCGGCCAAGGGCTGGTGCAGCGCCTGGGCGAAGAAAGCCTGACGCCTGCTCAGCCCTTGCGCGGCTTCACGAACTTCAGCGTCATCCGGTCGGACTCGCCGATCGCGAGGAACCGGGGCTTGTCGGTCTCGCCGCCGCGCAGCGTGGGCGGCAGCGACCAGACGCCGTTCGGGTGGTCCTTGCGATCACGCGGGTTCGCGTTGACCTCGCTCGCACCGGCGGGCTCGAAGCCCGCGGCCTGCGCCCGCGCGATCAGGAAGGCCTCGGGCACGTAGCCGCTGGCGATCACGGTAGCCAGCGGCGTGCCGGCCGGCGCGCGGTGCTCCTCGACGCCCAGCACGCCACCCGGCCTCAGCACGGCATGAAAGGCGCGCAGCGTCTCGTCGAGGTGGCCGTCCTCTATCCAGTTGTGCACGTTGCGGAAGGTCAGCACCAGGTCGGCGCCGCCCGGCGGGTGGATGTCGACGAAGCCGCGCTCGTCGTCGGGCAGGCTGCCCACGACGGGGCGGCCGTAGAGCGCCGGGTTGGCCGCCAGCTTGTCTTCGAAGCGGCGGCGCGCGGCCGCCTGCTCAGGGCTGCTGCCCGCCTTGGGGTAGTGGGCGGCGTAGTAGTGGCCGCGCGCGCGCAAGTAGGGCGCCAGGATCTCGGTGTACCAGCCACCGCCGGGCGCGATCTCGATCACCGACTGGCCGGGCGCCAGGCCCAGGAAGCGCAGCGTCTCGAAAGGGTGCCGGGCGCCGTCGCGGGCGCGGTTGGCCGCGCTGCGCTGCGGCCCCTCGATCACCGCGCGCAGCAAGGCGCCATCGGCATCGCCATTGGCCCCCGCCGCCCGGACGGCCGGCAAGCAGCTTGCCAGCAAGCCGGCACTGGCCACGCGGCGGGTGAGTGAAAAACGGAAGGGTTCTGTCATGGTCTTGCTGGTTTCACCGGCTCACGCCGGCTTGTTGGCGATGGCCACCGGCGCCAGTTCGCCCGCCGGCTCGAAGCCGAAGACCTGCGCGTAGAACGAGAGCTCGGCCTCCAGCGTGGCCTGGATGGTCTCCAGCCGGCGAAAGCCGTGGCCCTCGCCCTCGAAGCTGAGGTAGGCCACCGGCACGCCGCCGGCCTTCAGCGCCGCCACCATCACCTCGGACTGCGCCGGCGGCACGACCTTGTCGTCCAGCCCCTGGAAGAAGATCACTGGCTGGCGCAGCCTGTCGACGTGGGCGCGCGGCGAGCGCTCGGCGTAGACGCGCTCGCGGTCTTCGGGCGGCGCCACCAGCCAGGCGGTGTAGCGCGACTCGAACTTGTGGGTGTCGGCGTCCAGCGCGGCCAGGTCGCTGACGCCGTAGTGGCTGGCGCCCGCCTTGAACACGTCGTGCCAGATCAGCGCGCTCAGCACCGTCAGCCCGCCGGCGCTGGAGCCGCGGATCGCCATGCGCTGCGGGTCGGCCAGGCCCTGCTCGGCCGCGTAGCGTGCGCCGGCCACGCAGTCCTCGACATCGACGACGCCCCATTGCAGCGCCAGCGAATCGCGGTAGGGCCGGCCGAAGCCGGTGCTGCCGCCGTAGTTCACGTCGAGCACCGCAAAGCCGCGGCTGGTCCAGTACTGCAGCGCCAGCCGCAGCGTGGTGGTGCTCAGGCCCGTCGGGCCGCCGTGGCCTATCACCAGCAGTGGCGGCAGCTCGCCGGCCGGCGCCTGGCAGCTCGCGTTGGCGGGCGGGTAGTAGAAAGCGTGAGACTGGCGCCCCCCGCTCGGGTAGCTCAGGCGGGTCGGGCTGGAGAGATAGCCGGCCTCGGGCAGCTCGGCGATGCTGCTGGCCAGCACCTGGTGCCCGCTGCCGGCTGAATCGAAGCGCACGAGTTGCTGCGGCAGCCGCGGCGAGCCGGCCAGCGCGGCGAAGAAGCCGGGGCCGACGACCAGGTCGTCGAAGCTGGTGTAGGGCGTGGCGATCTCGCTCCAGGCCCCGCTGCGCAGGTCGACGCGGCCGAGCCGGCTCAGGCCCTGCACGATGCAGGTGGCGATCACCTCGTGCTCGCCGGCGAAGCCGTACATGGCCTGGCCGAAGACCCACTGCGGCTCGCCGAACTCGGCCTCCATGGGGCAGACGGGCTGGAGCTCGCCGCCCTCGACGCGGTAGAGGTTCCACCAATCGCTGCGGTCCGAGACCACGTAGAGCTGGCCGGCGGGCGACCACATCGGCTGGCAGAGCGACTCCGTCGGCCCGCCGGCGACTCGGTGCGGCTGGGCCAGCGAGCCGTCCGGCGCGACCTGCGCCAGCCAGAGTTCGGTGCCGTTCCACGGCATCTGGGGGTGGCGCCAGCACAGCCAGGCAAGCTGGCTGCCGTCAGGCGACAGGCGGGGCGCCGCGTAGAAGTCGAAGCCGGCCGCCAGCGCCTGCGCCGGCCCGCCGCCCAGCGGCAAGGCAACCAGCGTATTGCGCGCTTCGGCGCCGGCCACCGAGTGGTCCTCGCGCACGGCGAGCAGGCGCTGGCGGGCCGCATCGAGCTCGAAGTCGGCGTGGCGCTGCGCCGGGTCTTGCGTGAGAGGCCGCGCGGCCTGGCCCTCGGGCTGCGCGTAGACCAGGTTGTCGACGAAGTTGGAGAAATACAGCGTGCCGCCCGCGACGATGTAGGCGCCGCCGCCGTACTCGTGCACGCGGCTGCGCACGTTGCTGCCGGCCGGGCTGAGCGGGTGCGCGCTGCCGGCCTTCATCACCACCAGCCGGCCGCCCTCCGCTGCCAGCCCTTCGAGCCAGTAGAGCTGGCCGCCATCCAGCCGCGGCGCATACAGCGGCTTGCCGCCGGCCGCGATGCGCTGCGCCGAGATGGGCGATGGCCAGGTGCCGAATGGGGCCTGCGATGGGGCGTGCATGGGAGGTTCTCCGATCCGGGGAGGCGTGGGCGCCTCGGGTGGCGTGGCGGCCTTTGTACCACCGGGCGCCGGCGCCAAAAGCGGCGATGCCCGCCGAAGCGGGCATGGTCTGCGCGGGGGCGCGCGGGCGTCAGATCTCTTCCCACTCCTCGCTCTCGGCCTTGGCGGCGGCGGGCGCGGCCGCCCGGGCAGCGGG
>DATHWJ010000493.1:0-13775 GCA_035460745.1 Ideonella sp. | reverse complement strand
TGCGCGCAGCAACGGGCCGACCACCGGCGCCGGCTGGTCCGGACTGCGCTGGGCCGGGCCGCAGGCGGGCCGCCCGGCGCAGCCCGATGCGGCCGACTGCAAGCGCGCGCCGCAGCGCATCGACCTGTGGGGGCCGCAGGGGCGACCCGGCGCGGCCTGGCGCGGGCGCCGCGAGGCGGCGGAGATGGCCGAGCTGAGCGACACCGCCTCACCCCACGGCAGCCTCAGCAGCCGCAGCGCGCCCGAGCTGGCGGAGCGGCGCAGCGACAAGGCCGCGACCTCGCCCCCGGTCGCGGCGGCCGCTGCACCCGCGCCGGAAGGCGCCTATCGCCCGCCACGCCCGCAAGACCTGCCGCACGAGCGGCCGGCCACCGAGCCAGTCACCGCCGGCGTGGTCGACGACAACGCCGACTTCGGCGCCTACCTGGCCTACCGCGAGCGCAACAGCGGCTTGCCGGTGCGCGAGCTGGACGTGCGCGAGCGCACCCTGCTCACCGTGCGCGACGCCGCCGACCGCCCGGTGCCCGACGCCCAGGTGGCGCTGTACGCGAGCGGCCAGCCGCTGCCGCTGTGGGCCCGCACCGACGCCGGCGGCCAGGTCTGGCTGCACCCCGGCGTGGTGGACAGCGCCGCGCCGGTGTTCGAGGTGCAGGTGCGCAAGGCCGACCAGGGCCGCAGCCTGATCGGCCGGGCCTTGCTGCGCCGCGGCCAGCGCGACAACCTGCAGGTGCGCCTGGCCGCCGAGCTGCCGGCCGAGCGTGCGCGGCTGGATCTGGTCTTCCTGATCGACGCCACCGGCTCGATGGCCGACGAGATCGACAAGCTGAAGCGCTCGATGCGCGCGATGGCCGACCAGATCGCCCAGCTGCCCAGCAAGCCCGACCTGTGCTTCGCGATGGTGGCGTACAGAGACCGCGGCGACGAGTTCTTCGTGCGGGCGCACGACTTCAGCAACGACTTGCCGGCCTTCCAGCGCTCGCTGGGCGCGCTGCAGGCCGGCGGCGGCGGCGACACGCCGGAGGCCCTCAACGAGGCGCTGCACACCGCCGTTCATCGCCTCTCATGGCGCGGCGACGGCGCGACGCGGCTGGTGGTGCTGGTGGCCGACGCGCCGCCGCACCTCGACTACGGCGCGCCGTACTACGACCACGACATGCAGGGCGCGCTGGCCCGCGGCATCAAGCTCTTCGCAGTAGGCGCCAGCGGGCTCGATCCGGTCGGCGAATACGTCTTCCGCCAGGCCGCGCAGTACACCGGCGGCCGCTTCGTCTTCCTCACCTATGCGCAGGCCACCGACCCCTCCAGCGGGCCGGGCCGCGAGACGGTGCACGACGTCGGCAACTACTCGGTCGAGTCGCTGGACAAGCTGGTGGTGAGGCTGGTCAGGGAAGAGCTGGCGAAGCGATCAAATTGATCACCCCAGCCGCAGCTCGGTGCGCTGGTCGAACAAGTGCACCGACGCCGGCGACCACGCCAGCGCCACGGCCTGCCCGACTCGCTGCGCCACCTTGCCGGCGACGCGCGCGGTCAGGCTGCCGACCGGCGAGTCGATCACGACATAGGTCTCCGGCCCGGTCGGCTCCAGCATCGCCAGCGTGCCCGGCAGCGCCCCGGCCGTATCGGCGGCGACGAGGCTCAGGTCCTCCGGCCGCACGCCGTAGCTCAGCGCCGGCCCGGCTCCCTGCAGCGCCACGCGCTGCGATTCGCTCAGCGGCAGCGCAAGCCCGTGCGCCCGCACGCCGGCATCGTCGCGCTGCGCGGCCAGCAGGTTCATGGACGGCGAGCCTATGAACTCGGCGACGAAACGGGTCGCCGGCCGGGCGTAGATGTCGTCCGGCGTGCCGAACTGCTGCACCACGCCCTCGCGCATCACCGCGATGCGGTCGCCCAGTGTCATCGCCTCGACCTGGTCGTGGGTGACGTAGACGGTGGTGGTCTGGGTGCGCTGGTGCAGCCGCTTGATCTCGGCCCGCATCTCGACCCGCAGCTTGGCGTCGAGGTTGGACAAGGGCTCGTCGAAGAGGAAGAGCTTGGGGTCGCGGGCCAGCGCCCGGCCCATGGCCACGCGCTGGCGCTGGCCGCCCGAGAGCTGGCCGGGCTTGCGGTCCAGCAGGTGGCCTATCTGCAGCACGGCGGCCACGCGCTGCACCGCGGCGTCGCGCGCGGGCTTGGGCACCTTGCGCATCTCCAGCCCGAAGGCGATGTTCTGCGCCACGTTCATGTTGGGGTAGAGCGCGTAGCTCTGGAACACCATCGCGATGTCGCGGTCCTTGCTGGGCAAGTGGGTCACATCGCGTTCGCCGATGTGGATGGCGCCCGAGGTGGGCACGTCCAGCCCGGCGATCATGGCCAGCAGCGTGCTCTTGCCGCAGCCCGAGGGCCCGACGAGTATCAGGAATTCGCCGGCCTCGATCTCGATGTCTATGCCCTTGAGGATCTCGACGGGGCCGAAGGTCTTGCGGACCTGTTGAATGGAAAGTGCGCCCATGTTTTTGTTTCTCAGCCTTTGACGGCGCCGGCGGTGAGCCCGCGCACGAAGTATTTGCCCGCCACCACGTAGACGAACAGCGTGGGCAGCGCGGCGATCATCGCGGCGGCCATGTCCACGTTGTATTCCTTGACGCTGCTGGAAGTGTTGGCCAGGTTGTTCAGGCCGACGGTGATGGGTTTGCTGTCGGCACCGGAGAAGACCACGCCGTAGAGGAAGTCGTTCCAGATGTTGGTGAACTGCCAGATCAGCGTCACCACCAGGATGGGGGTGGACAGCGGCAGCACGATGCGGGTGAAGATCTTCCAGAAGTTCGCGCCGTCCAGCATCGCCGCCTTGATCAGCTCGTCCGGCAGGCCGACGTAGTAGTTGCGGAAGAACAGGGTGGTCGACGGGATGCCCGCCACCACGTGCACCAGGATCAGGCCCCAGACCGAGCTGGCGATGCCCAGCCAGCCCAGCACCTGGCTCATCGGCAGCAGCACCACCTGCATCGGCATGAAGACGCCGAACAGCAGCATCGCGAACATCAGCTCGCTGCCGCGGAACTTCCACTTGCTCAGCACGTAGCCGTTCAGCGCGCCGATCAAGGTGGAGGTGCCCACCGCCGGCAGCACCATCAGCACCGAGTTCATGAAGAAGGGCTTCAGGCCGCCGCAGTCGGTGCCGGTGCAGGCGCTGGACCAGGCCTTGGCCCAGGCCGCCAGGCTCGGGCTCAGCGGCGCCGAGAGCAGCGTGCCGGTGCGGATCTCGTCCATGCTCTTCAGCGAGGTGCTGAGCATCACGTAGAGTGGTGTCAGGAAAAAGGCCGCGAACAGCAGCAGCGCACCGAAGAGCACGATGCGGTGGACGTTCAGCCGCGGGGCCAGCGTAGAGGGTGCGCTCATGGCTTCTTGCCCCGCAGTTCCGAGTAAAGATAGGGCACGACGATGGCCGCCACGGTGGCCAGCATGATGGTCGCGCTGGCCGCGCCCAGGCCGATCTGCCCTCGCGAGAAGGCCATCGTGTACATGAAGGTGGCCGGCAGGTCGGTCGCGAAGCCGGGGCCGCCGGCGGTCAGCGCCATCACCAGGTCGAAGCTCTTGATCGCCAGGTGGCTCACCACCATCAGCGTCGAGAAGAACACCGGCCGCAGGCTGGGCACGATGATGCGCCAGTAGATGCGCGGCAGGCTGGCGCCATCGACCTGGGCCGCCTTGATGATGGAGTCGTCGATGCCGCGCAGGCCTGCCAGGAACAGTGCCATCACGAAGCCGGCGCTCTGCCAGATGCCGGCGATGACGACGCAGTAGATCGCCATGTCCGGGTCGACCAGCCAGCCGAACTCGAAGCCCTCGAATCCCCATTGCTGCATCAGGTGCTCGATGCCGAGTCCGGGGTTCAGGATCCACTTCCACGCCGTGCCGGTGACGATGAAGCTCAGCGCCATCGGGTAGAGGTAGATGGTGCGCAGCACGCCTTCGGCGCGCACCTTCTGGTCGAGCAGGATGGCCAGCAGCAGGCCCAGGCCCATGCCGCCGCCTATGAACAGGCCGCCGAAGATGCCAAGGTTCTTCAGCGCCACCCACCAGCGCTCGGACTCGAACAGCAGCCGGTACTGCTCCAGCCCGACGAACTCGTAGTTGGGCAGCAGCCGCGAAGCCGAGACCGAGAGATAGCCGTTCCACGCGATCAGCCCGTAGATGAACAGGAAGGACAGCAGGAACGAGGGCGCGACGACCAGCTTGGGCAGCCAGGTCGTGCGCAGTGCGGAGGGGGCGGACATGGCAGGGACCGTCAAGGGAGGGGCCGCGGGAGCCGAAGGGGCTCCCGGCGAGGACGAGGCCGGCAGCGGCGCTGCGCGAGCCTCGTTTCAGGCGCGCGGTCGAGTGCGCGCCTGGCGGGAGATCAGCCGCAGATCACTTGGTCCGCGCAGCGGCCGCGATCTTTTCCATCGCGTCCTTGGGCGTGATCTTGTCGCTGTTCCAGTACTGGCTCACGGCGTCCTTGATCGCGCCTTCGGCGGCCGAGTTCACCGCCATGCCGTGGGCGATCGAGGGCACCAGCGAGCCGCTCTTGGCGGTCGCGACGAAGTCGGCCGACGAGGTCTTGGCGCACTCGTCGAACTTGTCCATCTTCATGCCCAGGCGCACCGGGATCGAGCCCTTGTTCAGGTTGAAGGTCTCCTGGAACTCGGGCGACATGATGGCGATGGCCAGGTCCTTCTGGGCCTTGATGTTGGCCTCGTTCTTCAGCTTGAAGAGGGCGAAGGAGTCGATGTTGAAGGTGAAGGCCTTGGCCGAGCCGGGCGCCGGCGTGCAGACGAAGTCCTTGCCCGGCAGCTTGCCGGCCGCCAGGAACTCGCCCTTGGCCCAGTCGCCCATGATCTGCATGCCGGCCTCGCCCTTGATCACCATCGCGGTGGCCAGGTTCCAGTCGCGGCCGGGGGCGTTCTTGTCGGTGTATTCCTTGACCTTCTTGAAGGTGACCAGCACCTTCTCCATGGTTGGGCTCTTCAGCGTGGCCTGGTCCAGCTGCACCATGCTCTTCTTGTAGAACTCGACCCCGCCCACGCCGAGGGCCACCGCCTCGAAGGTGGTGAAGTCCTGCCAGTTCTGGCCGCCATGGGCGATGGGCACGATGCCGGCCTTCTTCAGCGCCTCGGCGGCGACGAAAAATTCGTCCCAGGTGGTCGGCAGCTTGGCGCCGGCCTTCTTGAAGGCTTCGGGGTTGGCCCAGAGCCAGTTCACGCGGTGCACGTTGACCGGGGCGGCGATGTAGTGGCCCTGGTACTTCATGATGTCGCTGACGCCCTTGGGCAGCAGCTCGTCCCACTTCTCGGCCTTGGCCACGTCGTCCATGTTGGCCAGCACGCCTTCCTTGGCCCACTCCTGCAGCGAAGGGCCCTTGATCTGCGCGGCGGCGGGCGCGTTGCCCGAGACCACGCGCGACTTCAGCACCGTCATCGCCGAGTCGCCACCGCCACCGGCCACCGCGAAGTCCTTCCAGGTGTCGCCCTTGGCCTGCAGCGTCGCCTTCAGCGACGAGGCGGCCTTGGCTTCGCCGCCGCTGGTCCACCAGTGCAGCACCTCCACTTCACCGGCACCCGCCTGGCTCGCCAGGCCACCCAGCGCCAGCGAGAGCAGCAGGGGACGCAGGCGGGTGTGCAAGCGGGTGTGGAGGGGGTGGCGGCTCGTCTCGGTCATTCATGGCTCCTGTGGTTGTAGGGCTCACCCGGCGTTGAAATTTACCGTTAAGGTGAGGCGAGCGCATGTTAATAATGTTTTAATGTTCCAAAACACGGGGTTAACCCCAGGGGCGTTTGACCAGCAACTGGCCGGGCTGCTCGGCTCATGGCGGCGGCGAGGCGGGCTGGGCCAGCGGCAGCTGCAGCGTCACCCGCGCGCCATGCGGCCGCACCGCGTCCATGCGAACCCGCCCGGCGTGGCGTTCGACGATCTCCTTGACGATCGCCAGCCCCAGCCCGCAGCCCTGGCCCTCGTGCGTGGCGCGCACGAAGCGGTCGAAGACGCGCTCGCGGTCGGCCTCGGCCACGCCCGGGCCGGTGTCTTCCACGCTGATCACCGCCTGGCCGGCCTGGGCCTCCACCTTCACCGTCACGCTGGCGCCACGGCCGGCGTAGCGCACCGCGTTGTCGATCACGTTCACCAGCGCCTCGCGCAGCAGCAGCGCGGTGCCGCGCACGTCGACCGCGTTTTCCTCTTCCATCGTCTCTCCGCCGTCGCCCATGGCGCCGTAGCCCAGGTCGATGCCGGCCTGCAACGCGCGCGGCACCAGCTCCGCGGTGGTGTCGCGCGCCAGCCTGGCCATGTCGATGCGGCTGCGTGCCTGCAAGTCGGCCGATTCGGGCTCGGCGCGGGCCAAGGTCAGCAGCTGGTTCACCAGGTGGGCGCTGCGGGTGGCGCTCTCGTGCACCCGCATCAAACGGCTTTGCAATGCGGGGTCGACGGCGTCCTTCAGCGCCAGCTCGGTCTGGCTCTTCAGCCCGGCCAGCGGCGTGCGAAGCTGGTGGGCCGCGTCGCTGATGAAACGCTTCTGCGCGCCTACGTGGCGCTGCGCGGCGGCCAGCAGCTCGTTGACCGCCTGCGCCAGCGCGCGCACCTCCTGCGGCGCCACGTCGAGCTCGAGGGGGGTCAGGTCGTTCGCGTCGCGGCCCTCCACCAGCGCACGCAGCCGGTCCAGCGGCGCCAGCCCGGCGCGGATGCCGGCCCAGACGATCACCGTCATCAGCACGATCAGGCCGGAGAGCGGCAGCAGCGTATCGACCAGGATGTGGCGCGCCAGCTCCTCGCCATTGGCGCTGGAGCGGGCCACCTGCACCAGCATGGTCTGCGAGGGGCCGATCTCGTCGCCATAGCTGAGGTACATCGCCGCCACCCGCACCCTCAGGCGTGCGCCGCGCCGGCCCGGTGTGCTGGTGGGCTGCAGCTCGCCGTCGTAGAAGTAGGGCTCCCCCAGCACCGGGTGTTCGATGGGCGGCGGCGCCGGCAGCGTGCGGTTGCCGAGGATGAACTGGCCCGGCGGCGTGCTCACGGTGTAGAGCACGCGGTCGGCGGGGTCGGCCTCTAGGATGTCCTGCGCGGCCCGCGGGAAATCGATGAACAGGCCGTTGCCTATCGGCTTGACCTGCCGCGCCAGGGCCCGCGAGGCCTGCGAGAGGCTGGCGTCGATGGCGCGGTTGGCGTAGGTGGCGGCGACGTTGTAGGTGACGAAGGCGCCCGCGATCCACAGCACCAGCTGCGGCAGCAGCAGCCAGGCGAGCAACTGCCGGTGCAGCGAGCGGCCGCCGGGCAGCGCGCCCAGGCTGCGCTCGAAGCGTTTGCCGAAACTCACGGCGGCGTGTCCGTCCGCAGGCGCCGACGTGGGCCGAGCCTCAGGCAGCCGCACCGCCGCCGGTCTCCGCCTCGGTCTCCAGCAGGTAGCCCAGCCCGCGCACCGTGCGTATCACCAGCCCCGAACCCTCCAGCTTGCGGCGCAGGCGGTGGATGTAGACCTCGATGGAGTTGTTGCCGGTGTTGGACTCGCTGCGGTCCACCGCCCAGGCCTGGGTGATCTGCTCCTTGGTGACCACGCGGTCGCGCTGCGAGAGCAGCAGGTCCAGCAGCATCCACTCGCGCGGGCTCAGGTCCATCACCTCGCCGGCCAGCGTGGCGCGCCGCGTGTCGCGGTCGAAGCCGAGCCGGCCCAGCTCGGTGCTGGCGCTGCTGGGCCGCGTGCGGCGCATCAGCGCACGCAGGCGGGCCTCCAGCTCGGGGAAGTCGAAGGGCTTGGTGAGGTAGTCGTCGGCGCCGGCATTGAGGCCGGCGACGCGGTCGTCCAGGCTGTCCAGCGCGGTCAGCACCAGCACCGGCAGCGTGGGCTTGGCGGCGCGCACGCGGCGCAGCACCGTCAGGCCATCGACCATAGGCAGGCCCAGGTCGAGCACCACCACGTCGTAGGCGTGCTTGAGCAGCAGGAACTCGGCCACCGCCCCGTTGGGCGCATGCTCGACCTCGAAACCGGCCTCGCGCAACTGCGCGGACAGGGCGTCGGAGAGGATGGCGTCGTCTTCGGCGAGCAGCAGGTTCATGGGGCGGGAGCTTAACGCCGCCTGCCCATGCACCGGCTCAGCACTCGACGATATTCACCGCCAGCCCGCCGCGCGCCGTTTCCTTGTACTTGGTCTGCATGTCGGCGCCGGTCTCGCGCATGGTCTTGATGACCTTGTCGAGCGAGACGTGGTGGGTGCCGTCGCCGTGCAGCGCCATGCGCGCGGCGTTGATGGCCTTGACCGAGGCGATCGCGTTGCGCTCTATGCAGGGGATCTGCACCAGCCCGCCGACGGGGTCGCAGGTGAGGCCCAGGTGGTGCTCCATGCCGATCTCGGCGGCGTTTTCCACCTGTTCGGGCGTGCCGCCCATCACCGAGGCCAGCGCACCGGCCGCCATCGAGCAGGCCACGCCGACCTCGCCCTGGCAGCCGACCTCGGCACCGCTGATGGAGGCGTTCTCCTTGTAGAGGATGCCGATGGCGGCGGCGGTCAGCAGGAAGTCGATCACGCCCTGGTCGGTGGCGCCGTGGACGAAGCGGCTGTAGTAGTGCAGCACGGCCGGGACGATGCCGGCGGCGCCGTTGGTGGGCGCGGTCACCACGCGGCCGCCGGCGGCGTTTTCTTCGTTGACGGCCAGCGCGTAGAGGTTGACCCAGTCCATCACCTGCAGCGGGTCGCGCAGCGCGGCCTCCGGGTTCGATGTCAGCGCGCGGTAGAGCGAAGCGGCGCGGCGCTTGACCTTGAAACCGCCGGGCAGGATGCCCTCGGTGCGGCAGCCGCGCAGCACGCAGTCCTGCATCACGCGCCAGATGTGCAGCAGGCCGGCGTCGATCTCGGCGTCGCTGCGCCAGTGCCGCTCGTTGCGCCGCATGATGCCGGCGATGTTCAGGCCCTCCTGCTTCGCCAGCACCAGCAGGTCGGCACCGCTGCGGAACGGCAGCGGCAGCACGGTGGCGTCGGGGGCGATCACCTTCTGCCTGGAGCCGTCGTGGGCCACTTCGTCGCTGACGATGAAGCCGCCGCCGACCGAGTAGTAGGTGCGCTCCTCGATCTGGCTGCCGTCCACGTCGAAGGCCGCGAAGCGCAGGCCATTGGCGTGGAAGGGCAGGGTCTCGCGGCGCATGAAGAGCAGGTCCTCGGCCTCGACGAAGGCGATGCGGTGGCTGCCGGCGAGCGCCAGGTGCTTGTCCTCGCGCATCGCGGCCAGCAGCGCCGGCACGGCGTCCACGTCCACCGTGTCGGGCTCGTGGCCGGCCAGGCCCAGCAGGACGGCCTTGTCGCTGCCGTGGCCCTTGCCGGTGGCTGCGAGCGAGCCGTAGAGCCAGCAGCGCACGCGGGCCGTGTGGCTCAGCCGCCCCTCATGCTGCAGCCGCAGCGCGAACATGCGCGCGGCGCGCATCGGCCCCACGGTGTGGGAGCTGCTGGGCCCGATGCCGATCTTGAAGAGGTCGAAGACAGAGACGGCCATCGGTAATCCTGGTTGGCTTTCGGCTGGGTAACGGCAGTCGGGGGAGGGAGGTTCAGGCCGTTTGCGGCTCGTCCTCGAAGGCAGACATCGGCACGCAGCTGCAGAAGAGGTTGCGGTCGCCGTAGACGTTGTCGACCCGGCCGACCGGCGCCCAGTACTTGCCGTGGCGCAGCGCCTTGACGGGGTAGGCCGCCTGCTCGCGCGAGTAGGCGTGCGGCCACTCGGCCTTCAGCAGGGCTTCTGCCGTGTGGGGGGCGTTTTTCAGCGGGTTGTCGTCGCGCGGCCAGCTGCCGTCCTCGACCTTGGCGATCTCGTGGCGGATCGCGATCATCGCGTCGCAGAAGCGGTCCAGCTCGGCCAGCGGCTCGCTCTCGGTGGGCTCCACCATCAAGGTGCCGGCGACCGGGAAGCTCAGCGTGGGCGCATGGAAGCCATAGTCGATCAGCCGCTTGGCGACGTCTTCGGCGCTGATGCCGCCAGCGCCCCCCGTCACGTCCTTCAGCGGCCGCAGGTCGAGGATGCACTCGTGCGCCACGCCGCCGCCCTTGATGCCGGCGATCTCGCCGCTGTAGTGGATGTCGTAGTGGTCGGACAGTCGGGCGGCAACGTAATTGGCCGAGAGGATGGCCGTCTCGGTGGCGGCCTTCAGGCCCTCGCTGCCCATCATGCGGATGTACATCCAGGTGATGGGCAGCACGGCGGCGTTGCCCAGCGGCGCGGCCGAGACGGCGCCCACGCTGTGCTCGGCGCCGCGGCGCGCCAGGCCGGCCGTGGCGTGGCCGGGCAGGAAGGGCACCAGGTCGTCGACCACGCAGACCGGACCGACGCCGGGGCCGCCGCCGCCGTGCGGGATGCAGAAGGTCTTGTGCAGGTTGAGGTGGCTGACATCGCCGCCGAACTCGCCCGGCGCGGCCACGCCGACCAGCGCGTTCATGTTGGCGCCGTCCACGTAGACCCGGCCGCCGTGCTGGTGCACCAGCGCGCAGAGCTCTTTCACACGCGGCTCGAAGACGCCGTAGGTGGAGGGGTAGGTGATCATCACCGCGGCGAGGTCGGCGCTGTGCTGCTCGCACTTGGCCTGCAGGTCGGCGAGATCGACATTGCCGCTGGCGTCGCACTTGACCACCACCACCTGCATGCCGGCCATCTGGGCCGAGGCCGGGTTGGTGCCGTGGGCCGACTCGGGGATCAGGCAGATGGTGCGGCGGGCTTCGTTGCGCGAAGCGTGCCAGGCGCGGATCGCGAGCAGGCCGGCGTATTCGCCCTGCGAGCCGGCATTGGGCTGCAGGCTGACACCCGCGTAGCCGGTGGCCTGGCAGAGCCAGGCGCAGAGCTGCTCGTTGAGCTCGGCGTAGCCGGCCAGCTGCTCGGCCGGCGCGAAGGGGTGCACGCTGGCGAACTCCGGCCAGGTGATGGGGATCATCTCGCTGGTGGCGTTGAGCTTCATCGTGCAGGAGCCCAGCGGGATCATCGTGCGGTCCAGCGCGAGGTCCTTGTCGGCCAGGCGGCGCAGGTAGCGCAGCATCTCGGTTTCGCTGTGGTGGCTGTTGAAGACCGGGTGCGTCAGGTAGGCGCTGCTGCGGCGCAGCGCCTCGGGCAGGCGCAGTGCGACGCCTTGCTCGAAGGCGGCGATCTCAGGCAGCGCCTGGCCGTCGGCGGCAAACCAGCGCCACAGCGAGACCAGGTCGGCGCGGGTGGTGGTTTCGTCCAGCGTGATGCCGAGGTGCCTGGGCGAGACGCGGCGCAGGTTGGCACCGCCCGCCAGCGCGCGCTGCAGGATGGCCTCGGTGCGCTCGCCGGTCTCGATGGTGAGCGTGTCGAAGGCATACGGGTTCAGCAGCGTGTGGCCCAGCGTGCCCAGCCCGTCGGCCAGGATCGCGGTGTAGCTGGCGACACGCTCGGCGATGCGCTTCAGCCCGGCCGGGCCGTGGTAGACGGCGTACATGCTGGCCATCACCGCCAGCAGCACCTGCGCGGTGCAGATGTTGGAGGTGGCCTTCTCGCGGCGGATGTGCTGCTCGCGCGTCTGCAGCGAGAGCCGGTAGGCGGGGGCGCCGTGTGAATCGACGCTGACGCCGACCAGGCGGCCCGGCAGCGAGCGCTTGAACTCGTCGCGGCAGGCCAGGTAGGCGGCGTGCGGGCCGCCGGCACCCATGGGCACGCCGAAGCGCTGGCTGTTGCCCAGCACGATGTCGGCACCCCACTCGCCGGGCGGCGCCAGCAGCGTGAGCGCCAGCAGGTCGGCGGCGACGATGAAGGCGGCCTGCTTGGCGTGGGCCGCTTCGACGAAGGGCCGCATGTCGTGCACCATGCCGGTGGTGGCGGGGTACTGGGCCAGCACGGCGAAGTAGTCGTGCTCGGCCATCAGCTGCGGCGCCACGCCGACCAGCACCTCGATGCCCATGGGCTCGGCGCGGGTGCGCACGACCTCGATGGTCTGCGGGTGGCAGTCGCTGGCGACGATGAAGGTGTTGCTCTTGCTCTTGACGCTGCGCTTGGCCAGCGTCATCGCCTCGGCCGCGGCGGTGGCTTCGTCGAGCATCGAGGCGTTGGCGATCGCCATGCCGGTGAGGTCGGTCACCATGGTCTGGAAGTTGAACAGCGCCTCCATGCGGCCCTGCGAGATCTCCGCCTGGTAGGGCGTGTAGGCGGTGTACCAGGCGGGGTTCTCGAGGATGTTGCGCAGGATGACGCCGGGCGTCAGCGTGCCGTGGTAGCCCTGGCCGATGAAGCTCTTGAGCACCTGGTTCTTGGCCGCGATGGCCTTCAGCTCGGCCAGTGCCTGCGCTTCGCTCAGCGGCGCAGGCAGCTGCATGGCCTGGCTGCGGGCGATGGAGCGCGGCACGATGGCTTCGATCAGGGCTTGGCGAGAGGCCGCACCGATCACGCTCAGCATGTGGGCTTCGTCGTCGGCAAACGGGCCGATGTGGCGGGCGACGAACTCGCTGGCGTTTTCCAGGGCGTCCAGGGGGGTGTGAGCGTGCATCAGCATGGCGGTCTGTAAAAGAACTACAAGCGCGGGATCAGAGCGTCTTCAGCAGGGCGTCGTAGCCGGCGCCGTCCATCAGTTGGTCGAACTCGCCCATGTCGGTGATGTGCACCTTGAAGAACCAGCCGTTGCCCATCGGGTCGGTGTTGGCCAGCGAGGGGTCGCCGCGCAGCGCTTCGTTCACCTCGACAACCTCGCCGCTGACCGGCATGTAGAGGTCGGCCGCGGCCTTGACCGACTCGACCACGCCGGCGATCTCGCCCTTCTTGAAGGTCTTGCCGACCTCGGGCAGATCGACGAAGACCACGTCGCCCAGGGCATCCTGCGCATGCAGCGTGATGCCGACAACGGCCGCTTCGTGGTCTTCGATGTTGATCCATTCGTGGTCGTTGGTGTACATGGTGGTCATGTTCTGGGGCTCCTGCGGTTGACGGTGGGGGGCGATCTGGCGGAGGCAAAAACGCCTCAGCCGCGGTAATAGCGGTGCGGGTTGAAGGGCATGGGCGCGACGCGCATGGGCAGGCGCTTGCCGCGCACCTCGGCGAAGACTTCGGTGCCGGCGGTGGCCAGCGCCGTGGGCAGATAGGCCATCGCGACCGGCTGGTTGACGGTGGGGGCGAGCGTGCCGCTGGTGACAGTGCCAACTGGGGCGCCGCCGGCATCCACCAGCGCCGTGCCTTCGCGCACCGGCGCACGTTCCAGGCCGACCAGCCCGACGCGCTTGCGCGCCGCGCCGCTCGCGAGCTGCGCAGCTATCACCTCCGCGCCCGGGTAGCCGCCGGCCCGCGCGCCACCGGGGCGGCGCACCTTCTGGATCGCCCAGGTCAGCGCCGCTTCGACGGGGGTGGTGGTGGTGTCGATGTCGTGGCCGTACAGGCACATGCCGCCCTCCAGGCGCAGCGTGTCGCGCGCGCCGAGGCCGGCGGGCTTGACTTCAGGCTGGGCGAGCAGCTCGCGTGCCAGCGCCTCGGCCTGCGCAGCCGGCACCGAGATCTCGAAGCCGTCTTCGCCGGTGTAGCCCGAGCGGGTCACGAAGCAGGCTGAGCCGGCCAGCGTGAAGGCGCCGCCGGTCATGAAGGTGAGCTGCGCGACCGCGGGGTTGAGGCGCGACAGCGCGGCGGCGGCCTGCGGGCCCTGCAGCGCCAGCAGCGCGCGCCCGGGCAGGGGCTCGACCTGGCAGCGCGCGCCGATGTGCGCTGTCAAGTGGGCCGTGTCGGCCTCCTTGCAGGCCGCGTTGACGACCAGGAACAGGTCGCCGAACTCGGCCTGCGCCGCGGCGGCGGGCCGCGAGATCATCAGG
>DATHWJ010000492.1:0-15678 GCA_035460745.1 Ideonella sp. | reverse complement strand
GCCTGCGACGCCGCCCCCAAGGGCGGCCGCCGTGACGCCCGCGCGGCCCGCCACGCCCCCCAGCCCGCGCGCCGTCTGCGGCGGCCGCACCAACTTCGCCCTCTACAACTGCATGCAGCAGCAGTGCAAGAAGCCGCAGTTCGCGCAGCACGCCCAATGCCGCCTGCTGCGCGATCGCGACGTGGTGGAGTGAGCGGCCGGCTGGCGCGCGCGGCTCATTCATCGGAGGGATGCGGCGCCGCCGCCCGGCTTGAGATCGCGGGAGCGATGGGCTAACTTGGCCGCGCGTCGTGCACCACCCCTCGCACGACCGGAGGAGACGTCATGGCCACCAGCCAGCCCGTGCGTGTGATCGACTCGTTCACTGCGACCAGCAGCAGCGATCCCTTCCCCTTCGACCTGTTCGAGTGCAAATGCCTCGCCCAGGGCGACTCGTGGTTCTCCTTCGGCGCCATCCCGCCCACGCTCACCACCAGCGTGCTGGCCGAGCTCGAGCTGGCGCGCGCCACCGTGGTCGTCAACTGCGCCAGCCCGGGCGCCCGGCTGGCGCGCATGATGGACACCACCACCCAGCGCGCCTTCCTGCGCCACCTGGCCGGCAAGCTCTCGACCCGCTGGGACGCGATCCTGGTCTCCGGCGGCGGCAACGACCTGATCGAGGCCGCGACGGCCGGCCCCGCCGCCGCACTCGGCGAGCGCCTGTTCCTGACCGCAGGCGAGCGCGGCGGCGGGCCGCTGCCGGCCGAGGGCTACCTCAGCGAAGCGGGCTGGAGCACCTTTGCGCAGCACCTCACCGCGGTGTTCGAGAAACTGATCAAGAAACGCGACAGCGGGCAGAACCGGGGCGTGCCCATGCTGTTCCACAACTACCACCCGGTCATGCCGCGGCCCGCATCGGCCGGATTCGGCTTCGGGCCCTGGCTGCAGCCGGCGCTGTCGGCCTTTGCGATCCCGCCCGGCGACTGGCTGGCCGTCGCCGACGCATTGATGGCCCGCCTGGCCGGCCTGATCGACGCCGTGCTCGCGGCGCGCCGGGCCACCGACCCGGGCTGCGAACTGCACGTCGTCGACACCCGCTCCGCGGCACTCGTGCTGGCGGCAGCAGGCTCGAGCGGCAGCTCGGGCGATTTCGCCAACGAGATCCACCCCACGCGAGCCGGCTACCGCAAGCTGGCCGGGCGGTGGGCGCAGCGGCTCGACGCGCTGCCCTGATCTCAGCCCGGTTCCAGCTCAGCCCACGCGGGCACCGCTGTCGTGCACCACTTCGCCGTCTTCCTTGGTGAAAGGCGCCAGCGGCCCCACCGGCAGGATCTCCAGCACCGCCTCCGAGGGCCGGCACAGCCGCGTGCCCAGCGGCGTCACGACGATGGGGCGGTTGATCAGGATGGGGTGGCGCAGCATCGCATCCAGCAGTTCGTCGTCGCTCCAGCGCGCGTCGCCCAACTGCAACTCGCTGAACGGCGTGCCCTTCTCGCGCAGTACCTGGCGCAGCGGCAGGCCCATGGCGGCCACGAGCGAGCGCAAGGTCTCCTTGGACGGCGGCTGCTGGAGGTACTCGATCACCTGCGGCTCGATGCCGGCATGGCGTATCAGGGCCAGCGTGTTGCGCGAGGTGCCGCAGGCGGGGTTGTGGTAGATCGTGATGGAGCTCATGGCAGCAGGGGCAGGGCGGAAGGGCCGATTGTTCACGATCGCCGCGACACCCCTGGGGCCTCTCCGCCCATGGCCTCTTGCGTCTTGCGGCAGGCGCCGTTCAGCCCTCGACCGGCAGCGCCTGCAGGATCCACTCGGTGACCGAGGCGTGCCGCGGCGCCCAGCCCAGCTCGCGGCGCGCGCGGGCGGCCGAGACGCGGCTGTTGGAGCCGAAGGAGTACACGGCGTGGCCGAAGCCCCAGGCGGCGATGGCGTCTTCCACCGGCCAGTCCTGCGCCGCCGGCAGCCCCAGCCGCTGCGCGATGGCCGCGGTGATCTGCGCATACGAGGCCTCGCCGTTCTCGACGAACCAGAACGAGCCGGCCGGTGCCTTTTGCAGCGCCAGCAGGTAGAGCTCGGCCACGTCTTCGATGTGCACGTTGGACCAGACGTTGAGGCCGCGGCCGACGTGGCGCGCGATGCCGCTCTGGCGCGCCTGGCGGGCCAGCAGCGGGATCTGCACGCTGTCGCGCGCCAGGCCCAGGCCGTTGCCGTAGATCATCGTGTTGCACAGGATCACCGGGCGCACGCCGCGGCCGGCGGCCTCCAGGATCAGCCGGTCCAGCGCCGCGCGGGCCGCCTTCTCGGGCGCCGGCGCCATGGGCGTGGCCTCGTCGAACACCTGCTCGCTGGCCCAGGCGCCGCGCGCGTCGTCGCCGACCACGCTGGAGCCGCTGGTGTGGATGAAGGCCTTGCCCGAGCCGGCGAGCGCGCCCAGCATCGCCTCGACCGAGGGGCGGTGGTCGGAGCTGGCGGCGTTGACGACGGCGTCGGCCGCGGCCGCCTCGGCCGCCAGCAGCGCGGCGTCGTCCAGGCTGCCCAGCACCGGCACCACGCCGAGCGCCGCGATGCGCTCGGCCTGCTGCGGCTGGCGCACCAGGCCGCGCACGCTGTGGCCGGCGGCCAGCAGCCGGGCGGCGACCGAGCCGCCGATGAAGCCGGCTGCGCCGGTGATGAAGATCTGCATGAGGTGACTCCGGGTTCTTGAACGATGGCGCATGGTCGCGCAGCCCGCCGCGCCGAACCAGCTCCCGCGCCGCACAGGACTCTTGACTGGCGCGCAAGCGTGGCGTCGTCCTACAGCGGCTCGCAGGGCGGTCCGACGGGCCGCGGCCAGCGTCGGGGCCATCATCTGCCGACCTCGATGGCGGCGTTTCGACAAGGCCTTGGCCGGAGCCGCGCCACCGAGCATTCCCCTCCCGCTCGCCACGTTCATCCCCTCCAGCCCGTAAGGAAGCACACCATGACCACCGTCGCAACCAAGACCCCCCGCCAACCCACCGCTGCCAAGGCCCCCGACGCGACCGCGCTGCTGCGCGCCGACCACAAGCTGGTCAGCGGCCTGTTCGCCGACTATGAGAAGGCCCGCGCCACATCGAAGAAAAAGGAGCTCGTCGCCCAGATCTGCAGCGAGCTGACGGTGCACGCGCAGGTGGAGGAGGAGATCTTCTACCCGGCCGTCAAGCAGGCCTTGAAGGACAAGGAGCTGGTGCCCGAGGCGACCGTCGAGCACGCGACGTTGAAGGAGCTGATCGCGCAGGTCGAAGGCATGGAGCCCGACGGCGAGATGTACGACGCCAGGATCAAGGTGCTCTCCGAGTACGTGAAGCACCACGTCAAGGAGGAGCACACCGAGATGTTCCCCAAGGCCAAGGCCAGCCGGCTCGACATGGCCGAGCTCGGCAGCCGCATCGCCGCGCGCAAGCAGGAGCTGATGGCGCAGCGGGCCTGACGGCGGCCGCGGGGCGCGGCGAGGCGCAGGTGCTCAGGCTGCGGCCTGCGACGGCGCCTCGGCCAGCGTGAAGTAGAAGCGCGCGCCCTGGCCGGGCGAGGCCTCGGCCCAGATGCGGCCGCCATGGCGCTGCACGATGCGCTGCACGATCGACAGGCCGACGCCCGAGCCCTCGAAGTCTTCGGCCCCCTGCAGCCGCTCGAAGGGCTTGAACAAGTCCTCGGCGCCGCTCATCTCGAAGCCCGGGCCGTTGTCGGCCACGCAGTAGACGCATTCGCCTTCCCTGGTGTGGCAGCACACCTCGACACGCGCCTGCGGTGAACGCTGGGAGAACTTGAAGGCGTTGCCCAGCAGGTTGACGAAGACCTGCCGCAGCAGGGCCGGGTCGGCCTGCGCGACCGGCCAGGTCTCGCCGACCGCGACCGCGACGGCCGGCTTGGCCGCCGACTCGGCCTGCAACTCGGCCGCCACTTCGCGCGCGAGTTCGGCCACGTCCACCTCGCTGCGGGCGAGCGGCTGGCGGCTGACGCGCGACAGCCGGAGCAGGTCTTCCACCAGCCGCTGGCCGCGGTGGGCGCAGTTGCCTATCAGGTCCAGCACGTAGCGGGTGTCCTGCGTCAGCGCGCCGCCGAGCTTGTGCGACAGCAGCTTGGTCAGCCCGTCGATGGAACGCAGCGGCGCACGCAGATCGTGCGAGACGGCGGCCGCGTAGGCCTCGAGCTCGCGGTTGGCGTTCTCCAGCTCGAGGGCGTGCTGGCGCACCCGCTCGTGCAGCGCCGCGTTCTCGCTGCGCAGCCGCCCTATCGCCAGCGCACGCTCCAGCACCGGCAGCATGGCGGCCAGCTTGAAGGGCTTGAGCACGTAGTCCAGCACGCCGGACTGCATCGCCTCGACGGCGGTGGCGATGCTGCCTTGCCCGGTCATCATCACCACCGCCATCTGCGGGTCGATCGCCAGCGCCGCGCGCGCCAGCGCCAGCCCGTCGGTCAGCGGCATCATCAGGTCGGTCAGCAGCAGGTCGAAGCGGTCGGTCCGGAGCTGCTGCAGCGCTTCGTCCGCGCCGACGCAGCCGACGGTGCGGTAGCCCTGCTGCGCCAGCGTATTGCACAGCGCCTGCATCAGGGCCGACTCGTCGTCGACGATCAGCAGGCGCGCGCCGGCGGGGGAGAAGGTTGGCATGGCCGGGGCACCGCCTTCGGGGCGGCTCTCAATGAAACGAAAGGCCGCTACCGCGTTGTCCTGACCCCCTCGGGGGGCCTGGCGCGGAGCGGTGGGTCCAGGGGTGCTCATTGGCGGGCCTCCCGGGTGCGGCACTGGGCCAGGGCCTCGCGCAAGGCATTCAACCGCGGTGGCTTGCTCAGCACCAGGTCGACGCCCTCCGGCATGTCGCCGTCCTCCGCCATGCGCTGGCCCCAGCCGGTCAGCAGGATCACCGGGGTGCCAGGCGACTGCCGCCTGATCGCCGCGGCGACCTGGCGGCCATCGACGTGCGGCATGCCCAGGTCGGTGATCACCACCTGGTAGGGCGCGCCGGCCTGGCGGGCCGCCACGAAGGCGTCGATGCCGGCCTGGCCGCCGGGGGCCGTCTGCGCCGTGTGGCCGTCGCCCTCCAGGGCGTCGCGCAGCGAGCGCAGCAGCACCGGGTCGTCGTCGACCAGCAGGATGCGCAAGGGCTCGTCCAGGCGGCTGGCCGGCACGCTGGGCTCGACGGCGGGCTGGGGCTTGACCGGCAGCACCAGCGTGACGGTGGTGCCCGCGCCCAGCGCGCTGGCGATGCCGATCTCGGCGCCATGCCGCTGCGCGGTGCCGTAGACCATCGCCAGGCCAAGGCCGGTGCCGCGCTCGCCCTTGGTGGTGAAGAAGGGCTCCAGGCAGCGCTGGCGGGTGGCCTCGCTCATGCCGATGCCGGTGTCGGCGACCTCGACGGCCACGCGCCTTTCACCGGGTGCACCGGGCGCACCGGGCGGGGCCTCGATGATGCGGGTACGCAGCATCAGCCGGCCGCCGTCCGGCATCGCATCGACGGCATTGAAGACCAGGTTGACCAGTGCCTCCCTGAGCTCGCTCTCGACGCCCCAGACCGGCGGCAGCTCCGGTGCGAGCTCGGTCTCGACCTCGATCACCACGCCGAGCCGCAGCGGCATGTCGCTCCAGCGCGCGCGGGAGAGGTCCACCACCTGGCGCACCAGCTCGTTCAGCGCCACCGGCAGCAGGTGCATCTGCGGCTCGCGCAGCCGGTAGAACTCCCGCATGCGGGCCACGGTGGCGGCCACGTCGTCGATCGCCCGCGCGATGCTGCGCACGTGGTCGTGCGCCCGCTCGCTCAGGGCCTCGCGCTCGAGCAGGCTCTCGGCGTAGAGCACGGCCGGCGACAAGGCGTTGTTGATGTCGTGCGCGATGCCGCTGGCCATCTGGCCCAGGGCGCCCAGTCGCTCCTGCTGCATCGCCGCGTGCTGGGTCTGGCGCAGCTCGTCGAAGGCGTCCTGCAGCGCGCCATAGAGCTGGGCCTGGTGGGCCGCCAGCGCGACGTGCGCGCTCAGCTGGCGGATGAACTCGCACTCGCCGCTGCTGAAGGCACCGGGCTGCCGGCGGGCGGTCAGCAGCACGCCGAAGATGCGGCTCTCGGACTGCAGCGGCGCCACCACCAGAGAGTGCAGGCCCGCCGCTGCGAAGCGCTGTGCGAAGGGGAAGGGGATCGCGGCGGTGTCGGCCTCGTAGACCAGCTCGCCGCGCAGGCAGCGCGAGAGGCCGTTGCCGTCGAGCGCCACCCGCTCGAGGTCCGCCAGCACCCGCTGCTCGCGGCCGCCGCCCAGGCTGGCTACGTGCAGCTCGGCGGCGCCGGCCTCGTGGCTCAGCACGCAGCACAGCTCGGCAGGCAGCTCGTCCTCCAGGCTGCGCGCGGCCACCTGGTAGACGCTGCGCAGGTCCAGCCGCTCGCCGATGGCGCGCGTGATCTGGTCGAGCAGCCGCAGCCGTTGCAACTGCGCCAGCAGGTGCAACTCGCCGCGCTTGCGCTCGGTGATGTCGCGCGCGATCTTGGAGGCGCCGACGACGCGGCCGGCGGCGTCGCGCAGCGGCGAGATGGTGGCCGAGATATCGACCAGGCTGCCGTCCTTGCGGCGACGCACGGTCTCGAAATGGTCGACATGCCCGCCGCCGGCCAACTGCGCGAGGATCTGCGGCTCCTCGTCGGCGCGGTCGGCCGGGATCAGCATCTGCATAGGCTGGCCCAGCACCTCGCCGGCGGTGTAGCCGAACAGGCGCTCGGCGCCGCTGTTCCAGCTGGTGATGGTGCCGTCCAGCGTCTTGCCGATGATGGCGTCGTGGGAGGAGGCCACGATGGCCGCCAGCCGGCTGGACTCGGCTTCGGCCTCGACCAGCCGCGTCATGTCCCTGAAGATCATCGCCAGGCCGCGCACCGCGCCGTCGGCCGAGCGCGTCAGCGCCGCCTTGAGCTCCAGCGGGGTGCGCCGGCCGTCCCGCGCGATCGTGACGACGCGGTGGGCGGACTCCACCGTGGCGCCGTCGCGGATCATCAGGTCGATGGCGTTGGGCGGGCTGCCGGCGGCCGGCCTGTCCTCGCGCACGAAGACCGACCACAGGTCGGCGCCGCGCGCCTCGGCCTCACTCCATCCCGTCAGCTGCTCGGCCACCGCGTTCATGCGCAGCACGCGGGCCTGGGCGTCGGTGGCGATGAAGCCGGCGCCTATGCTGGCCAGCGCCAGGGCCAGGCTCTGCTCCACCCCCTCGGCATGCTGCTCGGCGCTGCGCCGCTTGCCGACCTCCTCCTCCAGCGAGGCGATGGCCGCCTGCAGCTCGCCGATGGACGGGATCCGGCAAGCCTTGGGGATCAGCGGCCACAGCGCGACGGCGGTGAACACCGACAGCGCGGCGGTGACGCCCTTGGTCAGCGCCTGCATCGCGTAGTCGGGCTGCCAGACGGTCCAGATGTCCATCACGTGGGTGAGGCCGCAGGCGAAGATGAAGGCGCTGAACAGCCCTGCGACCCACGGGGCGGGCGTGTCCTTGCGCCGCCGCAGCAGCGTGACGATGGCCAGCGGGATCGAGAAGTAGGAGGCCGCGATCAGCAGGTCGGCACCCACCATGGACCACAGCAGCCCCGGCGTCCAGCTGAAGCAGTAGCCGTGCGGCAGGTAGCCCGAGCGCCCCAGCAGCGAGCTCAGCGCATCCATGCGGGGGGCGCCTTTGCTGCGGGCGGCGCCTGCAAGTGCATCGAGGGGGCTGGCACCGGAGCGATCGTCGCGATCGTCACGGCAGGTCGCGGGCAAGCGCCGGCGCGCAAGATTGGCATGAACATCACTCCCCGGCTCGCCCGTTCATGCACGGGTGAGCACGTACTGCTTGGGTGGCGGCCTGGCATCCCCCTTCGGGCGGGCCACTCTGTTTCATCCGGCAATTTACGTCATCAGGCGTATTTTGCAATCGAGAACTTGCATGTCTTGCGCTCGCCTGTCGTGCGGGCGCGACCCCGGCCCGGCCGGGTGGCGCGATACCGTACAGTGCCGATCCGAACGTCGGCCGGCGGGCCGCTGCGCCCACACTCATGACGAGAGGACTTGCACGGTGGCAAAGATTCCAGCAGGCGTCGGGCCGCGGTTCCCGCAGGTGGTGGTGCTCTTTGGCGCGACCGGCGATCTGGCCCGGCGCAAGCTGCTGCCGGGGCTGTTCCACCTCTCCAGCGTGGGTTTCATCCCGGGCTGCCGCATCATCGGCGTCTCGCTCGACGACTTCGACCTCGAAGCGTTCCGCCAGTCGGCGCGCGGCGCGCTCGACGAGTTCTCGTCGCGCAAGGTGCCGGATGCCGACTGGCAGGCCTTTGCCGAGCGGCTGGACTACGTGCCGCTGGCAGCAGGCGCCGGGGCGCTGAAGGCGGCGGTGGAGAAGGCCGAGGCGAGCTTCGGCGCCGAATGCCGCCGGCTGCACTACCTGAGCGTGCCGCCGAACGCGGCCTTGTCGGCCGTGCGGCTGCTCGGCGAGGCCGGCCTGGTCGAGCGCTCGCGCATCATCATGGAGAAGCCCTTCGGCACCGACCTGGCCAGCGCGGTCTCGCTCAACGCCAAGCTGCACGAGGTGTTTGCCGAAGACCAGATCTTCCGCATCGACCACTTCCTGGGCAAGGAGCCGGCGCAGAACATCCTGGCCTTCCGCTTCGCCAACGGCCTGTTCGAGCCGATCTGGAACCGCAACTTCATCGACCACGTGCAGATCGACGTGCCCGAGACGCTGGGCCTGGGCAAGCGCTCGGGCTTCTACGAGGCCACCGGCGCCTACCGCGACATGGTGGTGACGCATTTGTTCCAGATCCTGGGCTTCATGGCGATGGAACCGCCGACCTCGCTGGAGCCCTCGCCGATCAGCGAGGAGAAGAACAAGGTCTTCCGCAGCATGCTGCCGATACAGCCGGGCGACGTGGTGCGCGGCCAGTACACCGGCTACCGCGCGGAGGAGGGTGTCAACCCGGAGTCGGACACCGAGACCTTCATCGCGCTGAAGTGCTCGATAGACAACTGGCGCTGGGCCGGCGTGCCCTTCTACCTGCGCACCGGCAAGCGCCTGGGCGAGGGCCAGCGCATCATCTCCATCGCCTTCCGCGAGCCACCCAAGAGCATGTTCCCGGCCGGCTCGGGCGTGGGCTCGCAGGGGCCGGACCACCTGACCTTCGACCTCGCCGACGCCTCCAAGATGTCGCTCTCGTTCTATGGCAAGCGCCCCGGCCCCGGCATGCGGCTGGACAAGCTGAGCCTGCAGTTCGCGATGCACGACACCGGCCTCCTGGGCGACGTGCTCGAAGCCTACGAGCGCCTGATCCTCGACGCGATGCGCGGCGACCACACGCTGTTCACCACCGCCGAGGGCATAGAGCGGCTGTGGCAGGCCTCGACCCCGCTGTTGGAGGCACCGCCACCGGTGCGTTTCTACGCCCCGGGCTCCTGGGGGCCCAATGCCATCCACCAACTGGTGGCGCCACGCGCCTGGCGGCTGCCGTTCGAGCGGGCCTGGCGCGACCCGAACAAGGCGGGCTACTGAGCGCCTCGCTGCGCCCGAGCCCGCACATCGAGAGGCCCCGCCCATGAGCTGTCTTGCCCTGCCGACCCACCGCCCGCGCACCCGGCCGCTCGCCGCGCTCGTGTTGCTCGCAATCGGCCCGCTGGCCCATGCAGCCTCGCTGACCTACTGCGCCGACGGCGCGCCCGACGGTTTCGACATCGCGCAGTACGAGACCACGGTCACCAACGACGCCTCCATCCCCGTCTACGAGCAGCTGCTGGCGCTCAAGCCGGGCACGACCGAGGTGGTGCCCGGCCTCGCCGACCAGTGGCAGGTCAGCGCGGACGGCCTGCAAGTGACGCTGCACCTGCGCGCCGGCGTCCAGTTCCACAGCACGCCGTGGTTCAAGCCCACGCGCGAGATGAACGCCGACGACGTGCTCTGGTCCATCAACCGCATCAACGACCCCAAGCACCCGGCCCACGCTGCGGCGGGCAACGGCTTTCCGTACTGGGCGGGCATGAGCATGCCGTCGCTGCTGAAGTCGGTCGAGAAGCTGGATGCGATGCGGGTGCGCTTCACGCTGACGCGGCCGGAGGCGCCGTTCATCGCCAACCTGACGATGTCGGCGCTGGCGACGGTGTTCTCGGCCGAGTACGGCGAGAAGCTGCAGGCGGCCGGCAAGCCGGGCGACCTGAACATGCTGCCGGTGGGCACCGGGCCCTATGCCTTCAAGAGCTACCAGAAGGATGCCGTGGTGCGCTACGCCCCGCACCCGGGCTACTGGGGCGGCAAGCCCAGGCTCGATCAACTGATCTTCGCCGTCACGCCCGACCCCAGCGTGCGGCTGCAGCGGCTGAAGGCGGGCGAGTGCATGGTGGGCGAGCTGGCCCGGCAGGACGGCAAGGCGATGGCGGGCAACCCCCGCATCGCCACGGTGCTGAGCAAGCCGCTGTCCACCACCTACATCGCGCCCAACAGCCGCCACAAGTTCACCGGCGACAAGCGCTTCCGCCAGGCCTTGTCGCTGGCGATAGACCGCAAGGCCTATGTGCAGACGGTGAGCGCCGGCTACGCCGCACCCGCCACCAGCTTCCTGCCGCCGGGCATCTGGAGCCAGGACGCCAACCTGGTGAATCCGCATGACCCAGAGAAAGCGAAGCAATTGCTCAAGGCCGCGGGCTACGACGGCAGCGAGCTCGTGCTCTTCGCCACCGCCAAGGACAGCAGCGTGCAGCGCGCGGTGGAGCTGCTGCAGGCCGACTGGGCGCGGGTGGGCGTCAAGGTCAAGGTGCAGCTGATGGAGCTGGGCGAGCTCTACAAGCGCACCGGGCAGGGCGAGCAGGACCTGGCGCTGCTGAGCTGGTTCAGCGACAACGGCGACCCGGACAACTTCTTCACCCCCAACCTGAGCTGCGCCGCGGCCGAGGGCGGTGGCAACAAGTCCCACTGGTGCAACAAGGCCTTCGACAGCCTGCTCGACAAGGCACGCACCACGCCGGACCTGAAGCAGCGCACGGCGCTCTATCGCCAGGCGCAGAAGCTGCTGCACGACGAGACCGGGCTGATCCCGCTCGTCAATGCGCAGGAGGTGATCGCGGTGGACAAGCGGGTGAAGGGCTTCGAGGCGACGCTGTTCGGCGGGCGCAAGTTCAACGCTGCGCGGGTCGATGCCGCGCCCTGAGCTCAGCGCAGCCCGAAGCGCGTCAGCTTCTTGATCAGCCCGACACGCGAGATGCCCAGCCGGCGCGCCGCCTCCGACTGGTTGCCGCCAGCCGCCGCCATCGCGTCGCGTATCAGCCGCAGCTCCAGCTCGTTCAGCGCCGCGTCCAGCAAGCCACCCGCGGCAGGGGCCGGCGCGGGCGGCGTGGCCTCGGGCAGCGCGCCGGCCTCGCCGCTGGCAAAGCGCAGCAGCTCGGCGTCCACGAGGCCGCTGCCGGGCAGGTTCAGCGCGCCGGCCGACTCGACCACTGCCTTCAGCTGGCGCACGTTGCCCGGCCACTCCTGGCCGCTGAGCCAGGCCAGCGCGTCGCCGCTGAAGCCGGCCTGCGGCGCCACGCGGCGCAGGAAGCGGGTGGCCAGCAGCGGCACGTCGGCGCGCCGCTCGGCCAGCGCCGGCGTGCGCAGCACCATGCCCTTGAGGCGGTAGAACAGGTCTTCGCGGAAGCTGCCTTCGGCCACCATGGCCTCCAGGTCGCGGTGCGTGGCGGCGATCACCCGCACCTCGGCCCGCTTCTGCATGCGCCCGCCGACGGGCACGAACGTGCCCTCCTGCAAGAAGCGCAGCAGCTTGACCTGCATGGGCGCCGGCATCTCGCCCACCTCGTCGAGGAACAGCGTGCCGCTGTGGGCCGCCTCGACCAGGCCGGCCTGGTCGCGGTAGGCGCCGGTGAAGCTGCCCTTGAGGTGGCCGAAGAGCTCGCTCTCCAGCAGCTCGGCCGACAGCGCGCCGCAGTGGATGACGACGAAGGGCCCGCCGCTGTGCGGGCCGCAGGTGTGCAGCGCACGCGCCACCAGCTCCTTGCCGGTGCCGGTGGGGCCGAGCACGATCACGCTGATGCGGGTGGCCGCCACCCGGCGCAACTGGCTGCGCAGCTGCTGCATCGCGGCGGAGTGGCCGACCAGGCCGAGGTCGTCGCTGGCGTCGCGCGAGCGCAGCGCGCGCAGCTCGGCGTCCAGCCTGGCCTTGCTGAGCGCACGCTCGACGACGAAGCGCAGCATCTCCGGGTCGGCCGGCTTGGTCAGGAAGTCCCAGGCCCCCAGCTCGGTGGCGCGCAGCGCGATGTCATGGTCGCCGTGGCCGGTCAGCACGATCACCGGCGCGGGGGCGAAGCGCGGGATCAGCGCCAGGCCGGCCTCGGGGTCCATCTGCGGCGGCATCGCGAGGTCCAGCAGCACCACGTCGGGCCGCGCCGCGCCAAAGGCGGTGACGGCCTCGTCGGCGTCGCCCGCCAGCGTCACCTGGTGGCCCAGGCCGCGCAGAAAGGCGCTGCCCAGGCGCTGGAAGGCGGGCTCGTCGTCGACCAGCAGCACATGGCCGGTGGCAGCAGCGGTGTTCATGGCGGGGCCGGGAAGCTGAGGGTGAAACAGGTGCGCCAGGGCGGCCGCTCGGTGAGCGCGACCGAGCCGCCGTGGGCCGCCATGATGCGGGCGACGATCGCCAGGCCCAGGCCGGTGCCGCCCGGGCTGCGCGAGGCAAAGGGCTGGAACAGGCGCTCGCGCAGCTCGGCCGGCACGCCGGGGCCGTCGTCGCAGACGTGCAGCCGCAGCGTGCCGGGCGCCCGCTCGGCCTCGATGTGCACCGGCCGCTCGCCGGCAGCGGCGCGGGCATTGGCCAGCAGGTTGGCGAGCACCTGGTCGATGCGCGCGGCGTCGGCCAGCAGCGGCAGCGGCCGGTCCAGCCCGGCGCCCAGCACCACCTCGGGCATGCGGCGCACGCTGTCGCGCAGGCGCTGCGCCAGGTCCAGCGGTGCGGGTGCGAGCTGCCAGGGCTTGGCGTAGTCCAGCAGGTCGGCGGCCAGGCGCGAGATGCGGCCGACCTGCTCGGCCACCTCGCGTCGCGTCTCGGCCGGCGTGCCGGCCACCGCCATCGCGATGATGTTCAGCGGGTTGCGCAAGTCGTGCGCGACGGTCGCGGCGAGCGAGCCGAGCTCGGCCAGCCGGGCCTGCAGTTGGCGCTCGCGCTCGCGCTGCTCCCGCTGCTGCGAGCGCTCGACCTGCGCCGCGGCCTCCGCCAGTACCGCGCCGAAGAATTCCGCCACATGGCGCGGCCCTGGAGGCGCCGAGTCCCAGCCCAGCAGCTCGCAGCCCCAGCCGCTTTCGCCACGACGGCAGCGCAGCGTGGGTGTCTCGTTCGACAGGGCGGGAGTGGGCTCGCCGGTCTCCACGCAGACCTCCACGGCCAGCCCCACGCGCTGCGAGAGCAGCGCCGAGCCGGCGACCGCGAGCGCGGGCAGGCTCTCGGCAGCGGCGAGCTCGGTACGCCAGCCGGCGAGATCGGCCGGCGACACCACGCCACCCGGGTAGACCAGCCGCTCGGCGAAGCGCCGCACCGGCCCGTTCAGCGCCAGGCAGGTGAGCGCGACCGCGGCGCCGCTGATCCAGCGCGATGCCACCGGCAGCAGCAGCGTGAGCGGCACCGCCAGCAGCCCCAGGCCCAGCAGGATGGCCCACACCAGCGCACGGCGGGCCCAGGCGTTGGCGACGAAGACCCGGTAGCGCAGGATGCCGTAGACCAGCATCAGCGGGTAGGCCGGCACGCCCAGCAGCGGCCAGGGGTAGTAGGGCAGTTGCAGGGCCGCGATGCCGTAGCCCGACATGCAGGCCAGGCCCCAGCCGCACGAAAACGCCACCGCGGCCACCTGCCGCAAGGCCTGGCCGCGGGCCTGCAGCAGCGCGCGCGCCAGCACCGCGACGCCGGCCGCCGCCAGCACCACCCAGACGCTGCTGGTGACCCAGCCGGCCCAGTTCGGCATCGGCACCCAGGCGATGCCGGCGAACGGCTCGAAGTGGCCGGGCGTGAAGAGCAGCGAGGTGAGCGTGCCGGCCACGCCGGCCGCGTAGGCCAGCACCAGCCAGCGCCGCCGCAGCGCCACGCCGCAGAACACCACGCAAAAGTGCAGGAACACCGCCGCCGTGGTCGAGACGGTGGCCAGCAGCGAGAGGGCCAGCGGAATGGCCTGCGGCCCGAACCAGTTGGGCAGCTCATTGCCCACGATCCAGACCGCCACGCCCAGCAGAAAGCCCACCAGCAGCCGCGCCCCCGCCACCCGGTCGGCCCAGACGAAGAGCACGCCGGCCAGCGCGAGGGTCTCGATCAGCGCGAGGGCGAGGGCGATGTGCAGGGCCATGGGGGCGGCATGCTGCCTGAGCCGCGCGAGGCTGTAAACGGTGTTGACGCATCGGCGCGACGGGCCTGTATCCAGCGTAAACAGGTCGAGCACCGAATCCCAATGAAATCAAGGGCTTGGCGAGCTTCTCCGCGCGGCACGGAAGCTGCGCTGACAGGCTTGTCCTCACCTCTTGACGAGCCCACCGTGTACAGCCCCTCGACCCCGCTCCCCGCCGCTTCGGCGGCTGCCGCTCCTGCCGGCCGGACCGCAGCGCCGCCCCTGGACCTCGCCGGCCTGGTCGGCCCGGACGGCTGGGCCCGCCTGCCGGCGGCCGTGCGGCGGCGCTTTGCGGCCGGCCACGCCGACACCGTCTACGAGGGCCACCTGGATCTCGCCTGCTCGGCGCTGGGCCGCTGCTTCGCGCGCCTGGCCGGCATCCTGGGCGGGCCGCTCACGCCGGTGCGTGCCCGCGATGTGCCGACCTGCGTGCGGGTGCATGGCGACGGGCAGGGCGGCGTGGTCTGGGAGCGGCGCTTTGCAGGGGCCGCCGGCGCGGCAGCGCGCGTGGTGCGCTCCACCAAGCTGCGAGGCCCCGGCGCCACCGTGATAGAGCGCACCGACGGCGGCCTGGCGATGTTGCTGGACGTGTACGAGGAGCAGGGGGCGCTGGTCTTCCGCAGCCGGTGCTTCTTCTGGAGCCTGGGGCGCTGGCGACTGCCCATCCCCGGCTGGTTGACGCCGGGCGTCTGCCGCGTCGAGCACCGGGATGCCGGCAACGGCCGCTTTCGCTTCACGCTGGAGATGGTGCACCCGCTCTGGGGCCGCAGCTTCCACCAGACCGGCTTGTTCACCGATCCCGAGGAGGCCTGAGCCATGACCGCGGTGTTCACCTTGCTGACCGTGCAGGCGCTGATGGGCGCCTTCGACAACGCCTGGCACCACGAACTGCAGGCCCGGCTGCCGCAGCGGCCCTCGGCGCGCTTGGAGCTGGCGCTGCATGCGCTGCGCGAAGCGATCTATGCCGTCGTTTTCATCGGCCTGGCCTGGTGGCGCTGGCAGGGCGCCTGGGCGCTGCTGCTGGCGGCCCTGCTGGTGGTCGAGCTGGGGGTCGAGCTGGGGGTGACGCTGGCCGACTTTCTCGAGGAGGACCGCAGCCGCCGGCTACCGCCCCTGGAGCGGGTGCTGCACACCTTGCTGGCGGTGTGCTTCGGCGCGTTTCTGGGGGTGCTCGGCCCTGTCTGGCTGGAATGGCTGCGCCAGCCCACCGGGCTGGTGGCCGCGGGGCATGGCGCTGTGGCCTGGCTGCTGACGCTGTATGGCGTGGGCGTGGGAGCCTGGAGTGTGCGCAATGCGCTGGCGTTGCGGCGCCTGCGGGCACGATGCGATGGGGCTGCCGCGAGCGGCACCGGCCGC
>DATHWJ010000491.1:0-3139 GCA_035460745.1 Ideonella sp. | reverse complement strand
CTGGGCGAGGCGCTGGTGCAGGCCGCGGCCGACCCGGCCTGGCGCGCCGAGGCGGGCCGCCGCGCCCGCGCGCAGGTGCTGCAGCGCCATTCGATGAACGCGATGGTCGATGGCTACGACCAGTGCTACCGCCGGGCGCTGGCCGCCCGCGCGGCGCCAGGAGCCCCCCGATGACCACGCCCCAGGTGTTGCACCTGCGCTCCAGCATCGGCCTGTACGGGGCCGAGAACGTGGTGCTGGGCCTGATGCCGGCGCTGATGCGCGATGGCATCCCCAACCGCCTGCTGTGCCTGCAGACGCCGGGCGACGCCGAGCAGCTGCTCTACGAGCGCGCCCTCGAGCTCGGCGTGCCGGCGGCCGTGCTGCCCTGCCGCGGCCGGCTGGACTGGCACTGCGTGAAGGCGCTGCGCGCCGAGATCGCCGCCACGCCGCAGGCCGTGCTGCATGTGCACGACTACAAATCGGCCTTCTACGGCTGGCTGGCGCGCAGCGGCCGTGCGCTGCCCATCGTCTCGACCTCGCACGGCCAGTTCAACGACAGCCAGCGCCTGCGCCTGTACCACCGCATCGAGCTGATGCTGATGCGCCGCTTCGAGCGCGTCTGCGCCGTCTCGGACGCGATGACGCCGCTGCTGCTGGCGGCGGGCGTGGCCGAGCAGCGCATCCGCGTGATCGAGAACGGCATCGACACCACGCGCTTCCACCCGCAGGTGCCGGCGCTGGAGCGCGCCGCGCTGGGCATCCCACCCGGGCGCTTCGTCTTCGGCACCGCGATGCGGCTGGCCGAGCCCAAGTTCCCGCTCGGGCTGGTCGAGGCCTATGCGGCCAGCCGCGAGCGCGCCGGCGAGGCGGTGCTGATGATCGCGGGGGACGGCCCGATGCGCGCGGCGGTCCAGGCGCGGGCCGCCGAGCTGGGCGTCGCGGACGAGCTGATCCTGCTCGGCGCGCGCAAGGACCTGGAGCGCATCTACGGGCTGTTCGACTGCTTCGTGCTGCCCTCGCTCTCCGAAGGGCTGCCCATGGCCTTGCTGGAGGCCATGGCGACGGCCCGCCCGGTGATCGCGACCACCGTGGGCCAGGTCGGCGAGGTGCTGGCCGGCCTGCCGGCGACGCTGCTGCCGCCGGGCGACGTGGCCGCCTTGTCGCGGGCGCTGCGCGCCGCGCGGCAGTCGCCCGAGCGCGACCCGCGGGTGGGCGCCGCGCTGCGCGAACGCGTCGAGCAGCGCTACTCGGTGACACGCATGGCGGCCGACTACGCCGCCGTCTACCGTCAGCTCGCCGAGGGCTGAACCGCCGGTGCCGGTGCCGCCGCGGGTGCCGCCTCGCGCTGCGCCTGCTCCAGCACCGCGCGCAGCGCGTGGGCCAGGTCGGGCTGCTCGATGAACTCGCGGTGCGTGCCCGGCAGCTCGATGATCTCCAGCCGGCCGCTGGTCACGCCGCGCCAGCCCAGTGCGCCGTCGGCGCCGGCATGCTCGACCTCGTCCACCGCACGGAACAAGACCATCGTGCCGCCATAGGGCTTCTCGACATAGAGGCCATGCGCGCGCCGGTTGGCCGTCTCGACCACGCGCCGCCGCACCTCGTGCGGAATGGCCCGCCCGCGCAGCCAGTACCAGCGCGCGATCGCCGCATCGGCCAAGGCCTGCACCCGCGTCACCACGGCTTCGGCCAGGCGGCGCCACTGGCCGCCCATCGTGGCCGCCATGGCGCGCCGGCTCCAGGCCATCGCCGCGCCACCGGGCGCACCGCCACCGTCGTCGTGGCCGCGCATGCCCGGCCCCTGGGTGTCGAGCAGGCCGACCAGCGCCACCGGCTCGCCGGCCCGCTCGAGCTGGCAGGCCATCTCGAAAGCCACCGTGCCGCCCAGCGAACCGCCGCAGAGGAAATAAGGCCCGTGCGGCTGGACCTCGCGCAGCTCGCGGCAGTAGTGCGCCGCCATCGCCTCGATGGAGGTCAGCGGCCGCGAGTGGCCGTCCAGCCCGACCGCCTGCAGCCCGTAGACCGGCTGGTCGGGCGGCATCGCGGCGGCCAGCACGCGGTAGTTCAGCACGTTGCCGCCCACCGCATGGATGCAGAACAGCGGCAGCCGGGCGCCACCGCGCCGCAGCACCACCAGCGGCCGCCAGTCCTCGGCCTCGCTGCCGGCCAGCGCCGCCTGCGGCGTGCCGGCGTCGTGCAGCAGCTTGGCGAGTGCCGCGCAGGTCTGGTGCTGCAGCAGCGTGGCCAGCGGCAGGTTGACGCCGAAGTGCTTCTCGATGCGGGCGAACATCTGCAGCGCCAGCAGCGAGTGGCCGCCGATCTCGAAGAAGTTGTCCTGCACGCTGATCTGCCGGATGTCCAGCAGCTCGCTCCAGATCGCGACCAGCGCCTGCTCGGTGGCGGTGGCGGGCGCGACGAATCGCACCCGCGCCGGGCCGTCGGCCGGCACCGCCGCCGGCAGCGCGGCGCGGTCCAGCTTGCCGTTGGGCAGCAGCGGGATGCTCTCGACCGGCACGAAGTGCTGCGGCAGCATGTACTCCGGCAGGCTGAGCTGCAGGTGCGCGCGCAAGGCCGCGGCGCTCGGCATCGCGCCGCGCGGCACCACGTAGGCCACCAGGCGCACGTCGCCGGGCCGGTCTTCGCGGGTCGTGACGACGGTGCGGCCGACGGCCGGGTGCTCGGCCAGGCGGGACTCGATCTCGCCCAGCTCGATGCGGTAGCCGCGCAGCTTGACCTGGAAATCGAGCCGGCCGAGGTGCTCCAGCTGGCCGTCCGGGCGCCAGCGGCCGCGGTCGCCGGTGCGGTAGAGCATGGCGCCCGGTGCCGCGGCGAACGGGTCGGGGACGAAGCGCTCGGCGGTCAGCGCGGGGCGGTCGAGGTAGCCGAGCGTGACGCCGTCGCCGCCTATCCAGATCTCGCCGGCCACGCCCAGCGCGCAGGGCTGGCGCTGGGCGTCCAGCACGTGCACGCTGGTGTTGGCGATGGGCCGGCCGATCAGGATGCCGTCCTGCGGCCGCTCGACACGCCAGCAGGTCGACCAGACGGTGGTCTCGGTCGGGCCGTACATGTTCCACAGCTCGCCGGTGCGCGCGAGCAGCGCGCCGGCCAGGTCGGCCGGCAGCGCCTCGCCGCCCACCAGCGCCTTGAAGCCGGCCGAGCC
>DATHWJ010000490.1:0-1888 GCA_035460745.1 Ideonella sp. | reverse complement strand
GCCGGCACGATGAACTTCGTGATCTTCCCGATGTACTTCATGTCCACCGCGCTCTACCCGCTGTGGAAGCTGCAGGAGTCGGGCGCCGAGTGGGTCTACCAGCTCGCACGCTTCAACCCCTTCACCCATGCCATCGAGTGGATACGTTTTGCGCTCTACGGCAAGGACCCGGGCCTCGCGCCCTACGTGGTGGTGGGCTGCGGGGTCGCGTTCTTCGTGGTGGCCTGCTGGGGCTACGACCCGCAGCGCGGCTTCGGCGGCCTGACCAAGCGGGGCGGGGCATGAAGCGGCGTACCTGGCTGGCGGGCACCGGCGCAGGCGCCTGGGCGCTGGGCACTGGGCCCTGGGCCGGTGCGAACCCGCTTTTCGGCGCCTCGTCTCCCGCCTCGTCCGCACCGGCACACGGCGCGGCCTTCCCGACCCGCCCGATCACGCTGTGGGTGCCCTGGCAGGCGGGCGGCGCGACCGACATCTCGCTGCGCCTGCTGGCCGAGCTCGCTTCGCGCACGCTGGGCCAGCCGGTGCTGACCGACAACCGCAGCGGCGGCGGCGGCACGCTGGTGATGCCCATCCTGCAGCAGGCCGAGCCGGACGGCTACACCATCGCGCAGATGCCCTACCCGGTCTTCCGCGCGCCGCACACGCAAAAAGTGCTGTGGGATCCGGTGCGCGACGTCACGCCCATCCTCCAGATCTCGGGTGTCACCTTCGGCGTGCTGGTGCCCGCGGCCAGCCCCTTCCGCGCGCTGGCCGACCTGTTCGCCTACGCCCGCGCCCACCCCGGCGAGCTCAGCATCGCCACCAACGGCGTCGGCACCACGCCGCACGTGGTGCTCGAGGAGCTCTTCACCGCGCGCGGCTTGCGCTACATCCACGTGCCCTACAAGGGCACGGCCGAGCAGATCAACGCCATCGTCTCGGGCCAGGTGATGGTGGGCGTCAACTCCACCGGCTTCGCGCCGGCGGTCGACAGCGGCCGGCTGCGGCTGCTGGCCACCTTCGCGGCCCAGCGCTCCAGGCGCTGGCCCACGGTGCCGGTGCTGCGCGAGCTGGGCTTCGACATCGTCGCGATGTCGCCCTTCGGCCTCGCCGGCCCGCGCGGCCTGCCGCCGGCGGTGGTGGAGACGCTGCACGCGGCGTTCAAGAAGGCGATGTTCGAGCCGGCTTTCATTGCGGAGCTGGCCAAGTACGACCAGGAGATCGACTACCTGGGACCGGCCGCCTACGCGCAATCGTGCCGCGAGATCTTTGCCAAGGAGCGGCTGAACGTGGAGCGGCTGGGGCTGGCCGGGGGAGTGGGCGGTGGCTGAACAACGCGTCTCTTCGTCGCCGCCGCGCTGGCGCAGCGACCTCTGGACGGTGCTGCTGGCGGCGGTGGCCTGCTTCGCGGTCTCGTCGGCGCTCGAGCTGCACGAGGCGCTGGTGGCCTGGCTGGCTCGCTACGAGCGCTGGCAGGCCGACGAGCTGCCGCTCAGCATCGGCGTGCTGGCCCTGGGCCTGGCCTGGTACGCACTGCGCCGCAAGCGCGAGCTGCAGGCCGAGCTGCGGCTGCGCGAGCAGGCCGAGCGGCACGCCTCGGAGCTGCTGGCCCACAACCGCGAGCTGGCCCAGCAACTGATCGGCGTGCAGGAGAGCGAGCGGCGCGCGCTGGCGCGCGAGCTGCACGACGAGCTGGGGCAGCGCTGCAGCGCACTGCTGGTCGAGACTGTCGGCCTGCGGCAGGCGGCGCGCGACGAAGCCGCGGCGCTGCTGCCCGCGGCCTCGCGGGCCCACATGGCGGCCCAGGGCGTCTACCAGCTCGTCGGCGACCTGCTGCGCCGGCTGCGCCCGGCCAACCTCGATGCGCTGGGCCTGCTGGCCGCATTGCAGGAGCTCTGCGAGGCCTGGG
>DATHWJ010000489.1:0-7561 GCA_035460745.1 Ideonella sp. | reverse complement strand
GGAAGGACAACACAGCGGTGTCGAAACAAAGCTCTCGGTGAAAGTGGTTCCCTTCTCGATGATCTGTTCTCTGATGTTGGGCAACAAGTCGTTGCGCAATGCAGTCTCGAACAGTGAAACATCGAGGTCGTCCAACATGATGGTCAGAACATTGGGCTTGGCTTGCGCCCATGCAACGCCGGCAAGCCCCATGCCCGCAACGAGAACGCTCAATGCGGCTAAACACTTCAATAGAAACTTCATTTCGCCTCCTGATACGAGGATCGACGCTGTGCAGGGCGCACGCGTCGTTGCCGCTTCGACTTCTTTGATGAGTGCCGCGATTCGGTGGGCATCTCCCGCCATGGTCGCCGATTCGTACCGACACGTCGAGCAGTTTCACAGGTGTGGCGCAGCGCTACCACCTCGCTGGCAAATGGAAACAACAATTACATCCCAGAGGCCGCCGTCAGGGCGTGTTCCTGGCGCACGTAGACGGAAGCATGAATGCCGGCGAGAAGGAAGCCATGCGAATTGCTCTCGCCTGAAGGACTCCAAAGACCAGCTTCGCTTCGCCCAGGGCTCGGGCTACACAGCAGCGTCGGATGCTGACTGGCACTTGTGTGTTGTGCGATCAGAAGTGGCACCAGAATGGCATCCACAACGGTCAAGAAAAAAGGGGTTAGCAACACACCGTCGCTAACCCCTTGATTTTCCTACTTAATTTATGGTGGGCCCTGAGTGACTCGAACACTCGACCTACGGATTAAGAGTCCGCTGCTCTACCAACTGAGCTAAGAGCCCCAAACCTGCCGCACACAAGGTGCGAGATGGTGGGTTGTGCGGGATTCGAACCCACGACCAACGGATTAAAAGTCCGCTGCTCTACCGACTGAGCTAACAACCCTTACCGGCAGAGCCTCAGATTGTAGCATGTTTCGCGCAGGCTTGAAAAGAGGTCGCGTGGATTTTCTGCAGTGTTCAGCCCGCCGGCTGGATTCCCATCGCCAGCGCCATCGCGACGGCCTCGCCCGCCGCGGCCATGCCGAAGCTCGCGGTGACCATCACGCTGGAGCCGTAGCCGTGGCAGTTCAGCGTCGCGTCGCGCTGGGCGCCGCCGGTCTCGCAGACCTCGTCGGGCGGCGCGGCCACGGTCTCGCGCGAGAACACGCAGCGCAGCCCCAGGCGGCCGCTGCGCGGCGCGCCGTGCTCGCGGCGCAGGCGGTTGCGCAGCGAGGCGAGCAGCGGGTCGTGGCTGGCGTTGGCGAGGTCGTCGACCTCCAGCCGGTGCGCCTGGCGCTTGCCGCCGGCAGCGCCGCAGCAGACCAGCGCAGCGCCGGTGCGCAGGGCCCAGGCCGCGATCGCGAGCTTGGCCCGCACCTGGTCGCAGGCATCGATCACCACATCCACCGGCACCGGCAGCAGTGCCGGCCAGTTGCCTGGCTCGGCCGCCTCCACCACCTCGCCCGCCTCGCCCAGGCGCGCCGGCCGGCCCGGCTCGACGAACTCCTCCACGCGGTGCAGCTTGCAGCCGGGATGGATGTCGGCGATGCGTGCGCCGAGCGCATCGACCTTGCTCTGGCCCACGGTGGCGCCCAGCGCCTGGACCTGGCGGTTGATGTTGGACTCCGAGACCTGGTCCAGATCGATCAGCACCAGCTCGGCCACGCCGCTGCGGGCCAGCGCCTCTGCAGCCCAGGAGCCGACGCCGCCCAGGCCTATCACCGCCACGCGCAGCGAGCGCAGCCGGGCATAGCCGGCGTCGCCGTAAAGCCGCCGCAGCCCGCCGAAGCGCCGCTCCAGGTCGGCATCGTCCAGCGAAGCAGGCGCAAGCACGTCATTCATTGCAGTTTTCCATGGGGCCTTGCCGGCGCCCCGCGCGCACGGCACTCGACAGCCAGGAGGTGGGTCATGAAATGCGCCACAGCTGGTAGCGCAGCGCCAGCACCGCGCCGGCGACGATCGCGGCCAGCGCGATGAAGCTGCCCAGCGCCAGCGTCGAGATGCCCGAGAGCCCCTGCCCTATCGTGCAGCCCAGCGCGGTGATGCCGCCCACGCCCATCAGCAGCGCGCCGACGATGTGGTTGGCCGTGTCTTCGGTGCCACCGAAACCCTCCCAGCGAAAACTGCGTGAGGCCAGCGCCACCAGCGCCGAGCCCGCCACCACGCCCGCCGCGCTGACGATGCCCAGGCTCAGCAGCTTGCTCTTGTCGCTGAACAGTATCAGCCAGTCCAGCGTGTAGGCCATCGGCGCGACGAAGCTCATCGCCTCCATGCCGCGGCTGCTGCTGGCGAGAAAGGTGGGCTCCAGCGTGTCGGGGTGCTCGGCGACGAAGCCCAGGTGGCCCGAGACCCACCACATCGCGCTGACCACCAGCCCGATGCCGATGCCGCCCAGCAGCACCTCGGCGCTGCGGCCCTCGCGGCGCGCCAGCACCCAGGCGAACAAGGCCACGCCGAAAGTGCCGCCCAGCACGCCCGCCAGCACGCGGCGGCTGGTGGCCAGCGGGCCGCTGAGCAGCGCCGGCAGGTCCTGCCCCAGCGGCCAGGTGACGAAGACGGTGTCGACGGTGGCGACGCGCACGACCGCCGTGATGCCCTTCAGCGTGGCAAACGCGGCGAAGCCCATCACGAAGAAGACCAGCAGCGACTTCAGGCTACCGCCGCCGATGCGTACCAGCGTCTTGCTGCCGCAGCCCGACGCCAGCACCATGCCGAAGCCGAACATCAGCCCGCCCACCAGGTAGGAGAGCCAGGCCATGCGCGGCGCGGTGTAGATCGTGCGAGCCGGGTCTATCCAGCCGGCCGCCGCCATCGCGCCGAAGCCGATCGCCGCGGTGCCCATCGCCAGCACCCACATGCGGGCACGGGCCCAGCTGCCCATGTTGACCACGTCGGCCACCGCGCCCATGGTGCAGAAGTGGCTGCGCTGCGCGATGGCGCCGAAGGCCACGGCCAGCGCGAACGCGGCCCAGAGCACTTGCGCCGTCAGCGCGGCGACGTCCGTCTCCTGCATCGCCGCCCGCCGGCTACTTCATCGCCACCAGCCGCTCCTTGGCCGCCTGCGCGGCCTCGGACTTGGGGTAGGCCTTCAGCAGGTCTTCCAGCGTCTTCTTCGCGCCGCGGCTGTCCTTCAGCTCGAGCTGGCAGTTGGCCATCGCGAGCATGGCCTCGGGGGCGCGCACGCTGGTGGGCGAGGCGGTCACGAAGCTGCGGAAGCTGGCGATGGCCTCCTTGTAGTCGCGCTTGCCGTACTGCGCATTGCCCAGCCAGTAGCGCACCGACTCGTTGTAGCCGCTGCTCGGGTAGCGCTTCAGGAAGGCGCCCAGCGCCCCGGTGGACTTGTCGAAGTCGCCCGCGCGCAGCAGGGCCATCGCTTCGTCGTAGGCACGCTTCTCCTCGGCATCGGCCTGGAAGTCGCGGCCGTCCAGGCTCACCACCTGAGGCTCGAGCTTGCGCATGCGCTCCTCGACACCCTGGCTGATGTCCTTCTGCTTGCGCTGCAGCTCAGCCACGTCGCGCTGCAGCTGCTCGTTGTCGCCGCGCATGCGGGCCAGGTCGCCGCGCAGCTGCTCGTTCTGGTTGTTGACGTCGAGCAGGCTGCGCTGCAGCAGCTGGAGCTGGTCGCCGAGCTGCTTCACGGCAGCGGCCAGCTGGGCCTTCTGCTGCTCGTCGTTCTGCGTGATCTTGCTGCGGATGTCGAGGATGGCGCGGCGCGCCTCGTCGTCGTCGAACAGCCCGGCGTGGGCCGGGCCGCCCATCGTCAGGCCCGCCAGGCCCATCAGGCCCGCCAGCAGCGCCGCGGCGCCCAGGCGACTCGGCGCAGCCACGCGCAACACGGAGGCAGCCATGGCCTCAGCGGTCCTTCAGCTCGACGCGGCGGTTCTTGGCCCAGGCCTCTTCGGAGCTGCCGGTCGCGGCCGGGCGCTCCTCACCGAAGCTGACCGCCTCGACCTGGCCTTCGGCCACGCCCAGCAGCACCATCGCGCGCTGCACCGCCTCGGCCCGCTTCTGGCCCAGCGCCAGGTTGTATTCGCGGCCGCCGCGCTCGTCGGTGTGGCCCTCGGCGGCAATGCGCTTCTGGCGATTGGCGTTCAGCACCTTGGCGTTGGTCTCGACCACCGCGCGGTAGTCGTCCTTGACGACGAAGCTGTCGAAGTCGAAGTAGACGATGCGGTTGGCCGCCGCGGCCGCGGCGTCGGCGCCGGCCACGTCGACCGCCGCGACGCTGCTCTGGCCGGTCGCGGCACCAGTGCCACCGGTCGGCGGCGCCGTATTGGCAGCCGGCGTGCGGGTCTCGACCGGCACGTTGTCGTTGAGCTTCACGTCGGAGGCACAACCGGCCAGCACGGCGGCCGAAACGCAAGCCAGCCAAACCGCGCGGCGGTGCATATTGTTGGTCATCATCAGAGGGCTCCTTCGTCAATAAAACAATGCGAAAAATGCGGGGCGAAAGCGAGCACGGGGCTCACCGGCCGTAAGGCCCCCAAACGGGTTCGCGGATATCCAGCCCGCTGGTCAACAGCCTGGTTTTGATCTTGCCATCCACCGTGGTGGTCATCAACAGCTCGCGCCCCTGGGCGCGGGTGGCGTAGATGATGAAGCGGCCGTTGGGCGAGAAGCTCGGGCTCTCGTCGTCGCTGGTGTCGCTGACCGACTGCACGTTGCCGCTGGCCAGCTCCATGGTCATCACCTTGAACGAGCCGCCGCCCTGGCGCTGCACGAAGGCCAGCCAGCGGCCGTCCGGGCTGATGGCCGGGCTGATGTTGTAACTGCCGGAAAAAGTCACCCGCTCGGCACCGCCGCCGCCCACCGCCTGGCGGTAGATCTGCGGGCTGCCGCCCCGGTCGCTGACGAAGTAGATCGTCTTGCCGTCGGGCGTGAAGGCGGGCTCGGTGTCGATCGCCGAGCTCTGCGTGATGCGGCGGGCATTGCTGCCGTCGCGCGAGATCAGGAAGATCTGCGAGCCGCCTTCGCGCGAGAGCGTGACCGCCAGCTGGCTGCCGTCCGGCGACCAGGCCGGCGCACTGTTGGAGCCGCGGTAGTTGGCCACCTGGCGGCGCGTGCCGCTCAGCACGTCCTGCACCCAGACCACCGCCTTGCGGGTCTCGAAGGAGACGTAGGCCAGCTGGCGGCCGTCGGGCGACCAGGCAGGCGAGATGATGGCCTCGGGGCTGGTCAGCGCGACCTGGCCGCCCTCGCCGTCGGCGTCGGTGATGCGCAGCGTGTAGCGGCCGCCGCCCTTGGTGACGTAGGCGATGCGGGTCGCGAAGACGCCTTTTTCTCCGGTCAGCTTTTCGTAGATCGCGTCGGAGATGCGGTGGGCCGCCAGGCGCAGATCGACCTCCGGTACGGCCAGGCTCTGGCCACCCTGGTCGACCCCCTTGACCACGTCCCAGAGCTTGTAGCGCACGTCGAAGCGGCCATCGGCCAGCCGGCTCACCGAGCCGGCGACCAGCGCGTCGCTGCCGCGCGAGCGCAGCTCGGGGTAGGCGGGCGGGCCGTTTTCGTCGATCGCCAGCGGCACATCGACGAACTTGAACAGGCCGCTGCGCTCCAGGTCGGCGCGCACGATGGCCGAGGTCGGCTGCGGGGTCTTGTCTTCGTCCCTGAATTTCAGCAGCGTGAGCGGCAGCTGGGTGGCGCCTATGCCTGCGACTTCGACGCGGAACTGCGCCGCGGCGGGTCTGACGGCCGCAAGGCCGAGGGTACCGAAAGCGCCCACGGCGCCAAGCCACTGTCGTCTATGCCACATGGAGGAGGTCGATTCAAACCAGGAGCCCAAGGTTCCCTGGGCGGTCGAAACGAGCGGGGAGTTTCGCAGCGGCCATTGTAGGCAGCGGGTCGCCCGCGGCGCGGCGACGCTGATAATCGCCCCGGTTGGCCGGCAGCACGGCCGCTTTCGACCTGCCATGACCCCTCTCCTGCAGCGCCTCAAGCGCCTCGCCCCCTACCTCAAAGACGGCAAAGCGGCCTGGGGCGTCGCCACGCTCGCCTCGATGGTGGCCGCCGCCACCGAGCCGATGACGGCGGCCCTGATGAAGCCGCTGCTGGACCAGGGCTTCAAGGGCGGCAGCCTGCCGCTGTGGGTGATCCCGGTGGCGGTGATCGGCCTGTTCGCGGTGCGCGGCCTGGCCGGCTTCGTCGCGCAGTATTCGCTCGCCTGGGCGGCCAACCGCGGCGTGCTGGAGATGCGCACGGCGATGTTCTCGCACGTGCTGCGCGCCGCGCCGGCGCTGTTCACCCAGCGCAGCGCGAGCAGCCTCACCAACACCCTGGTCTACGAGGTGCAGTCGGGCGCCCAGCAGCTCGTCAACGGCATCAACACCCTCGTGAAGGACTCGCTCACGCTGGTGCTGCTGGTGGGCTACCTGCTGTGGCTCAACTGGCACCTGACCTTGCTGGTGACGGTGCTGTTCCCGGCCGTGGCGTTGGTGATGCGCAGCGTGGGCAAGCGGCTGCGCCGCATCAACCTGGCCAGCCAGGCGGCGACCGACGAACTGGCCTACGTGGTCGAGGAGAACGTGCTGGCCTGGCGCATCGTGCGCCTGCACGGCGCGGCCCGGGAGGAGACCGAGCGTTTCGTCGCCGGCAGCCAGACGCTGCGCCGGCTGATGCTGAAGTCGGTGGCCGCCAGCGCCTCGGTGACGCCGGCCACCCAGTTGCTGGCCGCCTGTGCACTTTCGATGGTGATCACCGCGGCGCTCTGGCACAGCAACAACACCGGCTCCACGGTCGGCAGCTTCGTCTCCTTCATCACCGCGATGCTGATGCTGATCACCCCGATCAAGCACCTCTCCGACGTGATGGCGCCGATCAGCCGCGGCCTGACCGCGCTGGAGCGCGGGGCCGACCTGGTCGAGCACACGCCCGCCGAACAGGGCGGCAGCCACGCGGTGGAACGCGCCGAGGGCCGGCTGCGGCTGGCGGGCGTCAGCGTGCAGTACAAGAGCGACCAGGCGCCCGCGCTGGACGGCGTCACGCTGGACATCGCGGCCGGCGAGACGGTGGCGCTGGTCGGCCCCTCGGGCGCCGGCAAGTCGTCGCTGGTGAACCTGCTGCCGCGCTTCATCGAGCCCCACAGCGGCCACATCGAGCTCGACGGCCATGCGCTGCCCGCGTGGCAGATCGAATCGCTGCGGCGCCAGTTCGCCCTCGTCAGCCAGGACGTGGTGCTGTTCAACGACAGCGTGGCCGCCAACGTCGCGCTGGGCGACGGTGCAGACGAAGCCCGGGTGCGCGACGCGCTGCGCGGCGCCAACCTGCTCGATTTCGTCGACGGGCTGCCGCAAGGCCTGCAGAGCGCCATCGGCCACAACGGCAGCCAGCTCTCCGGCGGCCAGCGCCAGCGCCTGGCGATCGCCCGCGCGATCTACAAGAACGCGCCCATCCTGATCCTCGACGAAGCCACCTCGGCGCTCGACGCCGAGAGCGAGCACGCGGTGCAATCGGCCCTCGACGGCCTGATGAAGGGCCGCACCACCTTGGTGATCGCGCACCGGCTGGCCACCATTGAGCGAGCCGACCGCATCGTGGTGATGGACGCCGGGCGCATCGTCGAAGTGGGGCCGCACCGCGAGCT
>DATHWJ010000488.1:0-13097 GCA_035460745.1 Ideonella sp. | reverse complement strand
TGGCCGAGCAGGCGGGCGGCGAGATAGGCGGCGGCGAAGGAGTCGCCGGCCGCGGTGGTGTCTATCGGTCGGGCCAGGGCTTGCAGGGGGGCGGTCGCGATGTCCTGGCCGGCGACGCGCACGAGGGTGTCAGCGGCGCCGCGCTTGACGACGACTTCCGGGCAGGGCAGGGCGAGCACTTGCTGCAAGGCCTGTTCGTCGCCTGTGCAACCCATCAGCGCCGACCAGTCGTCGAGCGAGATCAGCGCCAGGTCGGCGACGGCCACTGCGTCGGCGAAGGCCTGCCGGGCAGCGGCGGGCTCGGGCCACAGGCGCGGGCGGTAGTTGTTGTCGAAGACGGCCCAGCCGCCGCGTGCGCGCACCCGGCGGGCCACGGCCAGCAGCCGCTGCCGGCCGGCGGGCGGCAGGATGGCCAGGCTGATGCCGCTGAAGTACAGCACATCGACCTCGCCGGCGGCCTGCTCCAGCGGCGAGCTCTCGCCGTCGAAGTAGGCCCGCGCGGCGCTGGTGTCGCGCCAGTAGCTGAAGTGGCGCTCGCCCTGCGCGTCCAGCTGTATCACGTAGAGGCCGGTGCTGCGGCCGGCGATGGGGCGGCAGAGGCTGTCGTCCAGGCCCTCGCCGCGCCAGAAGGCCCGCATGCCGTCGGCAAAGCCGTCGCTGCCAACGCCCATCGCGTAGCGCACCGCGGGGGCACGGCCCTTCAGCAGCCGCGAGAGATAGACCGCGGTGTTGCAGGTGTCGCCGGCGAAGCCGGGGCTCAGCAGGCCTGCGCCGACGTCGCGCAGCTCGATCATGCATTCGCCGAAGCAGGCGATGCGGGCGGTGGTGGTGGCAGTGGGGGGCGAGGGAAGCGTCATGCGCGTCAGCCCTTCAGGCCCAGCTTGGGGATCAGCAGCTTGAAGGCCTCGTGGTCGCGCACCAGCACGGCCTTGAAGGTGGCCTCGTCGCCGTAGGCGGTGCCCAGGTTGAGCTTGTCCATCGCCTCGCGCATCGCGGGCTCGGCCATGGTCTGCTGGGTCATGGTCTTCAACTGCTCGACGATGTCGCGCGGCGTGGCCTTGGCCACGCCCAGGCCGCGCCAGGTGCCCACGCTGAGGTCGATGCCGCGCTCCTTCAGCGTGGGCACCTTGTCGAAGCCGTGGGTGCGCTGGTCGGCCATCACGGCCAGCATCTTCAGCTTGCCGCTGTTGACGAAGGTCGTGACCTCGGCGGGGCTGACCGAGACGGCGTCGATGTGGCCGCCCATCAGCGCCAGCACCGCCGGGCCGGCGCCCTGGAACGGGATGTGGCTGAACCTGGCGCCGGTCTTGTCCTCCAGCGCCGCGGCGGCCAGGTGCCAGATCGAGCCGTTGCCGGAGTTGCCCATCTTGAGGTCGGCGCCGGGCTTCTTGGCGGCGGCGAGAAACTCCTCGACGGTGTTCCACGGCGCGTCGGCCTTCACGGTGATCGCGGCGGGGTCGGCGTTGAGCCGCGCGATGGGGGTGAACTCCTCGTGCGTGAAGCGGGCCAGCCCCAGGTGCGGCAGGGTGGTCAGCTCCACGGTGATGACGGCCAGCTTGTAGCCGTCGGCCTTGCCGTTGATCACGTCGGACCAGCCGATGGCGCCGCTCGCGCCGGGTTTGTTGTAGACCACCAGCGGCTGCGCGAAGTGCTTCCTGGCCGCGTCGGCAAAGGCGCGGGCGAGGGCGTCGGTGCCGCCGCCGGCCTGGTAGGGCACGATCAGCTCGACCGGGTGATCGGGGTAGGCGGCGGCGTGCGCGGCGAGCGGCCAGGGCAGGGCGGCTGCGGCGGCTGCGCCCAGCAGGTGGCGACGTTGCATGGGAGGTCTCCTCGGTGGGTGATGTGGTGAGAACGGGAATGCCGCGGGGCGTCAGCCCGCAGGGGTGTCCTGCGACTTCCAGTTGGAGGCGAAGCGCAGCTCGGCGTTTTTCATGTGCAGCCGCATCGCTTCGCGCGCCGCGTCGGGCTCGCGCGAGGCGATCGCGTCGAGCAGCGCTTCGTGCTCGGTCACCGCTTCGCGCCAGATCGTGCGGCCGCTGAAGTGCGACTCGAGCTGCAGGTAGAGCGGGCCGGTGCGCTGCTCCCAGAGCTGCTGCACCACCATCAGCAGCGCGGCGTTGCCGCTGGCCTCGGCGATGCAGAGGTGGAAGCGCTGGTCGGCCGCAATGCCTTCGCTCGTGTGGTTGGGGTGCTCGCGCATCTCGCGCAGCGCGAGCTTGAGGCGCTGCAGGTGCTCGGCCTTGGCCTGCTGGGCGGCCAGCGCCGCGGCCTCGGACTCGATGATCCAGCGTGCCCGTATCACGTCGAACGGCCCCGGCGTGTGCTGCGGCAGCGGCTCGCGCGGCGCCGGCCGGCGCTCCAGCACGAAGACGCCGGCGCCGCCGCGCACCTCCACCGCGCCCTCCACCTCCAGCGCGATGATGGCCTCGCGCACGCTGGGCCGGCTGACGCCCAGGCGCTCGGCCAGATCGCGCTCCGAGGGCAGCCGTGCGCCGATGCCGGCCTCGCCGCTCTCGATCAGGCGGCTGATCTGCTCGGCAATCTGGCGGTAGAGGCGGCGGGTCTCGGCGGGCGGGGTGGGCATGGTGGGGAAAATTGGTCTGACCAGCAGTCTCGGCGACCCGCTCGATGTCGGACAACCTGCTGATTCCACCTAATGGAAACTACGGATTCGTATCATCTTATCGGCAGCAACTCGTTGCTGATCAATCACTTAGGGGCATACCACGCTCTTACCGCACCCACGCATTGGTCGTTTCGTGATGTGACGACGTTGGACAAATTGGCCTGACCAATGCTTCAATCCACGGCCCGTCCGTTCCCGACCGCACAGGAAACCTTCAGCCATGAGCTCCCCCACTTCGCAGCGCCTTGCCGGCAAGACCGCCTTCGTCACCGCCGCCGGCCAGGGCATAGGCCGCGCCACGGCGCTGGCCTTCGCCGACGCCGGTGCGCGCGTCATCGCCACCGACCTGAACCCGGCACTGCTGGCCGAGCTGGGCGGCGTCGAGACGCGGGTGCTGGACATGCTGGACGCCGACGCGATACAGCGCACGGCCGCCGAAGTGGGCACGGTGGACGTGCTCTTCAACGGCGCCGGTTTCGTGCACGCCGGCACGGTGCTGGACTGCACCGAGGCCGAGTGGGCCTTTGCCTTCGACCTCAACGTGCGCTCGATGTACCGCAGCATCCGCGCCTTCCTGCCCGGCATGGTGGCCCAGGGCGGTGGCTCCATCATCAACGTGGCCTCGGTGGCCAGCAGCATCAAGGGCGCGCCCAACCGTTTCGCCTACGGCACCACCAAGGCGGCGGTGATCGGCCTGACCAAGGCGGTCGCGGCCGACTTCGTCGCCAGGAACGTGCGCTGCAACGCGATCTGCCCCGGCACCATCGAGTCGCCCTCGCTGCGCGAGCGCATCGAGGCCCAGGCCAAGGCCAGCGGCCAGACGCCGCGCGAGGTCGAGGCCTTGTTCGTCTCCCGCCAGCCCATAGGGCGGCTGGGCCGCACGGCCGAGATCGCCGCGCTGGCGGTCTACCTCGCCTCCGACGAGTCCGGCTTCACCACCGGCACCGCGCAGGTGATAGACGGCGGCTGGTCCAACTGAACACGCACTTCCCCACCCCCGCAGAGACACACCGCCCATGAAACTCCTACGCCACGGCCCCAAGGGCCACGAGCGGCCCGCGCTGATCGACGCGCAAGGCCGGGTCCGCGACCTCGCCGGCGTGCTGCCCGACATCGGCCCGCACACGCTGAGCCCCGCCGGCCTCGCCAGCCTGCGGGCGATCGACCTCGCCACGCTGCCGCTGGTCGAGCAGCCCGGCCGCATCGCGCCGCCCTGGACCGGCATGGGCAAGTTCATCTGCGTGGGTCTCAACTACGCCGACCACGCGGCCGAGTCCGGCCTGCCGGTGCCGCCCGAGCCGGTGCTCTTCACCAAGCACACCAGCACGGTGGTCGGCTGCAACGACCCCGTCGTGCTGCCGCGGGGCTCGGTCAAGACCGACTGGGAGGTGGAGCTGGGCGTGGTGATAGGCAGCCAGGCGCGCTATGTGAGCGAGGCGGACGCGCTGCAGCACGTGGCCGGCTACTGCGTCGTCAACGACGTCTCCGAGCGCGAATACCAGCTCGAGCGCGGCGGCACCTGGGACAAGGGCAAGGGCTGCGACACCTTCGGCCCCATCGGCCCCTGGCTGGTGACCACCGACGAAGTGCCCGAGCCGCAAGACCTCGCGATGTGGCTGGAGGTCAACGGCCACCGCTACCAGAACGGCAGCACGCGCACGATGGTCTTCGGCGTCGCCAGCCTGGTCAGCTACATCAGCCGCTTCATGACGCTCTACCCCGGCGACCTGATCACCACCGGCACGCCGCCCGGCGTCGGCATGGGCGTCAAGCCCAGCCCGGTCTACCTCAAGCCCGGCGACGTGATGCGCCTGGGCATCGCCGGCCTGGGCGAGCAGCAGCAGACGGTGCATGCCTGGGACCCGGCGCTGATCGACGGCTGAAAGCGTCTGCGGCCCTGATCGCGCTCCGGCCAGGCGCGCAATCGGGGCCTTCCATCGCGCGTTTTCCCCGCGCTGGCCGGGCTGCTGCCACGGCATGATCCTGGGTGTTTGCCTGCCCTGTGCGGCGGCCGTGTTTGACACGCCGCACCGCATCAGCTACACCGGATCGGCATCTCCCGGATCGGCATCTCCCAGGTGTCACACCGCCAGCAGTATGTGCCCCTTTGCCTGGCCTCTCGCTCTCAGGCCCCGTCTCGCCACCGGGCTCGGCCTGCTGCTTGGGCCCGGCGTGGCCGCGCTCGCCGCCGGCCCCCAGCCGGCCGGCGCCGGCCCGGCAGCGCTGGCCGGCTGGGGCGGGCTGGCGCTGGCGGCCGTCTTCGTCGCGCTGCTGGCGCTGCTGGCCAGGCTGCTGCTGGCACTCAAGCGCAGCAAGCGGGCGCTCGAGAGCGAGCTCGCCGAGCGCACCGCGCAGAACACGGCCTCCCGGCGGCAGCTCGAGGCCATCTTCAACACCCTGCCGGACATGATCTGGCTGAAGGACGCCGAGGGCGTCTACCTCGACTGCAATCCGCAGTTCGAGCGGCTCTACGGCGCGAAGCGGGCCGACATCCTCGGCAAGACCGACTACGACTTCACCGACCGCCTGCAGGCCGACAGCTTCCGCGACAACGACCGCAAGGCCATGCATGCCCGCCAGCCGCGCGCCAACGAGGAGTGGGTGACCTGCGCCGGGGAGAGCGAGCCGCTGCTGCTGGAGACCATCAAGACGCCGCTGATCGACACCGACGGCCGCCTCGTGGGCGTGCTCGGCATCGCGCGCGACATCACCGCGCGCAAGCGCACCGAGGAGTCGCTGCGCGAGAGCGAGACCCGGCTGACGGTGGCGCTGGATGCGACCCAGGTGGGCATCTGGGACTGGGACATCGCGCACGACCGCTGGTATGCCTCGCCCACCTATTTCTCGATGCTGGGCTACGAGCCCACCGTCGGCGCGGCCGACCGCAAGGTCTGGCTAGACAGGCTGCACCCGGAGGACCGCGTCGAGGCGCAGCGCCGCATCGCCAACGTGCTGCGCGGCAACGAGGTGGTCTACGACTACGACGCCCGCATCCGCCATGCCGACGGCAGCTTCCGCTGGTGCAGCACGCGCGGCCGGGTGGTCTCGCGCGAGGCCGACGGCCTGGCCACCCGCATGCTGGGCGTGCGTATCGACATCCACGAGCTGAAGACGGCCGAAGAGCGCATCCACTGGCTGGCCCACTACGACCTGCTCACCGGCCTGCCCAACCGCACCCAGCTCGACCACCGCATGGCCCATGCGATCGAGGCCGCGCAGCGCACGCAGAGTCCGCTGGCCCTGATCTTCCTCGACCTCGACCGCTTCAAGAACGTCAACGACACGCTGGGCCACCGCGTCGGCGACACGCTGCTGATCGCACTGGCGCAGCGCATGCGGGACGCGCTGCGCGACGAAGATATCGTGGCCCGGCAGGGCGGCGACGAGTTCGTGCTGGCCCTGCCCGGCACCGACGCCAACGCCGCGGCCCATGTCGCCAAGAAGCTGATCGAAAGCCTGGCCCGGCCCTGCCAGATCGAGCTGCATGAGCTGGTCGTCACCGTCTCGGCGGGCATCGCCGTCTACCCCGACGACGCCGGCGACTTCGAGACCTTGTTCAAGTGCGCCGACATCGCGATGTACCGCGCCAAGCGCGAGGGCCGCAATGCCTACCGCTTTTTCACCAGCGAGATGCAGCAGCGCTCCGCGCGCGTGCTGCAGATCGAAAACGCGCTGCGCCGCGCGCTGGAGCGCAACGAGTTCTGGCTGGCCTACCAGCCGCAGATGGCGCTGGCCGACGGCCGCGTGATCGGTGCCGAAGCCCTGCTGCGCTGGCAGCACCCCGAGCTGGGCGCGGTCTCGCCGGCCGAGTTCATCGGCATCGCGGAAGACAGCGGCCAGATCATCGAGATCGGCGAATGGGTGCTGCGCACGGCCGTGCGCCAGATGAGGCGCTGGATGGACCGCGGCCTGCCGGCCATGACCATCGCCGTCAACCTCTCGGCGCTGCAGTTCCGCCAGCCCGACCTGCCCAGGCGGGTGACACAGATCCTGGAGGAGGCCAGGCTGCCCGGGCAGTACCTGGAGCTGGAGCTCACCGAAGGCGTCGCGATGGACGACCCGCTCGGCGCCATCGCGGTGATGAACCACCTGCACGAGCACCAGATCCGCTTGTCCATCGACGATTTCGGCACCGGCTATTCGTCGCTCAGCTACCTCAAGCGCTTCCCGGTCTACAAGCTCAAGATCGACCAGTCCTTCGTGCGCAACCTCAGCCAGGATCCGGAGGACAAGGCCATCGTCGGCGCCATTGTCAGCCTGGCCCGCAGCCTGGGCCTGCAGACCATCGCCGAGGGCGTCGAGACCGAAGCGCAGTTCGCCTTCGTGCGCGAGCAGGGCTGCGACCAGGCGCAGGGCTACTGGTTCAGCAAGCCGCTGGCGGCCGAAGCCTTCGAGGCCCTGGTGCGCAGCCGCAGCGCCGAGCCGGCCTTCGGTTCACCCGTGCTTCACCTGTCGCACCCGGGTCTTTAGGCGCCGCGGCCGGTGGTGGCCGCGTTGGCCATCGCGCGGCGCGGCCCCGGCTGGCTGCTCTCCAGGCTCAATCCGGCTTGATCTTCGCCCGCGCAATCACCGGCTGCCAGCGCTTCTGCTCGGCCGCGATGAAGCGGCTGAACTCGGCCGGCGTGCTGCCCACCGCGATCGCCGCGTCGGCCTGCAGCCGCTCCAGCGCGGTGGGCTCGCGCATCGCCTTGGCGCAGGCGGTGGCGAGCTTGTCGGCGGCGGCTTGGGGCAGCGAGGCCGGGGCCATCATGCCGTACCACTGCGTCATCTCGAAGCCGGGGTAGCCTTGTTCGGCCACGGTGGGCACGTCGGGCAGCTGCGGGATGCGCTGCGGCGTGCCGGTGGCGATGCAGCGCAGCTTGCCGGTCTTGATGAACTGCAGCACCGCCGGCGCGCCGACCGAGGCGGCGTCGAGCCGGCCGGCCAGCAGGTCGGTCAGCTGCGGGCCGGTGCCGCGGTAGGGCACGTGCAGCATGAAGGTGTCGCTGGCCATCTTCAGGTACTCCATCGCCAGGTGGCCGGCGCTGCCGTTGCCGGCCGAGCCGTAGTTCAGCCGGCCGGGCTTGCTCTTGGCCAGCGCGATGAACTCCTTCAGGTTGCGCGCCGGCAGGTCCGGGTGCACCAGGTACAGGCTGGGCACCTTGGCCAGCAGGCTGATGGGGCGGAAGTCCTTGTTCGGGTCGTAGGGCAGCTTGTCGAAGATGTAGGGGTTCACGGCCAGCGTGCCGATGTGGCCCAGGATCACGGTGTGCTGGTCGTCGGCGCGCGCCACTTCGCCCATCGCCACGTTGCCGGCGCCGCCGGGCTTGTTGTCCACGTAGACGCTCTGGCCCAGCAGCTTGCCCAGCTCGAAGGCGGTCGCGCGGGCGACGATCTCGGAGCTGCCGCCGGGCGCAAAGGGCACGACGAAGCGCACCGCCTTGCCGGGCCAGGCGGCCTGGGCGCGCAAGGCGGTGGGCAGCAGTGCGGAGGCGCCGGCCGCGGCGGCCAGTGCGAGGCCTTGGCGGCGGGTGATGACGGTTGCGGACATGGGTCTCCTCCAGGAATGGGCCGTGTTAGACGGCCGCATCTTGGCCGCGCGAGGTGCGCTGCGGCGTGTGGCGAATGCGTAGCGGAGAACCCTGGTGCGCGCGCGGCCGATGCCGCTCGGTAGCATGCGGCTGCTCTTCATCGCATGTCGCCTGGCGCCGCCTGCGGCAGTTCAGAAGGATCGCCATGGCCCTGACCGGCAAGCCCCCGTGCGACAGCGCCGCCATCCTGCACGGCGGCCCCGCCTCGCCCTGCGCCGCGGCGGGCAAGCGCTGGACCCTGGTGGCGGCCATCCTGGGTTCCAGCATGGCCTTCGTCGATGGCACGGTGGTCAACGTCGCGCTGCCGGCCATCCAGCGCGATCTCAACGCCAGCGCCTTCGACGGGCAGTGGGTGATCGAGTCCTATGCACTGCTGCTGGCGGCGCTGCTGCTGGTGGGCGGCGCGCTGGGCGACCGCTTCGGGCGGCGCCGGGTCTTCATGCTGGGCGTCGCGCTGTTCACGGCGGCGTCCATCGCTTGTGGGCTGTCGGCCAGCGCCGGCCAGCTGATCGCCGCGCGCGCCGTGCAGGGTGTCGGTGCCGCGCTGCTGGTGCCGGGCAGCCTGGCGCTGATCAGCGCCGCCTACCCCCAGGCCGAGCGCGGCGCAGCGATAGGTACCTGGTCGGCGTTCAGCGGCATCGCCGCGGCCATAGGCCCGGTGATAGGCGGCTTTCTGGTCGATCACTTTTCATGGGCCTGGGCCTTCCTGATCAACGTGCCGGTGGGCGCCGTGCTGCTGTGGATCTGCGCCCGCCGCGTGCCCGAGAGCCTGGGCGCGGCGAGCCGCGAGCCGGTGGACGTGGCGGGCGCGGCGCTGGCCACCGTGGGGCTGGCCGGCGTGGTCTTCGCGCTGATCGAGGCGCCGGCGCATGGCTGGGGCGCCGCACGCGTCGTGGGGGCAGGGGTCATCGGCATCGCGGCGCTGGCGCTGTTCGTGGCCGTCGAGGCGCGCCAGCGCGCGCCGATGCTGCCGCTGCCGCTGTTCGCCGAGCGCAACTTCGCCGGGGCCAACCTGTTGACCTTGCTGCTCTACGCCGCGCTCGGCGGCGGGCTGTTCTTCCTGCCGCTCAACCTGATCCAGGTGCAGGGCTACGGCGCTACCGCGGCCGGCGCGGCCTTGCTGCCCTTCATCGCGATCATGTTCCTGCTCTCCGGCTGGGCCGGCGGGCTGGTCGACCGCTACGGCGCCCGGCTGCCGCTGGTGGTGGGGCCGGGCATCGCGGCGCTGGGCTTTGCGCTGTTTGCACTGCCGTCCGTGGGCGGCAGCTACTGGGCCGCTTTTTTCCCGGCCGTCTGCGTGCTGGGCCTGGGCATGAGCATCACGGTCGCGCCGCTGACGACGACGGTGATGAACTCGGTCTCGCCCGAGCTCGCCGGCGTCGCTTCGGGCGTCAACAACGCCGTCTCGCGCGCCGCGGGCCTGCTGGCCATCGCCGGCTTCGGCATCGTGCTGGCGGCCGCCTTCGACCACCACCTGGCTGCGGCGCTGCCGCCGCTGCAGGTCTCGGCGGACACCACAGCGGCGCTGTGGGCGCAGCGCGACAAGCTGGCCGGCATCGTGCTGCCCGAGGGCCTGGGCGAGCCTGCCGCGGCCGCGCTGCGGCAGGCCATCGGCGAGGCCTTCGTCGCCGGCTTCCGCTGGGTGATGGGCTTGTCGGCCGGGCTGGCCTTGCTCAGCGCGCTGAGTGCATCGCTGCTGATCGATGGCAAGCGTCTGGTGCCTCGGTCACCGTCGCCTGCCTGACTTCAGCCCGCACGGCCCCGCCCCACCCGGCGCACCAGCACCGTCGCTTCCATCCCGAGATAGGCGTCCGCCGGGCCGTACCAGCTGCCCGAGATGGGCGCCGCCTGGGCCGGGTCGCGCGCCACCCCCACGCGTATCAGCTGGTTGCCGCCGAGCAGGTTGTTGGTCGGGTCGAAGGGCACCCAGCCGGCGCCGGGCAGGTAGGTTTGCAGCCAGGCGTGCGTGCTGCCCGCGCCGACGGTCGTGGCCGGCAGGCCGTCGCCATCGGCGTCGTCGTCCAGCGCCGGGTCGTAGAGGTAGCCCGAGACGAAGCGCGAGGCGATGCCCAGGCGGCGGGCGGCCTCCATCATCAGCAGCGCGAAGTCGCGGCAGGTGCCGCCGGCCAGCTGCAGCGTCTCGACCGGCGTCTGCGTGCCTTCTTCCTCGCGCGTGCTGTAGGTGAAGTTGTCGCGGATGTGCTGGTTCATCTGCACCAGCAGCTCGCGCGTGCCGGTCGGCCCGCTGGTGCTGATGAAGCGGCGGGCCCAGTGGGTCAGGATGCCTTCGGGGTCGTCGTAGTGCGGGCGCAGGTAGTGTTCGAGGTCGAAGCGCTCGGCCACCGAGTACGCGAAGGGGAAGAACAGCGCGCTGGGCGCCAGCGGCAGCGCCAGGTTGTGGGTGTGGGCGTGCTCGATGGTGAACGAGCAGTCGATCCGCAGCTCGGTGGCTTCGCCCAGCGGCGTCACCAGCGCGACCGAGTTGGAGTGCGGGTCCTGGATCATGCGGACCACCGCGTCCGGGCTCACCTGCAGGTCGGTCGCCAGCACCCGCAGGTCGTGGCTGTCGCGCGGGCGGAACATCACCCGGTGCTCGCCGAAGGTCACCGGGCTGCTGTAGCGGTAGACGGTGGAGTGGGTGATGGCGTACTGGATGGGCATGCGGCCTCCGCGGTGGTCAGGCGCGATTAGACGCCGCCGACGTGTCAGCCGCTGCCGGCCGCGGAATAGACCGTGGGCCGCCACGCTGATCAGGCGATCAGGTCGCGCGCGCCACTCAAGAATCGCTCTTGTTGCCGCGCCGCCCGTCGTGGGTGGATGTGCATGTGCGGCGGCGTCGGATTCACCAAGCCAGAAAACAGGGGTGGCGCATGGCGCAGTACAAGGGTGTGCAGGTGAGTGGCGAGCTCGCGGGCCTGCTGCGCCACATGGACGAAGTCGACGAGCACCGCGAGGCGCTGCAGATGCTGCAAGGCGCCTGGGACAACCTGTCCATGCTGGGCGAGCTCTCGGGCATGGGGGTGCAGATCGGCGGCGTGCGCAGCGCCTTTGGCCAGCTCACGCCGCGCCTGCTCAACCACCTGGGCGAACAGGCGCTGCGCAAGGCCGGGCTGGCGCTGCAGGCCCAGGGCCACGTGGCGATCGACATCCTGGTGCGCAACCTCTTCGAGCGCACCGCCGACATCGGCTTCCTGGCCACCGACCACGAGCTGCGCCGCCACGCCGAGGCGGACGAGGAGCAGCGCCGCAGCGGCCAGGCCGCGCTGATCGAGCGGCTGCGCGAATACCGCCGCAACTACTCGGTCTACGACGACGTGGTGCTGCTGGCGCCCGATGGCAGCGTGCTGGCACGGCTGGACCAGCGCTTCGGCGCCGCCCATTCGCGCGACGCCTGGGTGGGCGAGGCGCTGGCCTGCCGCCAGCCCTACTTCGAGCGCTACGGCGCCACCGACCTGCGGCCCGGTGCCGGCCCTTCGCTGATCTATGCCTGCCCGGTGCTGGCGGCCGACGGGCGCCGGCCGGTGGCGCTGCTGGCGCTGTGTTTCGACCTGGCCGACGAATGCCGACGCATCTTCGCGGCGCTGGGCGCGCATCACGCCGACGGCGCCGGCTGGACCGTGATCGCGCTGCTCGACGCAGCCGGCACGGTGATCGCCAGCAGCGACGCGCTGCAGTTGCCGCCGGGCGCCGGCGTGGGCCTGGGCGCATTGGAAGCCGAGCCGGGCGACCGTGCCGGGGCGGCGGGCGGCGCGCGGGTGCTGCGCTTCGGCGGGCGCCGCTGGCTGGCGCTGAGCTGCGCGGCCCAGCCCTACCAGGGCTACGCCGGGCCCGGCTGGTACGGCCATGCCATGGTGCCGCTGGAACATGCCTTCGAGTCGGCCACGGACGGCGGAGCCCCCGATGAAGCCGACGGCTGTTCGCTGCAGCAGCTGCCGGCGCCGGTGCAGGCGGCGCTGATGGCGAGCCCGCAGCTCTTCTCCGAGGCGCTGCGCGACATCGCGCCCTCGGCCGGCGGCATCGAGGCCGAGCTCAAGCGCACTGTGTGGAACGGCAACGTGGCGCTCGGCGCCCAGCCGCCGGGCCGCGATGCGCAGTTCTCGCGCGCGCTGCTGCGCGAGATCGGCCGCACCGGCGCGCGCACCCGCGACGTCTTCACCCGCGCCATCGCCAACATGAACCGCACCGTGGTCTCGGCCATGGTGGAGGACAGCCGGGCCCGCGCCGCGCTGGCGATCGACATCATGGACCGCAACCTCTACGAGCGCGCCAACGACTGCCGCTGGTGGGCGCTGACCCCGCTGTTCCGCGAGGCGCTCGCCGCGCCGGCCATCGACGCCGCGATGCAGACGGCGCTGACCGGCGTGCTGAAGACCATCCACGGCCTCTACACCGTCTACGCCAACCTGCTGCTGTTCGACCGCCAGGGCAAGGTCGTCGCGGTCTCCCGGGCGGACGCCGAGGCCGAGCCCGGCCGCCTGCTCGGGCAGGACTGGGTGCGCCAGTGCCTGGCCCTGGCCGACCCGCACGCCTATGGCGTCTCGCCCTACGAGCCTTCGGCGCTGTATGGCGGCGAGCTCACCTGCATCTATGCCGCCGCGGTGCGCGCACCGGGCGATGCGCGCCGCGTTGTCGGCGGCATCGCGATCGTCTTCGACGCCGGCCCGCAGTTCCAGGCCATGCTGGTCGACAGCGTGGCGGGCGGCGGCGGCTTCGGCGCCTTCGTCGAGCCGGGTGGCCGCGTCGTGGCCAGCTCGCGCGCCGACCTGCCGCCAGGCAGCCTGCTGCCGGCGGAGCTGCTGCCGGCCGGAGCGGCGGAGCCCGCGGCGGTCGGCGCAGTCGCGCCGACCGGCTCGCCGGCGGGTGCGCGCGTGGTCAGCTTCGAGCAGCAGCTCTATGCGCTG
>DATHWJ010000487.1:0-25079 GCA_035460745.1 Ideonella sp. | reverse complement strand
GTGTTCGTGGTCTACGTCTTCCTCAACTCCTGGCGCTCGACGCTGATCACCGCGCTCTCGCTGCCCACCTCGGTGATCGCCGCCTTCATCGCCGTCTGGCTGTGCGGCTTCACACTCAACTTCATGAGCCTGCTGGGCCTGTCGCTGGCCATCGGGGTGCTGATCGACGACGCCATCGTGGTGCGCGAGAACATCGTGCGCCACATGGAGATGGGCGAAGACCGCCGCACGGCCGCGCTCAACGGTACCGCCGAGATCGGCATGGCGGTGGCGGCCACCACCTTCTCCATCGTCGCGGTGTTCATCCCGGTGGGCTTCATGCCGGGTGTCTCGGGCGAGTGGTTCCGGCCCTTCGGGCTGACGGTCGTGGCCTCGGTGCTGGTGAGCCTGTTCATCAGCTTCACGCTGGACCCGATGCTGTCGGCCTACTGGGGCGACCCGCCCGGGCACCACGAGGCCCCCAAGCGCGGCATCAGCCGCTGGCTGGCGCGCTTCAACACGTGGTTCGACCACCAGGCCGACCGCTACGGCCGGCTGATCGCCTGGGCGCTGCACCACCGGCGCTGGATGGTGCTGTTCGCGGTGGCCAGCCTGGTCGGCGCGCTGGGGCTGCAGGCCAAGTTCGGCGGCTCCAGCTTCCTGCCGGTGTCCGACTACGGCACCCTCGCGGTGGAGGTGCGCACGCCCTCCAGCAGCAGCCTGGAGTACGCGCGGCTGAAGGTCGAGGCCGCCGCGCAGCTGGCCCGCACCATGCCCGAGACGGTGGCCACCAACAGCTACGTCAACCCGGGCGGCGGCCGCATCTACGTGGACATCGGCAAGAGCCCGACCCGCCATCGCTCGGCCATCCAGGTGGCGCAGGACCTGCGTGGCCGCGTCGCACGGCTGGTGGGCGCCGAGTACACCGTGCTCGACGACCTCAACAACGGCGCTCAGAAGCCGGTGCAGATCCGCTTCACCGGGCCCGATTCGCGCAAGCTGCTGGAAATCACCAACCAGTTCATGGTCAAGCTGCGCCAGGTGCCCGGCGCGGTCGACGTGGGCCTCTCCGAGCAGGACCCGCAGAACGAGATGAAGATCGAGCTCGACCGCGGCCTGGCCAATACGCTGGGCATCTCGGTCAACGACGCGGCCCAGGCGCTGCGGGTGGCCTTCGCCGGCGTCGAGGTGGGCGATTGGGTCGACCCGACCGGCGAGACGCGCGACGTCTCGGTGCGGCTGCACCCGGACGACCGCATCGACGCCAGCAACATCGAGCGCCTGCCTATCGCCGTCAGCGGCAGCAACCAGATGGTGCCGCTGGAGCAGATCGCCACCGTCACCATGGGCAAGGGCCCGTCGCAGATCCAGCACTCGGACGGCAAGCGCACGATCTCGGTGGCCGCCAACGTGCACGGCCGCTCCTCCGGCGAGGTCACGACCGACGCGCTGAAGATCGCCCGCGCGATGAGCTATCCGCCCGGCTTCGGGCTGGAGCTGGCCGGCGCCTCCAAGGACCAGGAGGCCGTGTTCGGCGCGATGTTCACCGCGCTGATCTCCGGCGTGATGCTGATGTACCTGATCCTGGTGATGCAGTTCGGCTCCTTCACCGCGCCGATCGCGGTGATGGTCTCGCTGCCGCTGTCGCTGATCGGCGTGGTGCTGGCGCTGCTGCTGACCGGCGGCACGCTGAACCTGATGAGCCTGATCGGCGTGATCATGCTGGTGGGCCTGGTGGCGAAAAACGCCATCCTGCTGCTGGACGCCGCGCGCGGCCTGGAGGCGCAGGGCATGGACCGCGAAGAAGCGCTGATGGCCGCCGGCCGCAAGCGGCTGCGGCCCATCCTGATGACCACCTTCGCGCTGATCGCCGGCATGCTGCCGGTGGCCATAGGCGTCGGCGAAGGCGGCGAGTTCTACCGCCCGATGGCGGTGGCCATCATCGGCGGCACCATCACCAGCACGCTGCTGACCTTGCTGGTGATCCCCAGCTTCTACGACAGCATCGAGACCTCGCGCGACCGGGCGCTGGCCAAGTTCCGCTGGCGCGAAGGCCGCTGGAACCCGCTCTTCGCCTTCGTCGTGACGCTGCTCGAAGGCCTGCTGACGCTGTTCGGCCTGCGCATGCTGTGGCGCGCGCTGGCGCGCGGCGTGGGCTGGCTGCGCGGGCGTGGCCGCAAGGTGCAGCCGGCTTGAACAGGGCACCCGGCCCCGCAGGTCCGCGGGACCACCCGCCGGGCGGGTGGTCCCGGCTCAGCTTTCGAGCCGGAAGCCCACCTTCAGCGTGACCTGCCAGTGCGCCACCTTGCCGTCGGCCACGTGGCCGCGGGTCTCGGTGACCTCGAACCAGTCGATCTGCCGCAGCGTCTGCGCGGCCGTCTCTATCGCGTTGCGTATCGCATCGTCGGTGCCGGTGGTCGACGAGCCGACCAGTTCAACGAGCTTGTAGACGTGGTCGGACATGGGCTGCTCCAAGTGGTTTGGCGCAGCCTACACCCGCTCGGCAAGGCTTCGCAAGCCGGCGGACCGCCCGCGCCTGCATACCCCCGCGCGGGACCGGTTGCAAAAGCCGGCTAGCATGGCCCCGATTCGAATCGTCGAGAGCGGGGCCTGCCCGGCGCCGACACCGCTCCACATGGGCACAACTGCAAAGGGGTAGTAGATGGATGTCTTTTTCTACTGGAAGGACTTCAGTGACGACCTGAAGCCCGATCAGATCGGCTGGTTCAAGTCCCACGGCGACAAGCTCGCCGAGCTGCAGGATGGCGCGCCCGACTACCTGTGGGTCTTCAAGACACCCAAGGGACTGAAGGGCCAGGTGCAGTTGATGGCCCGGCTGCGCTGGGTCGATACGCCGGTGGTGCCGGTGCCGCGCGCGCCGGGCGAGAGCCGGGTCTTCTACGACCCTGGCCATGCGGACTCCGTGCGCTACCTCAACAGCGGCGAAGCGCCCGCGCTGGCGGTGGCCACCGACTGGGTGCGGCGCTACTTCCCGGTCGCGGTGCGCAGCAACTTCCAGGGTGCCAACGGCCAGCATGCGCTGCGCGGGCCGGCTGTGCAGGAGCTGAACAAGCTGGCCAAGACGCTGGCCGCGGAGCCCTTCCTCGTCACCCGCCCGGCCTGAAGCGCAGGCCGGGCGCAGCGGGCACACTGGACGACCCTCCGCGTACGCGCTGCGGGATGAGCGCTTCGGAACGGCCGTGCGCGCTCAGGGCGCCTGCAGCGCCCGCGCCGCGGCCTGCATCACGAGCGCCACGCCCAGCGTGTTGAGATGGGCGTCCTGCGGGCCGACCTCCAGGGCCAGCGGGGAGCGCGCCAGCTGCGCGCGGTAGAGCGGCTCGGTATCGACCACGGTCGCACCCGCCGCGCGGGCCTGCGCGATGAAGCGCGCGCGGTCCGGGTCGGCCAGGGCTGAGCCGCGCCGTATCGCCGCGCGGTCGCTGTCGACCACGATCACCAGCCGGCCGGCCACCCGGCCCCGGATGCGCTCGAAGAAGGCCGCCGACACGGCGTCCAGCGCTGCCGGCGGGGCCGGCATGGCGCTGGCGGGCAGACCGGCCTCGAGGCGAACCGTCGCGTGGGAGCCCGCCAGCGCCTGCCGCCAGAAGCGTTGCGGGTCGAACTTGAGCTGGACCATCAGGTACTGCGCCAGCGCCGAGCGGCGCAGCAGCCGTTTCATGGCGCCCGGGGGCGGCTGCAGCAGGCTGCGCGGCGCCAGGCTCTGGCGCTCCAGGCAGGGCCCGTGGATCTGGCCCGAGCCGCAGAGCGACTGGCGCACGTCGCCGCGCTCCATCAGCAGCACCATGTCGCGCACGCCGTAGCGCGACTGCGCCAGCCGGATGCGCTCGGCATAGTCCAGCAGCGCCGAGCCCGGTGCACCCATCGTGTACACCGGCCGGCCGCTGAGCGCGCGCTCGAGCTGCTCGCCGGGGCGCTCGCCGGCCGGCAGCATCGCGGCCTCGACGAAGCTGTCGCCGATCAGCACGACCGCGCGCGGCTCGGGCACGAAGTCGCGGTGCGCGAGAAAGCCGGCGTTGTTGCTGCGCAGCCGCTGCGCGTTCTGCAGCGCCCAGCCGGTCGAGGTGGTCCAGGCATGGCCGGGCGGGTAGCTCAGCACCAGCGGATCGGTGTAGTAGCCGGTGGCCGTGGCCGTGGAGACCGGCAGCAGGCGCAGCAGCAGTTCGCAGGCCAGCAGGCAGCCCACCAGGCCCAGCAGGCCCTGCAAGACGGTTCGCAGCATGGGGCTCAGAAGTTGAAGTAGATGAAGGCGCTGACGCTGTCGCGCAGGGTGTTCACCAGCACCAGCAGCCCCACCGCCGCCAGCGCGGCGCCCGCCACACCGGCCTGCAGCGGACGCCGGCCCTGGCAGCGCGCCAGCAGCACCGTGCCGATGCGGTTGCTGTTCGGTGCCGCGCAGGCGAGCACGCCCAGCACCCCGCACCACAGCGCACCACTGGCGCACTGCAAGCCGGCGTTCCACAGCAGCGGATGCACCGGGCCCGTGGGCGTGGCGCCCGCCATGCCCTGCAGCATGCGCCAGGCGCCGGCGAAGCTTGCGGCGCGGAAGAACACCCAGGCGAGCACGACCGCCGCCATCGTCAAGGCCCAACTGCCGGCGGCAAACAGGCGCTGCCGCGCCAGCGCCGCCAGCCGCGCCTCGCCGCACAGCGCGCGAAAACCGTGGTTGGCCACCAGGTACACGCCGTGCAGCCCGCCCCAGAAGACGAAGGTCCAGCCGGCGCCGTGCCACAGGCCGCCGAGCAGCATCGTGGTCATCAGGTAGAGATAGCGGCGGGCCGGCCCGTGGCGATTACCGCCGAGCGCGATGTAGAGGTAGTCGCGCAGGAAGTTCGACAGCGAGATGTGCCAGCGCCGCCAGAACTCGCTGATGCTGGTGGCGCGGTAGGGCGAGTCGAAGTTGAAGGGCAGGCGGATGTTGAACATCCACGACAGCCCGACCGCCATGTCGGAGTAGCCCGAGAAGTCGAAGTAGAGCTGCAGCGTGTAGGCCAGCGCGCCCAGCCAGGCCTCTTGCGCGTCGGGCGATTGGCCGGCGTCGGCGGGCGTGAAGACGGCGTCCGCATAGGGCGCGATGCCGTCGGCCAGCACCACCTTCTTGAACAGGCCGAGCGCAAAGATCGCCAGCCCGCCCGCCACGTGCGCGCCCTGCCAGCGGTAGCTTCGCGCGTCGGCGAACTGCGGCATCATCTGCGCGTGGTGCAGCACCGGCCCCGCGATCAGGTGGGGAAAGTAGGTGACGAACAGCCCGTAGTGCACGAAGCTGTACTCGCGCACGCCCTTCTGGCAGGCGTCGGCCAGGAAGGCGATCTGCGTGAACGTGAAGAACGAGATGCCGATGGGCAGCACCACGTGGCCCAGGGTCCAGGGCGTGCCGAAGGCCGCGTTCAGGCTGTCGATGAAGAAGTTGGCGTACTTGAAGTAGGCCAGCAGCGCGAGGTTGGCCGCGACGCCCAGCCCCAGCCATCGCGGGGCCAGCGCGCGCGGGCTGCGGACGATGCGGCTGCCGAGCCAGAAGTTGCCGCAGATCGACGCCAGCAGCAACAGCGTGAACTCGATCTGCCAGTAGCCGTAGAAGACCAGCGAGGCGGCGAACAGCCAGCCCGCCGCCGCGGCACGCGAGACCCTGGCGACCAGGAAGAAGCCCGCCAGCACGACCGGCAGGAAGAGGCAGACGAAGACGGCGGTGGTGAAGAGCATGGGCGGCGCGGCTTTTCTGGTGCGGCCCAAGCGGGCGGTTGGCGTTCAACAGACAACGACAACCGCCTGTGGCTCAATGGTAGCCGCGCTCGGTGCCGCCACGGCCGGGCGGCACGGCGCAGAGCCCGCAGGTCGCCCCGCGGGCCATCCTGTACCGCCCCCGCTGCAGCCGGTCGCAAGGCGGGTGGCGCAGGCCGCGGCGGCCGCTACGCTGGGCCATCGATTCACCCTTGCAGGAGCCGACGAATGAGCCTCAGCGACGAACTGTCCAGCCTGGACGAACTGCACCAGCGCGGCACGCTTTCCGACGACGAATTCGCCCGCGCCAAGGCCCGCGTGCTGGGCAGCGCCCCACGCGCCGCGGGCGATGGCCCGGCGCTGGCCGCTGCCGTCAACAGCTTTCGCCGCCACCCGGCCGACCGCTGGCTGGGCGGCGTCTGCGGCGGCCTCGCCCACCTCACCGGCCTGGCCTCGTGGATCTGGCGGCTGGTCTTCACCTTGCTGGCGCTGTGCGGCGGCACCGGCGTGCTGGTCTACCTGCTGATGTGGATCTTCGTGCCGCTGGGCGACACGCACTTCAACGGCGAACCGGACAAGCTGCGGGCCGGCTGAACCATGGAAAAAAGGGGCGGGCCCTCGCGGACCTGCCCCTTTTGGGTTCAGACCAGGCGCCCGCGGCGCCCCGTCCGCTCAGCGTGCCGCTGCCGCGCGCACCTTGCTCGACGTCACTTCGGCGTCGCGCTGGGTCAGGCTGCTGGCACCCGGCTCCACGCTCAGCAGGGTCATGCCCACGGTGGCGCCGTCGCCCTTGGCGTAGCGGATGCCGCCCAGGTAGCGCTGAGCCGTCAGGCCGGACCAGCTGGTGTTGGCGGTGTGCACGTCGCCCGAGACCACGCTGCCCGGCAGGCCCTTGAGCTTGAGGCTGCCACCGGCGTCGGCCGGCGAGAGCACCCACGACGAGAGCGTGAAGTTGCTGGTGCCACCGACCGGGTTGTAGCCGATCACGCAGGCCTGGTAGTTGCCGGCAGCCGGCGCCTTGACGCTGACCAGCTCGTTGGCGGTGGCGCCGCCGCTGGCGGCGACCAGGGCACCGGCGCCGTTGTACAGCTCGAGGTCCAGGTCGTCGCCGCCGTTGCCCGAGGTGTCGGCGTCATAGAGCGCCGCGCGCACCACCAGTGCGTCGGCCGGCACCGCGATGGCGAAGCAGGTGGCGGCGTTGAGCGCCACGCTGCCCGGCGTGCGGGTGGCCGCCTTCAGGCCGGTGACCAGCGCGCTGGTGGCGCCGTCGAAACCGTAGTTGACCTTGAACTTGGACGTGCCGGTCGCCGCCGTGCTGGAGACCAGGCTGGGCGCCGAAAGCAGCGTGGCGCGGGCCAGCACGGGGCTGGTGACCGTGTGCACGCCGTCCTTCCAGACCAGCGAGCCCGAGACCCGGCTGCCGATGGCGGCGCCATTGGTCTTCAGCGTGACCGTGTAGCTGCCGCTCTCGCCCTTGCCGAGAGAGAGGGAGGCCGGCGTCACGCTGGCGGTGAAGCCCGGCACCGAGACGGTGGCGGTATAGACCGCCGCTGCGCGGCCGACGTTGCGCACCCGGCGCTTGAGCACGATGGAGCCCGGCACGTCGGTCGAGAAGGTGGGCAGGTTGAGGTTGCCCGGCGGGAGGGTTCCCACCGCAGCGCAGGTCTCGCTGTCGGCCGTCAGCCAGCCGGTGCCGCACATGAAGCGCAGGTAGTCGTCCGCGTCGGCCGGGTAGATCAGGCCCGGGTCCATGGTGCCGTTGGGGTTGACATGGCCAGCGCCGTAGCCGGCCACGTCGGTGTCCGGGCTGCCGTCGGCCAGCTTGACACCGGTGGTGGTGGTGAGCATGGCGGACTTGATCGCGGCGGGCGACCAGTTCGGGTGGGCCTGCTTGATCAGCGCGGCGACGCCGGCAATGTGCGGGCTGGACATCGAGGTGCCCTGGTAGGACTCGACGACCGACGACGGCACCAGCGTGCCGGCCAGGATGGCGTCATGCTCGGCCTGGCTGCTCTGCAGGAAGGTGACCGAGGCGATGATGTCGACGCCAGGCCCCGTGATCTCGGGCTTCATCACCGAGTTGTCGGCCAGGTTGGGGCCGCGCGACGAGAACGCGGCCATCACCGGGGCCACCACGTTGGGCGCCTGGAAGCGCGCGCTGATGGCGCCATTGGCGCTGGTGCCGGCATTGGTGACGTAGCTGCGCACGGCGGTGCGGGTGGTTTCGTCCAGGTGGACCGTGGGCACGCTGTGGAAGTCGGCCACCAGGGTGCTGGGGGTCGGGTTGATCAGCACCATGCCGACGCCGCCGACGCGCTTGACCTCCGCGCTCTTCTCGACACGGGCGTTGGTGCCGCGGTCGCAGACCACGATCTTGCCGACTGCCTTGCTGGTGTCCAGGCTGTTCAGGAAGCACAGGTTGGCGTTGGCCACCGGCACGCCGGCGGCCGGGATGTCGCTGGACAACACCATGCCGGCGGTGGGCAGCGCGCTGGGCGTGAACGAGGGGCCGGTGAACGGGCCGCTGCCGTCGCCGAGCGAGAGGCTGGCGAGGAACTGGCGGTCGTGGGTCGAGGCGGCCACCGTGGTCAGCCACGGGCTGGGGTGGGCGACCTGGTTGCCCGGGCCGCTGTTGCCGGCCGAGGCGGCGACGAACACGCCGGCCGCGGAGGCATTGAAGAAGGCCAGCTCGACCGGGTCGACCAGGCTGGTCTGCGAGCCGCTGACCGAGTAGTTGATGATGTCGACACCGTCGGCCACGGCCTGGTTGATGGCGGCCACGAGGTCGCTGTTGAAGCCGCTGCCGCTGAGCGTGCCGTCAGCACGGTAGACGCCGAACAAGGCCTTGTAGCTGGCCACGCGGGCCCGCGGCGCGACGCCGCTGGTGGTGCCGATGTAGATGCCGCCCGAGGTGTAGGCGGGCGCATTGGCGTTGCCGCCGGCAGTGGACAGCGTGTGCGTGCCGTGGCCGGTGTCGTCGCGCGGAATGTCGTAGAAGTTGTAGGGGAAGGCGTTGACCGCACCGGCCGCCTTGGCCGCCAGGAAGCCGGGGCTGAAGACCTGGGCGCCGACCAGCTTGTTGTTGCACGAGTCGGCCGGGAAACCGGCACCGGTGATGCAGGCGCCCGTGTAGGTGCCGGCCGGCAGCGGCTCGTAGGCCAGCGTGCCGCCGCTCTTGACCGGCGTGCCGCTGGCATCGACGTGGTCGTAGAAAGCCGGGGTCTCGGGCTGCACGCCGCCGTCGATCACCGCGACGATCACGTTCTCGCCGCGCTCGCGCGCGCCCTGGACCTTCTTGGACCAGACCCCGCCCGGGATGTCGAGACCGAGGAAGTGCGGGGTGGTCAGCGTGACCGCGTCGCGCCGCTCGTCGGCCACCACGGTGAGGGCCTTGCCGCTGGCGCGCAGCTTGGCGGCCTGCGCGTCGGTCATCACCGCGGCGAAGCCGTTGAAGGCCAGGTCGTATTGGTGCAGCACCTTGACCGGCGCACCGATGGCGGCGAGCGCCGCCTGGCGCTGGCCGGCCAGGTGGGCGCGGTAGGCTTGCACGGCAGTGGCGCGCGCGTTGAGCTTCTGCCCCTCGGCCACCTGGGTGGCGGCCAGGCCGACGACACCGCCGCGGTAGCTCGCGGCCGGCGCGCCGGAGAGCTGGACGATGTAGGTGCGCGCCGACGTGTTCGGCGCCGCGATGGCCGCGCTCATCACGCCGGCCAGCACCAGGGCCTGGGCCAGCTTGACGGTCTTGGGGATCGAAGTCATGGAATGCTTTCCGCTGTAAGGAGAGGGCGCCGCGGTCCGGGCGTCTTCCAGCGGGAGCAGGGACAACGGCGGCCGGGTCGGGGCGATGTGGTGAGCGCGGACGGTAACAGTCTGTTGACAAATGCCGGCTCCTCTTCGCCGGTCTCTTGATCGTTCATGAGCTTGTGGGCAGACGCCGGGCCGACACCGTCGCCCCCTGCCTGGGCACGCGGCAACGCGCCGCTCAGCCGAAGGTGAACACGTAGGCCTGCGCGCCGGCATCGAGGAACTCGATCTCGAACAGGCGGTCCTTGCGGCTCGCCGTCTGGCGCACCAGCTGGTAGAGCCGCTGGGCCGTGATCGTTCCGTTGCCCTGCGCGTCGGTGTCGGTGCCGTGGTCGGCCAGCGGCGCCTGGCCATCGATCCGCAGCTTGAAGCGCACCGGCTTGCCGTCAGCCGCCGGGCCCAGCACCAGGTGCAGGTCGCGCGCCTGGAACCGGTAGGCGATGCCGCCGTTGGCGCGGGCCAGCACCGCGCGTTCGCGCTCCACCGTCCAGTCGCCCGACAGCGCCCACTGGTTGGGGCGCAGCGTCGCGGCGCTCCTGTAGCTGTGCGTGCGGTCGTTGACGATGCCGCCGGGCGAGGCGAAACCGCCCGCGCGCTCGTAGCCCAGGTAGGTCTCCGCCGACAGCGCAGATGCCGGGCCCGGCGCGGCCTCGGTGCCCTGGCCGCTGGGCGAGACCATGCCGCGCGAGACATCGGCCTGCCCGGCCTCGGCCAGCAACTGCTGGAGCACCTGCTCGGACTTCTCGTACTGGCCTTCGCCGAACTGGTGGTGGCGGATGCGCCCCTGCGCATCGACGAAGTAGAACGCCGGCCAGTACTGGTTGCCGAACGCACGCCAGATCGCGAAGTCGCTGTCGACGGCGACCGGATAGCCGATGCGCAGGTCCCGCACCGCCTGGTGCACGTTGGCAGAGCGCTTCTCGAATGCGAACTCCGGCGCATGCACGCCGATGACCACCAGGCCGGCGTCCTTGTACTTCTCGGCCCAGGCCCGGACATAGGGCAGGGTCCGCAGGCAATTGATGCAGGAGTAGGTCCAGAAGTCGACCAGCACCACCTTGCCGCGCAGGCCTTCAGCGCTCAACGCGGCGCTGTTGATCCACTCGGTCGCGCCTGAGAGCGAAGGCAAATCACCTTCGATGCCCAGCGTCTGCCGCGGCGCCGCCTCGCGCGTGGCGGACGTCCGGACCCGCCCGCTGTCTTCCTGCCCGGTGCCGGTGTCGGCCGGTGGCGCAGCCGGCGAAGACGGCTTGCGGGCCTCGATCCTCTCCAGCAGCGCCTGCTCCAGCGCCGACGTCGTGCCCAGCGAGAGGCGGCTGAGCAGGCCGGTGTCCAGCCCCAGCGCGATGGCGGCCACGCCGGCCAGCACCGCGGCGCCGGCCACGCGCCGTATCCGCTCGCCCGCCCGCAGCGAGCCCTTCATCGCGGAGAACAGGTGCCCGCCGAACAGCAGCGTCCCCGCCAGCGAGGTGCAGGCGCCGGCGGCGTAAGCCAGCAGCAGCAGCGAGCTGCCCACACTGGCGCCGTTGAGGGCCGCGCCGGTCAATATCAAGCCGAGGATGGGGCCGGCACAAGGCGCCCAGAGCAGGCCGGTGCCCACGCCCAGCAAGACGGGCGACCAGACGGAAACCCGTGCAGCGGCGCCGGCCGGCTGCGGCGCGGACAGCCGGCTGCCCAGCGCCACCAGCGGCCGGCTGAAACGCTCGGCCACGGCCGGGAACAGCAGCGTGATGCCGAAGGCCGCGAGCAAGGCCATCGCCGCATACCGCCCGTACTGGTTGAGCTCGACCACCCAGCCGCCACCGACCGCGGCCAGCGTCGCGATGGCCGCGAAGGCCACCGCCATGCCCAGCAGCATGGGCAGGCCGTGCGAGCGGAAGGGGCGGTCCGCCCGGGCGAACACGAAGGGCAGCACCGGCAGGATGCAGGGGCTCAGGAGGGTGAGCACGCCGCCCAGGTAGGCAATGAGCAGGAGGAGCATGGTCTTGGGTCTCGGCTGAGGGGTGGTGGCACACACGAAGGCGCGGGAGGCGTGGGAGGGCGTGCGGCCTCGATGGACGAGCCGCGGGTGCTTCAAGGTGGGTGGGCAGGCCTTGCCGCGGCCCGCGGCCCGGCCGGCGGGGTGGATCAGGTGCTCAGCGTGAGCCGGGCCTCCAGCCCGCCTTCGGTGCGGTTCAGCAGCTTCAGCTCCGCGCCCATCGCCATCGCGAGCTGGTGCGCGATGGCCAGGCCCAGGCCGGTGCCGCCGGTGCTGCGGTTGCGCGAGCTCTCGACGCGGTAGAAGGGCTGCAGCACCGCCTCCAGCTGGTCGGGCGGAATGCCCGGCCCGTCGTCCACCACCGCGACGACCAGGCGATCGGCCCGGACCTGCACGCACAGGCGCACGTCGCTGCCGAACTTCAAGGCGTTGTCGATCAGGTTCATCAGGATTCTGCGCAGCGCGTTCGGGCGCGTCACGATCGGTGCGCCGGTGCGGCCCTCCAGCAGCACCTGCTGGCCCGCGTCTTCGTAGTCGGCCACCATGCTCTCGAACAGCGCATCGGCGTCGATGCGGCAAGGCGGCTCGGTGGCGCCGTGCAGCGTGCGTGCGTAGGTCACGCCCTCGCGCACCAGCTCGTTCATCGCGTCGAGGTCCTGGCGGAACTTGTCGCGCTCGGTCTCGTTGTCCATCAGGTCGGCGCGCAGCCGCAGCCGGGTGATGGGCGTCTGCAGATCGTGCGAGATCGCCGCCAGGATCTCCACGCGCTCGGCCATGTAGCCGGCGATTCTTCGCTGCATGGCGTTGAAGGCGCGCGCCGCGTGCGCCACCTCGGTGGGGCCTTCTTCCACCAGTTGCCGGGCCTTCAGGTCGGGGCCCAGGTCGTCGGCCGCCGCCGCGAGCTGCACCAGCGGCCGGGTGACCAGCCGCACCGCCACCCAGGCGCAGGCCGCCAGCACCGCCAGCTGGATCAGCAGCACCCACATGACCCAGCTCGACACCGGCATGCCCACCCGCATGGCATGGATGACCACCGTGGACGCGTCCGTCAGCCGGACCAGGATCTGCAGGCCCTCGGGAGGATCGGCCACCTGGGCGAGCTTGACGATCTCGAACGGGCGAAGCGCCTCGACAATGGCCCCGGCGAACTCCCGCAGGGGCGGCGACCCGGGCGCCGCGCCCACCACGCTGCCGCCCAGCACGAAGCGGTAGTTGCGCCGCTCCAGCCTGACCAGCCAGCTCTCGCGCTCGGCAGCAGGCAGGCGGTCGAGGATGGCGACCGAGCTGGCGATGTCGCGCTCTATGCCGGCCATCATCAGCTCGCGCAGCGCCACGCCGCGCTCATAGCGTATCGAGGCGAAGGTCAGCCCCTGCGCGACCGCCAGGCCCACGACGATGATCAGCGTCACGCGGGCGAACAGCGAGCGCGGGACGAAGCGGCGCGGGCTCATGGCATGAAGCCCGGGTGGATCTTGCAGAGGGGTGCGCAGGGGGTTGGCATGGCGGCTCGCGGGGTTGGCCCACGCCTCCGTGCGACACCGCACGGGGCTGGTTTTCAACAGGTGATCAGGCGATCTCGAACTCGACCTCGATGTTGCCGCGCGTGGCGTGCGAGTACGGGCAGGTCTGGTGCGCGGCTTCGACCAGCTGCTTCTTCTGAGTCTCGTCGAGACCCGGCAGCGTGATCGCCAGTTTGACAGCAAGGCCGTAGGCCGCGCCGCCGTCGGTCTTGCCCAGCGACACGCTGGCATCGACGGCCGCGTCCTCCGGCAGCCTGAGCTGGAGCTTGCCGGCCGCGATCTGCATCGCGCCGATGAAGCAGGCCGAGTAGCCGACGCCGAACGGCTGCTCGGGGTTGGTGCCGGGCTTGCCGGAGCCGGGCGAGCTGAGCTTGACGTCGAGCGCGCCGTCGCTGGCCTTGCCGGCGCCGTCGCGGCCGCCGGTGGTGTGGGTTTGTGCGGTGTACAACACCTTGTCGAGCTTCTTGGCCATGATGTTTCCTTCAGGTGGGCTTCGCCATCCGGGGTGGCTGGCGATGCGCTCATTACAGCGGCCGCGTGTACCCGCGGTGTGTCAAGCGGCCGCCCCATTTGCATGGCCATGTGTTCGTCTCGCGCGCCAGACACAGTGGCATACACAAGGCAGCCAGCCGGCGCTGCGGGCGGCGCTACATTGCGGCTACGGCGTCTCCCGCGCCAAGCTGCCCTGCCATGACGCCCAACCCCACCGACCACGTCCTCATCGTCGACGACGACCGAGGCATCCGCGAGCTGCTCACCACCTACCTGGTCAAGAACGGCCTGCGCGTGGTGGCGGTCCCCACCGGCCGGCACATGCGCGCGGCGCTGGAAGAGTCGGGGCCTTTCGACCTGATCATCCTGGACCTGATGTTGCCGGGCGAAGACGGCCTGACCCTCTGCCGCGACCTGCGCTCGGGCAAGTTCAAGGCCATACCCATCCTGATGCTGACCGCCCGCAACGACGAGGCCGACCGCATCCTCGGCCTCGAGATGGGGGCCGACGACTACCTGGCCAAGCCCTTTGCCGCGCGGGAGCTGCTGGCCCGCCTGCGCGCCGTGCTGCGCCGCACGCGCATGCTGCCGCCGAACATGCGCCTGACCGAGGCCTCGCCCAAGCTGGCCTTCGGCGAATGGCGGGTGGACACCGCCGCGCGCCACCTGCTGGACGAGAGCGGCGTGATGGTGGCCCTGAGCGGCGCCGAGTACCGGCTGCTGCGGGTCTTTCTCGACCACCCGCAAAAGGTGCTGAGCCGCGACCAGCTGCTGAGCCTGACCCAGGGCCGGGAGGCGGAGCTCTTCGAGCGGTCGATAGACCTGCTGGTCAGCCGGCTGCGCCAGCGCCTGCGCGACGACGCCCGCGAGCCCCGCTACATCAAGACGGTGCGAAGCGAGGGCTACGTCTTTTCATCGACGGTCGAGGCGCAGGACTGAGCCGCTCACGCCTGGCGGCGCTTGCCCGGCCCCGCGAGTTGGTGGGCCGCGTTGTAGTGGCAGTGGGCAGGAGGCACCGCAGGCCTTCGTGGACGCCGTCTGGGCGCTGGCGTCGGCGCGCCGCTGAACAAGCCACTGAGCAAGCCACTGAGCGAGCCACCGAGCGCGCCGGTGGGCAGGGGCACGGCCGCTCAGGCGCCGACGCTCGGACTTAGGGGCTACTGCGCCTGCCGGCAGCGGGCTAGGATGGGCCGTGCCGAAAGGAGCCCCGCATGAAGCCTCTCGTCTCCAACCCCGCCGAGCTGAGCTCCAGCAGCCCGCCGCCGCTGAGCGACTTCGGCCGCAGGCTGCTCGCCGAGGGCGATTCGTGGTTCACGCTGGGCGGCTTGAACCTGCCGCAGAACTCGAACCTGCTTTTCGAGCTGGAGGTCGGCACCAGCACGGCCATCGTCAACTGTGCACAGCCGGGCGACACACTGCAGCGCATGGTCGATGGCATCAACGACCGCGACTTCGACAGGCTGCTGCGAAAGCGCAACTTCGCCAGCTTCTGGGAGGCCATCCTCGTGTCGGCCGGCGGCAACGACCTGATCGACGCCGCGCAGCTGCCGGTGCGCGACGCCACCGGGCGGCCGACGCCGCTGGACCACCGCCTGCTGCTGACGCCGGACGAAGCGGCCGCGAGCCGCCTGCAACCGGCGGGCGGCACGAGCTTCGTCAGCGAGGCGGGCTGGCTTCAGCTCGAGGGTTTCCTGCTGGCCAACTTCCGCGCATTGGTGTCGCGGCGCGACGAAGGCCCGAGCCGCGGCCGTCCGCTGCTGCTGCACACCTACGCCGTGCCCACGGTCTGGCCGGTCGGCACCGTCGGGGCGCGCCGCGGCTGGCTGTTCGCGGCGTTCGAAGCGGCGGGCATCCCGGTGCCCGATCGGCAAGGCGTGGCGGAAGAGTTGTTCAACCGCCTGCGCCTGCTCCTGTTGTCGCTGGACACTGACTCGGGCCACGCCCGGGCCCTGCCTTCGGTGCGGGTCTTCGACTCGGCCACCCTGGTGGCGCTGCAGGCACCGGACACGGCGGCGCTCGGCCCCTCGGGCGACTGGGTCAACGAGATCCATCCCAACCGCGGCGGCTATGCCAAGCTCGGCGCGGCGATGGGCCCGTGGCTGGACGCCGTGCTGAGAACGGCGGTCTGAAATCAGCCCGGCGAGATGTCGCGCTGCGCCGTCGGCGCCCGTGTTGCCAGCTTGGCGATGAGTCGCCGGCCCCATGCGATGCCAGGGCGCTCGACAGCGCTGTAGCTGGCCCAGGAGAGCGGCACGGCCAGGCTCGAGGCGATCAGGAAGAACAGGACGCTCGAAAGGTCCCCCGTCCCGAGGCTCGCCTTCACGCCCAGGCGCGTCAGGCCCTCGAGCACCGCGGAGTGCAGCAAGAAGATGCTGAAGCTCCATTGGCCTAGCTTGCACACGGCCGGGTGGACCAGCAGCTTGACCGGCCGGCGCGCGAGCGCGTAGGCCGCGATCGCCAGCGTGGCGCCCGGGACGAGATTCCTCGACAGCACCTGCGCGATGCCGGAGTCCGGCGGCAGCAGCGCACGCAGGCCCCACACGATGGCCAGCACGCCGGCGAGGATCGCGAGGCCGGGAGCGGTGTCCGGGCGCCGGTACAGGTGGGCCAGCAGCATCCCCATCGCAAAGACCGGCAGCTGGCTGAGGACGTTGCGAAAAAGAAAGGTCGAGATCAGGTAGTGGGTCTGGCCGGGGCGCTGAGGGCCGAAAACGCCTTGCACGAGCATGACCCCGGCCGCGCACAGCGCGAGACTGGCGACGAAGCAGAGCGCCGCCTGCCTGGTCGACTTCAGATGGACCAGCAAGGCCGGCAGGATCAGGTAGAAGCCCATTTCTGCCGCGACCGACCAGCCGCCGGGCACCACCGCGTTGATCGTCTCCGGATGGACGCCGTGGGCGAACAGGGCGGTCGAGGCGACGTGCCACCACTGCAGGCCATCGGGGGCCCAATACCTGGGCGACATGCCGTCGAGCACCAGGTAGAGCACCATGGCCGCGTAGAACATCGGCGCGATACGACAGAACCGCCGGATGTAGAAGGCGAGCACGGGCCGCGGCTCATGAGCGCTTCTGGCCTGCCACGACAGGCACAGGCTCATCGCACTGACCAGGAAGAACAGCGAGGTGCCGTGCACGCCCAACGCCATGAGCATGCGCAGCGTCGGCGACTCGGCAGGAACGAAGCCTGACGAGTGCACCAGCACCACGCCGAGCACCGCATAGCCCCGCAGCGCGTCGATGGCCTCCAGCCTCGGTATGTCGTGCATCGCGGAACGCCTCGGGTACGAATCGCGACCCTGCCCCTCTCGACCAGGCCGCCAATGATGTCCGCGACCACGGCGCCCATGCCCTTGCAGGGGACGTGCTCGACGTCCATCTCGGCCGCCCCAACCTATTGCGCGCGGGCCAGATGGATGATGGCGCCGTTGCCGGACGATGCACAGTTGTAGTTACCCGGCCCGGCTTCCAGGCCGGCCGCGCTGAACTTCTGTTCAGGCCGGGACGCGGGCCCCCTTCACCGACACGGGGATCCGGGCCGCGCAGCGCCCTGGGCTCACGCGGGCCCTTGCCAGGCATCGGCGAACCCGGCTGCCCACGCCGCCACCGGCTGGAAGCCCGGGTCGGCGCGGCAGGCCGCTTCGGTCTCGGCCCAGATCTCGGCATCGGGCTTTTCCAGGTCCAGCGGGTCGCCGTGCGGCTGCGGCACGTACCAGGGCGTGTCCAGGTAGACCTCGATGGTGTTGCCCTCGGGATCGAGGCAGTAGATCGACAGCGCGTTGCCGTGGTTCATGCCGCGCATCTGCGTGGCGCCCGCGGCCAGTGCGGCGGCGCGCACGCGGCGCAGGTCGTCGATGGCGCCGACCTTGAACGACAGCTGCATCACGGTGCTCGGCACGTCCGCCGCGCGGCCGCTGGCCAGCACCAGCTGGTGGTGCTGCGTGGGCGTGCCGCTGAGGAAGTTGAGCTGATGGCGAAAGTTGCGGCCCTCGCCCTGGTCCGTCAGGTGCAGCTCGAAGACCCGGGTGTAGAAGCGCGTCATCGCGTCGATGTCGCGCACGAAGATGCCGAAGTGCGAGAGTTGGGGCGTGGTGGTCATGTCAAGGAGACTCCTCAGGGATGCAGGACGAGCTTGCCCACGGTGTCGGGCCTGTCCAGTCGTTCGTGGGCTTCGCGCGCGGCGGCCAGCGGCAACACGGTCGCGCGCGGGGCGCGCACGGCGCCGCTGGCCATCGCATCGATCGCGGCCTGCATCAGGGCGCGGCGCTGCGAAGCGTCGGCGTCGAAGCTGTGCATGGAGAACACGCGCACCGCCAGGCTGCGGCCCAGCAGGCTGCGCAGCTCGGCGAACACGTCGCCGGCCGGCGGGCCGCCGACCACGTTGTATGAAACGGCCAGGCCCAGCGGTGCCAGCGAACGCAGGCAGTCGATGAAGAGCGCGCCGCCGACAGGGTCGATCGCCAGGTCGACGCCGCGCCCGCCGGTCAGGGCCATCACCTGCGCTGGCAGGTCGGGCGCCTGGGTGTCCAGCGCCGCATGGGCGCCGTTTTCCAGCACGAAGGCGCGCTTGTCCGGCGTGCTGGCGGTGGCGATGACCTGCAGGCCGCGGGCGCGCGCCGTCTGCACCATCGCCGAGGCCACGCCGCCGGCGGCGCCGGTGAGCAGCACCGAGCGCGCCGCCCCCGCGCCGCCGCAGCCGAACAGCAGGGCCTGCGCGAGCTGGAAGTTGGGCAGGCTCACCGCGTCGTCGAAGGCGATGCGGTCGGGCAGCGGGTACAGCGCCTCGGCCGGTGCGCAGGCGTACTCGGCATAGCCGCCGCCGCGCTGCGGCAGCTCGCGCGAGCTGAGCAGCACGCGGTCGCCCACCGCAACGCCGCGGGCGCCCGGCCCCAGCGCGTCGACGGTGCCGGCGATCTCGTTGCCGGGGATGGCCGGCAGCGGCGGCATCCATTTGTAGCGCCCGGTGCGCATCAGCGCGTCGGGGCGGCCGACGCCGATGGCCGCCGCTTTCACGCGCGCCTGGCCGGGCCCGGGCTCGGGCAGCGGCAACTCGGCCAGCTCCAGCGCGTCGAGGCCGCCGGGGCTGCGGATGAGGATGGCCTTCATCGTCTTCAGCGCTGGCCGTCGTGCACCGAGACCTGCTCCTTGCGCAGGCCGCCCAGGCGCTCGTGGATGCGGCCGCCGTCGGCCATCGCCAGCCCGAAGAGGATCTCGTCGGGCCGCGGCCCGTCCTGCACGCCCACCTCCATCGAGTTGAAGTGGCTGCGCACATAGGCCGCGTGGATGTAGTGCAAGGGCACCATCAGCCGGTAGCCGGCCGTGGCCACCGCCTTGGCGGCGGGCACGATGGCCTTGGGTTCGCCCAGCGCGGCCCGCATCGCCCAGCCGCCGGCCTCGTGCCACACGGCACCGTGCTCCAGCTCGCCGTTCAAGCCGACGATCGCGGCCTTGCCGTAGGCCTCGACGCGGTCTTTGCCGAGCACGCCCACCAGCTCTTCGGCGAGCTCGCGGCCCAGCGTGCGCAGCTCGGCCATGAAGGGCAGCAGGTCGGGTTCGTAGCGGCCGGCGTAGGGGTTGCGCACCACCGCGCAGGCGGCCGCCATGCGCAGCGGCGTCGCGGCGACAGGGCCGCCCTCGTGATGGACGGTCTCGACCGTGAGCAGGCGTTTGCGTATCTGTATCAGCGACATCTTGGGCTCCAAGGGGGTCAAAGTCGGGGGATCTTGGCGTCGGCCACGAGCTGCGTCCACTTCTGCACTTCCACGCCGACCATCGTGCTCATCTCCTGCGGCGTGCTGCCGCGCACCTCGCCGCCCATCTCCGCGAGACGAGCGGTCACGGCCGGCACCTGCAGCGCCTTTTGCGTCTCGGCGTGCAGCCGTTCGACGATGGCTTGCGGCGTGCCCGCCGGCAGCATCCAGCCGGCCCAGGAGCGCACGTCGTAACCCGCCACGCCCTGCTCGGCGACGGTGGGCACCGCCGGCATGCCGTGCCAGCGCTGCGGGCCGGTGACGGCCAGCGCGCGCAGCTTGCCGGCCTTCAGCTGGCCGAGCACCGCCGTCGCCGGGGCGATCACGAACGGGATCTCGCCGCCGAGCAGCGCGGTGAGCGATGCCGAATCGCCGCGGAAGGGCACATGCAGCAGGCTGAGGCCGGCCATCCTGGCCAGCAGCTCGCCGGCCAGGTGGTGGGTGGAGCCGATGCCGGCGGTGCCGTAGGCCACGGCGCCGGGGGCTGCACGCGCCGCCGCGAGCACGTCGCCGAGGCTGCGGTACTTGGACTCGGCCGTAACGGCGATCAGGAAGGGGAAGAAGGTGATCGTGGAGACCATCTGGAAGCTGGCCAGCGTCTGGTACGGCAGCTTCTCGTACAGGGCGCCGGCCACCGCGTGGCCGCCGGTCGCCAGCAGCATCGTGTAGCCGTCGGGCGCGGCGCGGGCCACGGCGCCCGATGCCAGCGTGCCGCCGGCCCCCGAGACGGCCTCGATGACCAGCGGCTGGCCCAGGCCTTTGCCCATCTCCGCGCCGACCAGGCGCGCGATGGTGTCGGCGTTCCCGCCGGCCGCAAAGCCCTGCACCACCCGCAGCGGCCGCGCCGGCCAGGGCTGAGCATGGGCCTGGGGCCACAGGGCCGCGCCCAGCGCGGCGGTGGTGAAGTGGCGGCGTTGCATCTTGTCTGTCTCCTGTCTTTTTGTTCGTTCGGCCGGTGGTCCCAGGCGCTCAGTCCTGCGCGACCACCGGGTTGCGCAGCGTGCCTATGCCCTCGATCTCGACCTCCACCGTGTCGCCCGGCTTCATGAAGCGCTGCGGCTTGCGGCTCCAGCCCACGCCGGCAGGCGTGCCGGTGGCGATCACGTCGCCCGGCACCAGCGTGAAGATGGTCGACGAGTAGGCGATCAGGCGCGGGATCGAAAAGATCATGTGGCCGGTGTGGCTGTCCTGCACGGTCTCGCCGTTCAGGCGGGTGCTCAGGCGCAGCGGCCGCTCGGGGACGACCTCGTCGGCCGTGACCATCCAGGGGCCGAAGGCACCGGTGCCCTCGAAGTTCTTGCCCGAGGCGATCTGCTTGGCGTGGAACTGCCACTCGCGCACGCTGGCGTCGTTGTAGACCGAGTAGCCCGCCACGTGCTCGTAGGCGCGCTCGGCCGGGATGTCGCGGCCCGGCTTGCCGATGATCACCGCGAGCTCGCCTTCCCAGTCCAGCGTCTCGGACACGCGCGGGCGAACGATGGGCTGCCCGTGGCCGATCTGCGAGCGCCACACGCGCAGGAAGATCGGCGGCTCTTCCGACAGCTCGCGGTGCATGCCGGCGGCCAGCACCTCCTGGTGGTGGTCCATGTAATTGCGCACCGCGCAGACGATCTTCTCGGACCGCGGGATAGGCGGCAGGTAGTGCAGGCCGGCCAGCGGCAGGTCGGGCGACAGGCCTTGCACGAGGCTGTCGCGGCGCGCGAAGCCGTCGCTGGCGATGAAGTCGGCGAGCGTGGCGCAGCCGGTGCGTTCGGCCAGCGCGGCCACGCCGTCGCCGACGACGGCGCCCCAGCCTTCGCGGCCGGCATGCAGGTAGGACAAGAGCTTCATGGTGTTCTCCAAAGTTTGCAAGAATGTACGTGAATCTACTTTTTATGCATGAAAAATATTATGGGCATAAACCCGCGGCGAGCCGTGACGCGCGATGCCGGACAATGCGGCTTCTGTGAGTGCCGAATCGACTGAAATCACCGTCCCGCTGGCCGAGCGCGCCTACCGCGAGCTCCGGCAGGCCATCGTGCGCGGCGACTTCGCCCCCGGCGCGCGGCTGCGCCTGGACGAGCTCAGCCGCCGCTTCGCCGTCAGCAGCAGCCCGTTGCGCGAGGCACTGAACCGCCTGTCCGAACAAGGGCTGGTGCGCACGCTGGAAAACCGCGGGTTCCGCGTCGCTCCGCTGACCGCCGCGGGGGTCGCCGACCTCGCGCGGGTGCGCACGCTGATCGAGTGCGAAGCGCTGCGCGACGCCATCGCCCACGGCGGCGACGCCTGGGAGGCGCAGGCGGTCGCGGCGGCCCATGCCCTGGCCCTGGTCGAGCGCCGGCTCGGCGACGAACCCCGGGCGCTGGACGACGACTGGTCGGCCCGCCACCGCCAATTCCACCTGAGCCTCTATGCGGGCTGCACCTCGCCGCTGCTGCTGGAGCTGGCCGACGTGCTGTTCGACAACGCCGAGCGCTACCGCCGCTGGACCGCCCGCGCCCGGCAGGTGCCGCGCCGCAAGCACGACGAGCACCAGCAACTGCTCGCGGCCACCCTGGCACGCGACGGCGAGCGCGCAGCGGAGCTTCTGCGCCGCCACATCGGGCGCACCGCCCAGCTGGCGGCTGCAGCGCTGGCCGACAGCATGGAAGCGAGTCTGCCGTAGCGCGGATCCCGCGCGCTCAGGCGGGCGGGCAGGGAACACCTGCGCGCGCTAGGGACGCGGGCGCTGCTGGAAGGCGCGCAGGAAGTGCGGTTTACCGAGCTGCGCCGATGCTGACAAGCTGGTCCGGCGCGACATCGCGCTGGCGGCGTTTGAACAAGGTGGGCAGCAGGCGCTTCAACTCCTCCAGCGAACAGCCCTTCTTGAGCATCGCGAAACTCTGACCGGATGCGGCAAGGGTTCGCAGCCGCGACATGGCCTCCGGATCTCCGGAGTACAGCAGGACCGGCAGCGAGGGGTTGATGGCCCTGGCACAGGCCAACACCTCTCCTCCCTGCATGTCGGGAAGGTTCAGGTCCAGGATCAGCAGATGGGGCTGAAACAGCGTCAGATCGGCGACCGCCTTCGCGCCGGTGCCGTGGAGGCTCAACTGCAGGTTGTTGATGCACTGGCCCAGCATCCCTACCAAGACATCCTGGTCCACCTCGCTGTCCTCGACAACCAGCACGCGTGTCGCAGCGTCGCACACATCGGCCGAAGTGCCTTGGGCCGACGCAGCAACCGGCAACCCAGGCGTGGCGTCTGACCTGCACTTCGCAACGCGAACAAGCTCGTCGGACACATGCTGGGCCAGCTCTGCCACAGCAGGTGCTTGGCCTGCAGCCGGTAGACCTCCGTCCAGCAGCACGCGAGCCCGGTTCAACACCTCGATCGCCTCGCCGATCGCTTCGGTGTCACCGCCCACGGCAAGCCGCAGCAGCGATCCGCCGATGTGACCGGACAGGGTTGTCCAGTCGACCACCCTGCCGAGATTCGCGTCATGCGCCGTCAGTGCTTCGCCCAGTATCGAGATGCCCTCTCTGAGCGCGACCTCATCGCCGTGCTGGCCAAGCGTCAGCAGTGCCGCACCGTAGTGGTGCCTCGCAATGGTCCATTGCGAGGGCTGCGATTCGCGTGCAACGGCCTGAAGCACGCCGGCCAATTCTTCTGAAGCCTCGCGAACCGGGCGTTCGCTGTGGCGAAGGCAGCCCAGCTCCATCAGGGCAACGGCCCTGCGGCAGGCTGTCATGACCCACTCGGAGCGCGCCTGTGCGCGCATTTGAACCTGAAGCGCCTCGGTGTAGGTGGCCACGATCTTCTCCAGGAGGACGGCGTCGTCCGGAAGGCCAAGCATCTGCAGCACCAGGGCGCGATCGCACTGCGCGGCCGCCCATTCAGTGGGCATCGCGTCGCGACGGTACACGCTCAATGCGTCGCCAAATGCGACCTCTGCCTCGGCCAGGTGCTGACGGCTCCCGGTACCGCCGCACAGCTGCACCAGGGCCAGAAGGGCCAAGCCCTGGTTGTTGCGGGTGGAAGCCCATTTGAGCGGCATCGCCTCGCGGCTGTGCACGGTGAGCGCCAACTCGTACGCATCGATCGCATTGCGCACCGCTCGCTCCTGATGTTTGCGTTCGCCCAAGGCTGCCTGGGCATCGCCCAGCCGGTCCTGAGCGAGCGCCCACTCGGCCGATCCCGGCGACAGCCGCGCGGCAACCTTCGACCAGTCCCGCACCGACCGCTCCAGCGTATCGCCCTTCTCAGATCTGCCCAGCTCGTAGGCAGCTTCGGCCCGCATCTGCAGCAGTGCCAGATCGTCCAGCGTGCGATCCCTCAAGCGAGCCCAGACCTCCGCGTGATTGTCACTGAGCATCAACTGGCGCAATCCGCGCCGCTCGATGTTCTCGGCGCCCACCTTGTCCCACAGCGGCTCAAGCTCGCGCAATCGCTGGCAGAAGTCGTCCACCTCGTCACACAGCTCGGCGCTCTGCGGCGTGGGTTCCACACGAATGCGGTTTGCCAGGTGCAGCAAATGGCTGACGGGGCCGCGAAACCAGGCGGGTACGCCGATGCGCATCTCGCGCAACAGCTGGCGGAAAAACAGGTCGGCATCCTGACCGGGAATCAGCCTGCCGTACTTTGCCATCGACAGCAGTTCCCCGGCCGCCTGGGACAGGCTGTCTTGTTGGCCATGCGCTATCCAGTAGATGGGCAGTTCGGGCAAGGCGCAGCAGCTCTCTTGCAGCAACTCCATCACACCCTCGCCAGAGTTGCCCGCATAGCCCACGACCACCAGCACAGAGCAATGCTGCAGCAGACCATAGAGTCCGCCCTGCGCCTGACGCAGGTCGCGTGTCCCGAGGACTGCCTCCGTGCTGTTACGGGGGCTGTAGGTATGCTGCGAGCCGTGCAGATACACCAACTGCGGCACCGGAGGCTGGGGATCCATCCGGTTCAGCGACTCCACCCCGTCGATGATCGCTGGCAGCTGATCGCAGCGAACCAGGCCATCGAGCAGGAGATCGTCGAAGTTGGTGGTCAGCAGCGTGTGTACTACGCGCTGACGCACCAACTCGCCAATTGCAAGGTGCGACCAATTGATCTGCCGCCGGTTGGTATGCATGATGACGCGGCGTATGAAATCGCGCTGATCGTTGGTGCCCAGCTTGGCGAACAGCTCTCCATATGCCGTACCCAGCGTGTGGCCCAGACCAATTTTTCCGGCGCGCTGCAGCTCGGCCAGAGCCAGCTCGTGTGCGGCCTGGTCGTCGTGGTCTGCCGGCGTGTCAACTCGGCCCAGCTTGGCGGCTATCCACTGCGCAAGCCGGCCGGCAAGCGCCCTCCCGCTGGGAATGCCGGCCGACACCGAAGTGCCGGCCCCCACCCAGAACACCGCACGGCCAAATGGATCGACATGGTTGCCATGATCGGCTCGCGCCATCAGCAATGCATCGGCGAGATCGGCCACATTGCCAAGCTGGATCTGCCGAGACTTGCCAAGAGCGGCCGCAGAGGAGACACGGGCATCGGCGGTCATGCCGAAAGCCTAGCCGATGCATTGACGATTGAGAACCCTGAAGGCCGCGGCAATCCCTAGATTGCATCGTCAGCGCCGACGTGACCCTGCGACTGGCGGCCGACTGACGTTCAAGGGACTCAAGGCTGGCGCAGGTGGCGGCACTGTTCGTCGCGTCTCATGCGGGAGGGGTGCCCAGGCACCGCGCCACCCGCTCGCCGGCCAGGCGCAGCCTGTCCTTCAGGGCCGATGGCGCCAGCACCTCGAAGTCGACATCCAGCGCCAACAGCCAGTAGACGAGCAAGTCGAGCGTATGGGCGCCGCACTGCAACACGCAGCGGTCC
>DATHWJ010000486.1:0-1901 GCA_035460745.1 Ideonella sp. | reverse complement strand
CAGGTTGACCTTCTCGGCGACGGCGAAGTCGGCAAGGGCATGCGGGTCGGTGATGGCGATGTTCTGCAGCCGCTTGTCGAGCGCGGTGCCGCCGTTGCCGGGCGCCACGAAGACGCGCTGCACCTTGTCGCTTTGGGCCAGCTTCCAGGCCAGGGCGTGTTCGCGGCCGCCGGAGCCGATGACGAGGAGATTCATTCAGCCAGCTCTGCGTTGTGGAACACGTCCTGCACGTCGTCCAGGTCTTCGATCACGTCGAGCAGCTTCTGCATCTTCGCGGCGTCTTCGCCGGCCAGCTGGATGGTGTTCTCGGCGCGCATCGTGACCTCGGCGATCTCGGGCTTCAGGCCGGCGGCTTCGAGGGCTTCCTTCACCGCCTCGAAACCCGTCGGCGGCGTCAGCACCTCGATCGCGCCGTCGTCGCCGGTGATCACGTCGTCGGCGCCGGCTTCCAGCGCCACTTCCATCACCTTGTCCTCCGAGGTGCCGGGCGCGAAGACGAGCTGGCCGCAGTGCTTGAACTGGAAGGCCACCGAGCCTTCGGTGCCCAGGTTGCCGCCGTGCTTGGAAAAGGCGTGCCGGATCTCGGCCACGGTGCGCACGCGGTTGTCGGTCATGCAGTCGACGATGATGGCCGCGCCGCCTATGCCGTAGCCCTCGTAGCGGATCTCTTCGTAGTTGACGCCTTCGAGGTTGCCGGTGGCCTTGTCGATGTTGCGCTTGACGGTATCGACCGGCAGGTTGACGGCCTTGGCCTTCTCGACCGCCAGCCGCAGGCGCGGGTTGGCGGAGATGTCGCCGCCGCCCAGGCGAGCGGCCACCATGATTTCGCGGATCACCCGGGTCCAGGCCTTGCCGCGCTTTTCATCCTGGCGGCCTTTGCGGTGTTGGATGTTGGCCCACTTGGAATGACCTGCCATGACGAACTAGCTCCTCGGCTCGGCAGCGCGTGCTGCCAGCGTGGTTTTGGAATGAACAACCCTCTATTTTAGCCTTCCGGCCACCCGGGCGGGCCGGCAAGCCGTCTGGAGCACGGGCATCCGGCGGCTTATCTGATAAATGATCTGATGCGAACAAAAGAAACTGCATTTTTGTACAAGCCTGCCGAAATGCATCAGATCGGTTCGCGGCCTCGGCCGCGGCCCATCACCGGCCCCAGCCATGTCCAACCCGCTCTCGCCGCCCACCCGGCCCGCCTCGCCTGCCTCCCCGCCGCGCCCGATCTGGAGCGCTTCGCTGGTCGCGCTGGTGCTGTGCTCCGCGGTGCTGATGCCGCTGGCCGTCATCGGCTCGCTGGTGTTCATGTCGCACCAGCAGGACCAGACCGCGCTGCGCGGCGACATGCGGCGCGCCGAAACCACGCTGTCGCTGTCGCGCGACAACTTCACCACCAACCTGATCGACTACACCACCTGGGACGAAGCCTACCGGCGCCTGGTGCTGCAGCTGGACCGCGACTGGTTCGACGACTCGATGGGCCCCGGCACCTACGGCACCGCCTTGCACCAGGACATCGTGCTGCTCGACGCCGCCGGCCTGCCGCTGCGCGGCGCGCTGGCCGGCCAGGTGGCCGCCTGGTCGCCGCGCCAGCGCTACGGCGCGGCCTTCGCCCGCCTGCACGACGAGGTGGCGGCGCGCGGGCTGAGCTCGCACGCGGCGGCCAGCTACCAGTGGCGCAACGAACGCCTGGAGCTGCTGGCCGTCGCGCGGGTGCAGCCCAAGACCACCGGCCTGAGCGGGCCGCAAGACCCGGCGCGCTATCTGGTGATGGTGCGCTACCTCACGCCCGCCGTGCTGGCCAGCCTGGCCACCGGGGTGGACCTGCGCGAGCTGCGCGCCGTGCCGCCCGGCCAAGGGGGCGCCTTTTCGGCCGCAGTGAAGGACGACCAGGGCCGCACCATCGC
>DATHWJ010000485.1:0-3958 GCA_035460745.1 Ideonella sp. | reverse complement strand
CTCTGTACCGTGCCGATCACCTGCCGGTTGATCGAGAACACCAGGCCGATGAACTTCTGCAGCTCGGCCAGCGGCGCGTTGCTCACGTAGAGGATGTCCTTGTCGCGCATCGGGAAGCCCTGCATCGCGAAGAAGCTCTTGGGGTCGCGCAGGTTGAGCCTGTAGATCACCGGCACCAGGCCGTTCGGCGTGGTCACTGTCGGCTCCTTGGGCCAGGCCAGCGCGCTCCTGGGCTCGAAGCGGAAAATGAACACGCCTTGCGCATCGGCGCGGCCGTCCAGCACGCCACCGCTGCGCCCCAGCGCGTGCACCAGCGTGATGCCCTGGGCCTCGAAAGGCACTTCGCTTTGCCGACCGGTGGCACCCAGCGCGGTGAAGCTGTGTGGCTGGAAGAGGGCGGTCACCACGTCGCCCGGGCGCAGCGCCACGTTCTGGCGCGGGTCGCGTATCACCTGGTCCAGCGGCATCGAATGCAGCTCGCTGCCGCGCGTGATCTGCACCGTGATCTTGCCCACCGGCTGGCGCACGCCACCGGCGGTGGCCAGCGCGTCGAGCAGGCGCTCGCCGCTGGCGGTGAGCGGCATGCGCATGTTGGTGGCCACCTCGCCCACCACGGCCACGGTGGCCGAGGCGTTCTGCACCACGCGCACCAGCACTTGCGGCTGGTTGGCCTTGTTCTTCAGGCGCTGCGTGATCTCGCCGCTCACCGCGCCCGGCGCCCGGCCGGCGGCCTGCACACGGCCGACGAAGGGCACGTCGATCAGGCCCTCGCGGTCCACCATCTGCGGCGGCAGCGTCACCGCGCCGCTGGCGTTGGTGACGCGGGCGTCGGTGCTGGAGGCACTGAAGAGCGTGGCCGGCGGCGCCTCCCAGAGCGTGACCTCGACCGTGTCGCCGGTGCCTATCACCGGTGAAAACGCCGGCTGGTTGCCGAAGGTGTCGGAGAAAGGCCGCTGGCGCTCCAGCAATTGGCCGACGACGCGCTCGTCGATGTCCACCAGCTGCATCAGCCCGGCGTCGGGGCCGGTCTCGGTGCTCTCGGCGATGGCCTTGGCATTGGGGCCGCTGGTCGGCATCTGCTTGCAGCCGCTGGCCAGCAGCAGCATCAGCACCGCCGTGGCGGCCAGCAGGGTCGATCGAAACTTGAAGGGGGAGTCGTGCATGGGTCGGGGCACGGCACGCCCAAAAGAGGGCCTGCGCTCGGGGATCGGCGGAGGCCGCCACGAGGGCGGGCTCCAGGGTCCGGGGCACTGTACCTTAACGGCCACACTCGACGCGGGCGGCCCGCTGTGCGGCGCGCCGGCGCTCGCCAAGCTGTGGCTTTGCCGCCTCAGGCGCGTGTAATCCACTGCCTACAATGTGGTTGTGTCTGAACTGATATTGGCCTTTGTCGTCTCTGCCGTGGTCACGCTGTTGCTGGTGCGCTCTGCCTATCTGCACGGCCACCACTCCGGAGATCACGACTTCTCCAAACCCCAGGGCTTTCACGCGGTGCCGGTGCCGCGCATCGGCGGGCTGTCCATCGTGATCGGCATCGGCGTGGCGGCGGTCCCGCTGGGCTGGGAGCTCGGGACACCGGCGGCGCAGTTCCTGCTCAAGCTGCTGGCCTGCGCGATGGTGGCCTTCCTGGCCGGCTTCGTCCAGGACTTCACCGAGGCGCTCGCACCCAAGGGGCGGCTGTTCGCGACGGCGGTCTCGGCCGCCGCGGCCTACTACTGGATGGGCGCCGCCATCAGCGTCACCGACATCCCCGGGCTGGACTGGGTGGTCAGCTTCGGCGTCGGGTCGCTGGTGGTGACGGTTTTTACAGTGGCGGGCGTGGCCAATGCGATCAACATCATCGACGGCCTCAACGGCCTGGCCTCGATGTGCGTGGTGCTGATGCTCTCGGCGCTGGTGTACGTGGCCTTCCAGGTGCGTGACCCGCTGATCGGGCTGATCGGCCTGGCGGCGATCGGTGCGGTGCTGGGCATGTTCTTGTGGAACTACCCGGGCGGGCTGATCTTTCTCGGCGACGGCGGCGCCTACTTCCTGGGCTTCGTGGTGGCCGAGCTCTCCATCCTGCTGCTGGCACGCAACCCCGGCGAGGTGTCGCCCTTCTTCCCGCTGCTGGTCTGCATCTACCCGATCTTCGAGACACTGTTTTCGATCTACCGCCGCTGGGTGCTGCGCGCACTGCCGCCCACCGCGCCCGACGGCATCCACCTGCACTCGCTGATCTACCGCCGCGTGACGCGCTGGGCAGTGGGCGACGGCAACCACAGCAAGCTGAAGCGCAACTCGATGAGCTCGCCCTATTTGTGGCTGCTGTGCGGCTGGTCGGTGCTGCCGGCGGTGGTGTTCTGGAACAACACGCCCGTGCTGGCCGGCTTCCTGCTGCTCTTCGTGGTGACCTACGTGTCGCTCTACTGGCGCATCGTGCGCTTCAGGTCGCCGCGCTGGCTGGTGTACCGGCGCTGAGGCACGGTGGCGGGTGCCGCGGCGCAGTCGAGCGCCGGGCCGCCCCAAGTCGATTGCGCACCCGCGCGGCGGGTGCGCCAATTCAAGCCGCGCGGTCGCTGTAGTTCTTGTCCACCCAGGCCCGGTAGCCGCCGCTCTGCACGTCGGCCACCCACTCGGCGTTCTCGAGGTACCAGAGTACCGTCTTGCGGATGCCGGTCTCGAAGGTCTCGGCCGGCCGCCAGCCCAGCTCGCGCTCCACCTTGCGGGCGTCGATCGCATAGCGCCGGTCATGCCCCGGCCGGTCTGTCACATAGGTGATCAGCCGGGCATAAGGCCCCACCGGGTCGGGGCGCAACTCGTCGAGCAGCGCGCAGACGATCTTCACGATGTCGAGGTTGGCCTGCTCGTTCCAGCCGCCGATGTTGTAGGTCTCGCCCAGCCGGCCCGCGGCCAGCACCGCGCGGATCGCGCTGCAGTGGTCGCCCACGTAGAGCCAGTCGCGGATCTGCAGGCCGTCGCCGTAGACCGGCAGCGGCTTGCCGGCCAGCGCGTTGACGATCATCAGCGGGATCAGCTTCTCGGGGAAGTGGTAGGGCCCGTAGTTGTTCGAGCAGTTGGTGGTGACGACCGGCAGCCCGTAGGTGTGGTGCCAGGCGCGCACCAGGTGGTCGCTGGCGGCCTTGCTGGCGGAGTAGGGGCTGTTGGGCTCGTAAGGGTGGGTCTCGGTGAAGGCGGGAGCGCCCGGCTGCAGGCTGCCGTAGACCTCGTCGGTGCTCACATGGTGGAAGCGGAAGGCCTCGCGCTCCGTGCCCGCCAGCGCCGACCAGTGCGCGCGGGCGGCTTCGAGCAGCGTGAAGGTGCCATCGACATTGGTGCGCATGAACTCGCCCGGCCCGTGGATGCTGCGGTCCACGTGGCTCTCGGCGGCGAAGTGCACGATGGCGCGCGGCCGGTGCTCGGCCAGCAGGCGGTCGACCAGCGCGCGGTCGCCGATCTCGCCATGGACAAAGACGTGGCGGCTGTCGTTTTCGAGCGACGACAGGTTGCGCCGGTTGCCGGCGTAGGTCAGGGCGTCCAGATTGAGCACCGGCTCGTCGCATTGCGCCAACCAGTCGAGAACGAAGTTACTGCCAATGAAGCCGGCTCCGCCGGTCACCAAAATCATGCAAATTCCCTTGAAGATCGGCACCGAGTCTTGGGGCGCCATTCGAAATAATAGGTAAAGACCCTAGGAGTCAAAGTGTAGTCATGTTGCGCTGGGAGGATAATGCCAAGTGATGACATCCGATATCCAGGACTCCGCGGCAGCCGTCGCCGAGGCCCCGCCTCCCGCCCGATTCGACACCCTGCCGCTGGACGCCAAGCTCCTGCGTGCGGTTGACGACCAGGGATACGCCACCATGACGCCCATTCAGGCCAAAGCGATTCCGCTGGTCCTGGCCGGGCGAGATGTGATGGGTGCAGCCCAGACCGGCACCGGCAAGACGGCCGCCTTCGCGATCCCGCTCTTGCAAAA
>DATHWJ010000484.1:0-10692 GCA_035460745.1 Ideonella sp. | reverse complement strand
CGGGTGCAGGCTTGCCGGCCGCCGGCGCGGCGGCCTTGGCCAGCGCGGCTTGCGCGGCCTTTTCGGCGGCGTCGGCGGCAGCCTTGGCAGCAGCGGCTTCGGCGGCGGCCTTCTCGGCGGCTTCGCGCTCGGCGCGCTCCTGCTCTTCACGCTGACGGCGGCGCTCGGCGAGCTCCTCCTCCTGCAGGCGGATCTGCTCGGCTTGCAGGCGCGCTTCTTCCTCGCGCTTCGCCAGCTCGATCTCGTCCACCGCGGGCTCGGGTGCCGCGACTTCTTCTTCGGGGGCGCCCGGCGCCGCTTCGTCGCGCTTGACGAAGACACGCTTCTTGCGCACCTCCACCTGGATGGTGCGCGCCTTGCCGCTGGCGTCGGCTTGTTTGATCTCGCTGGTCGACTTGCGCGTCAGCGTGATCTTCTTGCGGTCGCCGCCCACGGTGCCGTGGGAGGTGCGCAGGAAGTCCAGCAGACGTTCCTTGTCGTTGTCGGTCAGCGCGTCGTCTTGCGACTTCTTGGCGACGCCGGCCGATTGCAGCTGCTCGAGCAGCGTCGCCGCGGGGCGATTCAGCTCCGCTGCGAACTGGGCGACGGTGGTCACTGCCATTCTTGAATTCCTTGCTTGGGATGCCGGTTGCGTAGACGCTGTGTGAGGCGCTGGTTGTGTGGGGCTGTCTATCAAGCGTTGAACCAATGTTCACGCGCTTTCATGATCAGCGCCTTGGCCTGCGTCTCGTCCACGCCGGTCATCTCGACGAGTTCGTCGACGGCGAGGTCGGCAAGATCGTCACGGGTATGCACGCCGCCGTCGGACAGCTTGCCGATCAGCTCAGGGCTCAGGACCTCGAGGTCGCGCAGGTCCTGCGAGACTTCGTCGACCTTTTCCTCGCGGGCGATTTCCATCGTCAGCAGCGCGTCCTTGGCACGGGTGCGCAGCTCGTTGACGGTGTCTTCGTCGAAGCCTTCGATCTCCAGCATCTCCTGCAGCGGCACGTAGGCCACTTCCTCGAGGCTGTTGAAGCCCTCTTCGATCAGGATGTTGGCGACTTCTTCATCGACGTCGAGCTTGTCGACGAAGAGCTTGCGCACCGAGCCGGACTCTTCGGCCTGCTTGGCCTGCGACTCCTCGGCCGTCATGATGTTGATGCGCCAGCCGGTCAGCTCGGAGGCGAGGCGCACGTTCTGGCCGCCGCGGCCGATGGCGATCGCCAGGTTTTCTTCATCGACGACCACGTCCATCGCGTGCTTTTCTTCGTCGACCACGATGGACTGCACATTGGCCGGGGCCAGCGCACCGATCACGAACTGCGCCGGGTCTTCGGACCACAGCACGATGTCGACCCGCTCGCCGGCCAGCTCGTTGGTCACCGCGGTGACGCGCGAGCCGCGCACGCCGACGCAGGTGCCGATGGGATCGACCCGCTTGTCGTACGAGACCACGGCGATCTTGGCCCGCGAGCCCGAGTCGCGGGCGCAGCTCTTGATCTCCAGCAGGCCCTGTTCGATCTCCGGCACCTCTTGCGCGAAGAGCTCGACCATGAAGCCAGGCGCCGAGCGCGACAGCAGGATCTGCGGGCCGCGCGCGGTCGGGTCGATGCCGGCGATGAAGGCCCGCACCCGGTCGCCGGTGCGCAGGTTTTCTTTCGCGATCATCTCGCTGCGCTTCAGGCGGCCTTCGACGCGGCCGGACTCGACCACCAGGTCGCCCTTGTCCAGGCGCTTGACGGTGCCGACGAAGATCTTCTCGCCGCGCGAGAGGAAGTCGGTCAGCAGTTGTTCGCGCTCGGCGTCGCGGATCTTCTGCAGGATCACCTGCTTGGCGGCCTGCGCGCCGATGCGGCCTATCGTCACCGAGTCGATGGGCTCCTCGATGTGGTCGTCGACCTCGATGTCGTCGATCTGCTCCTTGGCTTCGAAGAGCAGGATCTCGGCATCGGGAATCTGCAGGCCGGCCTCGTCCGGCACCACGTGCCAGCGGCGGAAGGTTTCATATTCGCCGGTTTCGCGGTCGACGGTGACACGGATGTCGACCTCGCCGCCATGCAGCTTCTTCGTCGCCGAGGCCAGCGCCGCTTCGACAGCAGCAAACACGACATCGCGCTCCACGCTCTTCTCGCGTGAAATCGCGTCCACCAACATCAACATTTCGCGGTTCATTGTTCTGGATCTCCGTCAACCGGTTGACTGCCCGCAGACTGCGGACCAGCCGGCGCACTCTTGCCTCGGCGCCCCTTGAAATCAAACACCGGCACCAGCCGGGCTTCCCGCACTTCTTCGAAGTTGAAATCGAGCACCTGCTCGACCTTGCCATCGTGGAAAACGAGCTGCCAGCCGGCCCCGGTCTCCACACCTTCGGCATCTTGCGCCGGCTGCAGCGTGCCTTCGTACTTCTTGCGCCCCTGGAACGGCAGCTTCAGGGTGATGGCCACCGCCTGGCCGGCGAAACGTACGTAATCCTCAGGGCGCTTCAGCGGCCGGTCAAGACCGGGCGATGAAACCTCGAGGCGCGCATAGTCGGCGTTTTCAACCTCGAGCACATACTGCAATTGACGTGTGACAGCTTCACAATCCTCGACGGTGACAAACTCGTGCTCGCCGGTCGGATAGGCGCGACCCGGCAGGCGATCGATGTAGACGCGCAGCAAGCCGCCCGCCGATCTCTCGACGTCCACCAGTTCGTAACCCAACCCGGTCACCGTGCGTTCGACGGCTTGACTCCAGCTCATCAGGGTGTGAATACCTTCCAGATTCAATGCAGTAAAAACGTTCGAGCAAAAAAAATGGGCTGGATGAATCCGCCCATTCGCGCCGGGCGCCAACCGCAGTGACCTGCGCTCGATGGTGCCCCGCCCTTACAGCTCTTCACGCTGCCTGGTGCCCTTGCCACAGCTCGGTGCTGCAATGCTCGGCTCCAATCTAGCGAAGCTCGTATTGTAGCCTGCAAGACGTATACCGGCAAGCAGGCCCATGCGAGAATCCCGCTTGAACCACTTCTCCCGGAGAACGCATGGGATTTCTCGCCGGCAAGCGCCTATTGATCACAGGGGTGATCTCCAACCGCTCCATCGCCTATGGCATCGCCAAAGCCTGCCACCGCGAGGGTGCAGAGCTCGCCTTCAGCTACCAGGGCGAGCGCTTCAAGGAGCGCATCACCGACTTTGCCGCCGAATGCGGCTCCAGCCTGGTGTTCGACTGCGACGTCGCCGACGATGCACAGATAGAGGCGCTGTTCGGGTTTCTCAAGGGCGCCTGGCCCGAGGGCTTCGACGGCTTCGTGCACTCGATAGGCTTCGCCCCGCGCGAAGCCATCGCCGGCGACTTCCTGGAGGGCCTGTCCCGCGAGGCCTTCCGCATCGCCCACGACATCTCGGCCTACAGCTTCCCGGCGATGGCCAAGGCGGCGCTGCCCGCGCTGCGGCCCAACAGCGCGCTGCTGACACTGTCCTACCTGGGCGCCATCCGCGCGGTGCCGGCCTACAACACCATGGGCCTGGCCAAGGCCTCGCTGGAAGCCAGCGTGCGCTACCTGGCCGCCAGCGTCGGGCCCAAGGGCGTGCGCGTCAACGGCATCTCCGCTGGCCCGATCAAGACCCTGGCGGCCTCGGGTATCAAGGGCTTCGGCAAGCTGCTCGAGGTCTTTGCCAAGACGGCGCCGCTGCGCCGCAACGTGACCATCGAAGACGTCGGCAACGTCGCCGCCTTCCTGCTCTCGGACCTCGCTGCCGGCGTGACCTCCGAGATCACCTATGTCGATGGCGGCTTCAGCCACGCCATCGGCGGCATGGGCGACGACGAATAGGCCGCCCGCCAGACGCCTGCGGCGCTTGGCCCTACGCCAGGCGCTGCAGCAGCGCCCTAGCCGCCGCCGGCGCCCTCTCCTTGGCGCCGTTGATGAAGTAGACGAAGACATCGCGCGGCGCGGCGGCCGGGACGCTCGCCTCGGCGGGCTCCGCCACCATGGGCAGATCCGCCGGCTCGCCACCGACCGCCCAGCAGCGCGCACACGCGGCCACCGCGTCCAGCTCGCCCGCCGGGTAGCCCTGCGCGATCTCCGCGCGGCTGCACATCAGCCTCGCATAGACAAAGTCGGCCGTCGGATTGGCGAACGACGGCAGGTCAAGCGCGTCGGTCAGCACCGCCGCGACCCCGTGGCGGCGTATCAGCGCGATGAACTCGGGCGACTTGAAGCTCTCGTGGCGCACATCGACCACATGGCGCAGCCGCAACCCCTCCACCGAGGCCGGCAGCAGCGCCAGGAACGCCCCGAAGTCCTGAGCGTCGAACTGCTTGGTGCGCATGAACTGCCAGACGATGGGCCCGAGCTTGGGCCCCAGCTGCGCCACGCCGCCGTTCACGAAGCGCTCGACCGACTCGCCAGCCTCGGCCAGCACGCGCCGGTGGGTGGCGTACTGGGAGGCCTTGACGGAGAAGACGAAGCCGTCCGGCGTCTCGTCGCGCCACTTGGCGAAGGTGGCCGGCTTCTGCGCGCTGTAGAAGGTGCCATTGATCTCGATGGCGGTGAGCTGGCGGCTGGCGTAGCCCAGCTCCTTGCTGTGCGCCAGGCCGGCCGGGTAGAAGTTGTCGCGCCAGGGCGCAAAGGTCCAGCCGCCTATGCCCACGCGCACGCGCGCCGCCTGGTTCGCCTCGGTCATCGCCAGCTCCCCGGAGTGGATCTCAGTTCATCGCCAGCGGCGCCGGATGGCGCGGCGGCGCAAAAGCGGCATCGATGGCCTGCAGCGCCTTGGCGTCCAGCGACAAATCGGCGGCGGCGAGGTTGTCCTTCAGATGGGCCGGCTTGACGGCCTTGGGGATGGCGACCACGCCGGGCTGGCGCAGCAGCCAGGCCAGCGCCACCTGGGCTGCCGTCGCGCCCATCGCCTGGCCGATCTGCGCCAGCGTGTCGTCGGCCGCCAGCGCGGCCTGGTCGATGGGGCTGTAGGCCATGGTCACCACGCCGTGCTGCTGCAGCCAGGGCAGCAGCGTGTACTCGATGCCGCGCTCGCTGGCCGAGTACCAGACCTGGTTGGCCGCGCAGCGGGAGCCGCCCTCCACCGCCCACAGCGCCTGCATGTCGGCCACGTCGAAGTTGCTGACGCCCCAGTGGCGGATGCGCCCGGCCTGCTTCAGCGCCTCGAAGGCCGCCACGGTGCCGGCCAGCGGGTGCTCGCCGCGCCAGTGCAGCAGGTAGAGGTCGATGCGGCCCAGCCCCAGCCGCTGCAGGCTGCGCTCGCAGGCCGCCAGCACGGCGTCGTGGGCGGCGTTGTGCGGATAGACCTTGCTGACGATGAAGAGCTCGTCGCGCGTGAGCTCTCCCGCTGCCAGCGCCGCGCGCAGGCCCTCGCCGAGCACCGTCTCGGCACCGCCCTCGCCGTACATCTCGGCGGTGTCGAAGAGCCGGTAGCCCAGCCGCACCGCCTCGCGCACCGCCGCCAGCTCGGCCGGGCGCGAGCGCATCGCCTCGCCCATGCGCCAGGTGCCCAGGCCCAGGGCGGGAATCGATTCTGAGCTGAGCAGCACGGTCTTCATCGCAGGCCTCGCAGAACGAAACGGCGCAAACGGGTGGCGGTCAGTGCGTGTCCAGCGCCTGTGCCGCACCGAGCAGCGCAGGCGAGACGGCGGCGTCGATCACGTAGACGGGGATGCCGGCCAGCAGCGACGAAAACCGGCCCTTGGCCTCGAAGCGCGCCCTGAACTCGGATTCGTCGAGAAACTGGCCCAGCCGCGGCACGATGCCGCCGCCCACATACACGCCGCCGGTGGCGCCCAGCGTGAGTGCCAGGTTGCCGGCCACCGTGCCGAGCAAGGCGCAAAACAGCGACAAGGCCTCGCGGCAGACCGGGTCGCTGCCACCCAGGCCGCGGCGCGAGACCTCGGCGGCGCTCAGCGCCTCGGCGGCCCTGCCGTCCAGCGCGCACAGCGCCTGGTAGAGGTTCTCCAGCCCCTGGCCCGAGACGGCGCGCTCGGCCGACGGGTGGCCGAAGCGCTGCCGCAGCCAGCTGATCACCGCATGCTCGCGGTCGTTGGCCGCCGGCAGCGTGACGTGGCCGCCCTCGCCCGCCAGCGGCACCCAGCCGCCGCCCGCGCTGCGCAGCAGGCCGGAGACGCCCAGGCCGGTGCCCGGCCCGATCAGAGCCCGCGGCGCCACCGGGTCGCCAGCGCCGCCACCGAGCTGGCGCAGGTCGGTCGCGGCCAGCGCCGGCAGCGAAAGCGCGAGCGCGGTGAAGTCGTTGACGACGACGAAACGGCGCAGGCCCAGCGACTGGCGCATGGCCTCGATCGAGAAGCGCCAGTGGTGGTTGGTCATCTGCACCGTGTCGCCGGTGACCGGATTGGCGATGCCTATCGCGGCGTCCACCGGCGCGGCGCGCTGGCCGCCGGTGCCGCTGGCCAGGTAGTGGCGCATCGCAGCTTCGAGCGAGGCGTGGTCTTTGGCCGGCAGGGTCTGGATGTCGGTGAGCGGCAGCTCGGGCGCGGCCTGCCAGGCGAAGCGCGCGTTGGTGCCGCCGATGTCGCCGAGCAGGCGGGGAAAACCCTCAGCGGCCGACGGCGGGCCGCTCACTAGCGGGTCCAACCCCCTCGGGGCGCCTGGCGCGCCGCGCCAGGTCTGGGGGTCCTCTGATGTCATGGGCTGGGTCTCCGCGGTGGATGGGGTCGATCTCGCGGCGCCGGATGTGCGGCGCCGCTGAAGCCGCATTCTCGACCACGTACCGCGATGTAACCAGGGGCCGCCGTGCTCACGGCGGCGTGCCAGTTATAGCGTCTTGTCGCGCACGCAGTCTACGTAGTAACAGTGCGTGCCGGCGTCGCCGTCCATCTCGACCAGGCCGTGCACGTCGGTGTCGAAACCGGGGAAGCGCTGGTTGAAGTCGCGGGTGAACTGCAGGTACTGCACGATCTTGCGGTTGAAGCGCTCGCCCGGGATCAGCAGCGGGATGCCGGGCGGGTACGGCGTGACCAGCGAGGTGGTGATGCGGCCTTCCAGGTCGTCGATGCCGACGCGCTCGGTGTCGCGGTGGGCGATGCGCGCATAGGCGTCGGCCGGCTTCATCGCCGGGTCGAGGTTGGAGAGGTACATCTCGGTGGTGAGCCGCGCCATGTCGCCCTCGGCATAGGCCTCGTGGATGGCCTGGCTCAGGTCGCGCAGCCCCATGCGCTCGTACTTGGGGTGGGCGGCGACGAACTCCGGCAGGATGCGCCAGAGCGGCGCGTTGCGGTCGTAATCGTCCTTGAACTGCTGCAGCGCGGTCAGCAGCGTATTCCAGCGGCCCTTGGTGATGCCGATGGTGAACATGATGAAGAACGAGTAGAGCCCCGTCTTCTCGACCACCACGCCGTGCTCGGCCAGGAACTTGGTGACGATGGAAGCCGGGATGCCGGTCTTGGCGAACTTGCCCGACATGTCCAGCCCCGGCGTGATCAAGGTGCACTTGATCGGGTCCAGCATGTTGAAGCCGCGCGCCAGCTTGCCGAAGCCGTGCCACTTCTCGTTGGCCTTCAGCACCCAGTCTTCCTGCCGGCCTATGCCCTCCTCGACCATCTTGTCCGGGCCCCAGACGGTGAACCACCAGTCGTTGCCGTACTCCTTGGCCACCTTGCGCATCGCGCGGCGGAAGTCGAACGACTCCTTCAGGCTCTCCTCCACCAGCGCGCGGCCGCCGGGCGGCTCCATCATGGCCGCCGCCACGTCGCAGCTCGCGATGATCGCGTACTGCGGCGAGGTCGAGGTGTGCATCAGGTAGGCCTCGTTGAAGAGGTGGCGGTCGAGCTTGTTGGTCTTGGAGTCCTGCACCAGCACCTGCGAGGCCTGGCTGATGCCGGCCAGCAGCTTGTGGGTGCTCTGGGTGGCATAGACCACCGCCGACTCGGGGCGCGGCCGGCTCTTGCCCATCGCATGGAAGCTGCCGTAGAAGTTGTGGAAGGCCGCGTGCGGCAGCCAGGCTTCGTCGAAATGCAGGGTATCGATCCAGCCGTCGAGCTTGCCCTTGATGGTCTCGGTGTTGTAGAGCACGCCGTCGTAGGTGCTCTGCGTCACCGTCAGGATGCGCGGCTTGACCTTGGCGGCGTCCACGCCGGCCAGCAGCGGGTTGGCGGCGATCTTCTTGCGGATGCTCTCGGCCGAGAACTCGCTCTCGGGGATGGGGCCGATGATGCCGTAGTTGTTGCGCGTGGGCGTCATGAAGACCGGCACCGCGCCGGTCATGATGATGGAGTGCAGGATGGAGACGTGGCAGTTGCGGTCCACCACCACCACGTCGCCCGGCGCCACCGTGTGGTGCCAGACCATCTTGTTGCTGGTGCTGGTGCCGTTGGTGACGAAGAAGCAATGGTCGGCATTGAAGATGCGCGCCGCGTTCTTTTCGCTCTCGTAGACCGGACCGGTGTGGTCGAGCAGCTGGCCCAGCTCCTCCACCGAGTTGCACACGTCCGCGCGCAGCATGTTCTCGCCGAAGAACTGGTGGAACATCTGGCCGACGGGGCTCTTCAGGAACGCCACGCCACCCGAATGGCCCGGGCAGTGCCACGAGTAGGAGCCGTCCTGCGCATAGTCCATCAGCGCGCGGAAGAACGGCGGCGCCAGCCCGTCGAGGTAGCTCTTGGCCTCGCGGATGATGTGGCGCGCGACGAACTCCGGCGTGTCCTCGAACATGTGGATGAAGCCGTGCAGCTCGCGCAGGATGTCGTTGGGCACGTGCTGCGAGGTGCGCGTCTCGCCATACAGGTAGATCGGGATGTCGGCGTTCTTGAAGCGGATCTCCTCGATGAACTTGCGCAGGTTCAGCACCACCTCGTCGTCTTCGGGGCCGACGGTGAACTCGTTGTCGTCGATCGAGAGGATGAAGGCCGACGCCCGGCTCTGCTGCTGGGCGAACTGGCTCAAATCGCCGTAGCTGGTGGCCCCCAGCACCTCGAAGCCCTCTTTCTCGATCGCCTGCGCGAGCGCGCGGATGCCGAGGCCGGAGGTGTTCTCCGAGCGATAGTCCTCGTCGATGATGACGATGGGAAAGTGAAAGCGCTGCATGGCGGCGGCTCCGGCCGGGAGGGGCAAAAAATGAGAAGCGCGAAGTGTAGGGCCGAACCCGCGACAAGACGTTGACACCGCGGCGCAGCCTACACTGAAGCGCAGTTGGCCCTCTGGCCGACGCGAGAGGTGCGCATGGACTGGAGCAATACAACCTGGTGGTGGATCGCGGTCGGCATGCTGGTCGCGGCGGAGCTGGTCACCGGCACCTTCTACCTGCTGATGCTGGCCATAGGCACGGCGGCAGGCGGGCTGGCCTCCTACGCCGGCTTCTCGTTCACCGGCCAGTTGCTCAGCGCGGCGCTGATCGGTGGCGGCGCGGTGGTGGCCTGGCACCTCTATCGCAGGCGCCAGCCCGCCGCCGCGCCGGCGGCCGCGAACCACGACATGAACCTCGACATCGGTGGCCATGTGCACGTCACCGCTTGGGCACCTGACGGCAGCGCCCGCGTCAGCTACCGCGGGGCCGGCTGGGACGCCCGCCACGCCGGCGCCGGCCAGCCCGCGCCGGGCGACTTCGTGATCGTGCGGGTCGATGGCAACCAGCTCGTGCTCGAACGCTCACCCGTTTGAGTCCGCTTTTTTGATCGATCCTTGAAACCCGAGGGCTCACGCTCATGGAAATCGTCGCCATCATCCTGCTGGTCATCGCCGCGCTGTTCGTCATCAAGTCGGTCCGCGTCGTGCCGCAGCAGAGCGCCATCGTCGTCGAGCGGCTCGGCAAGTACCACGCCACGCTGGTGCCCGGGCTCAACCTGCTGGTGCCCTTCATCGACCGCGCTGCCTACAAGCACTCGCTGAAGGAGGTGCCGCTGGACGTGCCCAGCCAGGTCTGCATCACGCGCGACAACACGCAGCTGCAGGTGGACGGCGTGCTGTACTTCCAGGTCACCGATCCGATGCGCGCCAGCTACGGCTCCAGCAACTACGTGATGGCCATCACCCAGCTCGCCCAGACCACGCTGCGCAGCGTGATCGGCAAGATGGAGCTGGACAAGACCTTCGAGGAGCGCGAGACCATCAACGCCTTCGTCGTCAACGCGCTCGACGAAGCCGCGCTCAACTGGGGCGTCAAGGTGCTGCGCTACGAGATCAAAGACCTGACCCCGCCGGCCGAGATCCTGCGCTCCATGCAGGCGCAGATTACCGCAGAGCGCGAGAAACGCGCGCTGATCGCCGCCTCCGAGGGCCGCAAGCAGGAGCAGATCAACATCGCCAACGGCCAGCGCGAGTCCTTCATCGCCCGCTCCGAGGGCGAGAAGCAGGCCGAGATCAACAAGGCCCAGGGCGAAGCCGCCGCGATCTCCGCGGTGGCCGAGGCCAGCGCCGCCGCCATCCGCATGATCGCCGCCGCCATCCGCGAGCCCGGCGGCGAGCAGGCCGTGCAGCTCAAGGTCGCCGAGAAGGCCGTCGAGGCCTATGCGCATCTCGCGCAGAAGAACAACACCATGATCGTGCCGGGCAACATGACCGAGGTGGCCGCGCTGATCGGCAGCGCGATGACGCTGATGCGCGCCACGCCCTCAGGCGCCGCCGCATCGTCTGTTGCCGGCAGCAGCATCAAGCTGGGCTAGAATCTTCGGCTGTCTCTGCGGAGGGATGGATGAGCGGTTTAAGTCGCACGCCTGGAAAGCGTGTGGGGGCTAATAACCCCCCGCGGGTTCGAATCCCGCTCCCTC
>DATHWJ010000483.1:0-12458 GCA_035460745.1 Ideonella sp. | reverse complement strand
CTGATCACCGAAGTCCAGCCGGCCCGCTTGGCCATCTCGATGGCGGCGAAGGTCTCGGTCAGGGTGCCGATCTGGTTGATCTTGATCAGGATGGAATTGGCAACGTTCTTGCGGATACCTTCCTTCAGGATCTTGGTGTTCGTGACGAACAGGTCGTCGCCGACCAGCTGCACCTTCGAGCCGAGGCGCTCGTTCAGGTGCTTCCAGCCGTCCCAGTCGCCCTCGGCCATGCCGTCCTCGATCGAGATGATCGGGTACTTGCCGACCCAGCTCTCCATCATGTCGATCCACTCGGCCGGGGCCAGCGTCAGGCCTTCGCCGTCGAGCCGGTACTGGCCTTCCTTGTAGAACTCGCTGGCGGCGCAGTCCAGGCCCAGCGCAATCTGCGTGCCCGCGGTGTAGCCGGCCTTGTCGATCGCCTCCAGGATCATCTGGATCGCAGCTTCATGGCTGGCCACGTTGGGCGCGAAGCCGCCTTCGTCGCCGACGGCCGTCGTCATGCCCTTGGCGTCGATGATCTTCTTCAGCGCATGGAACACCTCGGCGCCGTAGCGCACCGCCTCGCGGAAGGTGGGTGCGCCGACCGGGATGATCATCATCTCCTGCAGGTCGAGGTTGTTGTTGGCGTGGGCGCCGCCGTTGATGACGTTCATCATCGGCACCGGCAGCTGCACGCCGCCCATGCCGCCGAAGTAGCGGTACAGCGGCAGGCCGGACTCCTCGGCCGCGGCGCGCGCGACGGCCATCGAGACCGCCAGCGTGGCGTTGGCGCCCAGGCGGCTCTTGTTGTCGGTGCCGTCCAGGTCGATCAGGGTCTTGTCGAGAAAGGCCTGCTCGGCGGCGTCCAGGCCCAGCACGGCCTCGCTGATGTCGGTGTTGATGTTCTGCACCGCCTTCAGCACGCCCTTGCCGAGGTAGCGGCTCTTGTCGCCGTCGCGCAGCTCGATCGCTTCGCGCGAGCCGGTCGAGGCGCCCGACGGCACGGCCGCGCGGCCCAGCGTGCCGGACTCCAGCAACACGTCGCATTCGACGGTCGGGTTGCCGCGGCTGTCGAGGATCTCGCGGCCGACGATGTCAACGATCGCACTCATATCTCACTCCGGTTTTGAAAATTCTTTGAAAGGATCAGCGCGCCGCGCAGCGTGCCAGAAACCAGTTACTACCGTGCATCAACTTCGCTGAGTCAGCAGGAGAAGTCGTTTTCCAACAGAGGTTGCTGCTTGATCACGCGGTCGAGCGCGAGCAACTGCTCCAGCAGCGCCCTCATGTGCTTCAAGGGCACCGCGTTCGGTCCGTCCGACAGCGCATTGGCGGGGTCCGGATGGGTCTCCATGAAGAGGCCGGCCACGCCCACCGCCACCGCCGCCCGCGCCAGCACCGGCACGAACTCGCGCTGGCCGCCGGAGCTGGTGCCTTGCCCGCCCGGCAACTGCACGCTGTGGGTGGCGTCGAACACCACCGGCGCACCGGTGTTGCGCATGATCGCCAGGCTGCGCATGTCGGAGACGAGGTTGTTGTAGCCGAAGCTGGCGCCGCGCTCGCAGGCCAGGAAGCTGTCTTCCGGCAAGCCCTTTTCTTTCGCGGCGGCGCGGGCCTTGTCGATCACGTTCTTCATGTCGCCGGGCGCGAGGAACTGGCCCTTCTTGATGTTCACCGGCTTGCCGCACTGGGCGACGGCACGGATGAAATCGGTCTGGCGGCAGAGAAAAGCCGGGGTCTGCAGCACATCGACCACCTCGGCGACGGCGCCGATGTCGGCCTCGTTGTGCACGTCGGTCAGCAGCGGCACGCCCAGCGTCTGGCGCACCTTGGCCAGGATCTCCAGGCCCTTTTGCATGCCGGGGCCGCGGAAGGTGGTGCCGCTGGAGCGGTTGGCCTTGTCGTAGCTGGACTTGAAGATGAAGGGGATGCCCAGCTCGGTGGTGATCTCCTTCAGCCGCCCGGCCACGTCCATCTGCAACTGCTCGCTCTCGACCACGCAAGGCCCGGCGATCAGGAAAAACGGCTTGTCCAGGCCGACCTCGAATCCGGCAAGTTTCATGCGGCTTCCTTCTTCTGGGCGGCCTGGTGCGCCAGCGCGGCCCGGATATAGCTGTTGAACAGCGGGTGGCCATCCCATGGGGTGGACTTGAACTCGGGGTGGAACTGCACGCCGACGAACCAGGGGTGCACGCTGCGCGGCAGCTCCACCATCTCGGTCAGCTTCTCGCGCTGGGTGATGGCCGAGATCACCAGGCCGGCCTGCTGCAGGCGCTCCAGGTAGTGCTCGTTGGCCTCGTAGCGGTGGCGGTGCCGCTCGGTGACGATTGGACCGTAGATCTCGTGGGCCAGCGTGCCGGGCTTGACGTCGGAGCTCTGCGCGCCCAGGCGCATCGTGCCGCCGAGGTCGGAGTTGGCGTCGCGCTTTTGCACCGTGCCGTCGCTGTCCTGCCACTCGTCGATCAGCGCGATCACCGGGTGCTTGGCGGCGGGGTCGAACTCGGTGGAGTTGGCGCCGTCGAGGCCGGCCTCGTGGCGGGCGTACTCGATGGTGGCGACCTGCATGCCCAGGCAGATGCCCAGGTAGGGGATGGACAGCTCGCGGGCGAACTGCGCCGCGCAGATCTTGCCCTCGACGCCGCGCTTGCCGAAGCCGCCCGGCACCAGCACGGCGTCGAAGTGGCTCAGCTGCTCGGCGGCGTTCTCGGGGCTCAGCGTCTCGGCGTCGATGTATTCGATCTGCACCTTGACGTGGTTGTGCAGGCCGGCGTGGCGCAGCGCCTCGTTGAGCGACTTGTAGGAGTCCGACAGGTCGGTGTACTTGCCGGCCATGCCGATGGTGACCGTGCCGCGCGGGTGGGCCAACTCGTGCACCAGGTTGTCCCAGCGCTTCAGGTCGGCCGGGCGGGTCAGCAACTGCAGCTTCATGCAGATCAGCTCGTCCAGGCCCTGCTCGTGAAGTATGCGCGGCACCTTGTAGATGGTGTCCACGTCCCACATCGAGATCACGCCGTGCTCGGCCACGTTGGTGAAGAGCGAGATCTTCTCGCGCTCGTCGTCGGGCACGGCGCGGTCGGCGCGGCACAGCAGCGCGTCGGGCTGGATGCCGATCTCGCGCAGCTTCTGCACCGTGTGCTGGGTGGGCTTGGTCTTGAGCTCGCCGGCGGCGGCGATCCAGGGCACGTAGGTCAGGTGCACGAAGGCGGTATTGGCCGGGCCCATCTTCAGGCTGAGCTGGCGCACCGCCTCGAGGAAGGGCAGCGACTCGATGTCGCCGACCGTGCCGCCGATCTCGACGATGGCCACGTCCACCGCCTCGGCGCTGCCGAAGCCGGCGCCGCGCTTGACGTACTCCTGGATCTCGTTGGTGACGTGCGGGATCACCTGCACCGTCTTGCCGAGGTAGTCGCCGCGGCGCTCCTTCTCCAGCACGGTCTTGTAGATCTGGCCGGCGGTGAAGTTGTTGCTGCGCTTCATGCGCGTGGTGATGAAGCGCTCGTAGTGGCCGAGGTCGAGGTCGGTCTCGGCCCCGTCATCGGTCACGAACACCTCGCCGTGCTGGAACGGCGACATCGTGCCCGGATCCACGTTGAGATACGGGTCGAGTTTGATGAGGGTGACTTTGAGGCCGCGCGATTCGAGGATCGCGGCCAGAGACGCCGCTGCAATGCCCTTGCCGAGTGAGGACACTACACCGCCGGTGACGAAGACAAACTTGGTCATGTCCTGGGGCACGTGACGGGCCGCAGGGCGCGGGCGCACAAATGCCGTGGTGGTAAAGGGAGATTATATCGGCGGGGGTGGGCGCCCCGGTTTCATCGGGGTGCTACCCACCCGGCCGAAGCGGGCCACCACGGCCGCGGCGCTGACAAGGCGAGGCGCAAGGGCCTCAGCGGCTGCCGACCTGCTGCGTCGCGAAGCGCGCCTCGAACCACTCGTCCAGCATGTGCTTTTCGTGGCTCAGCGGCTGGTTTGCGTAAGCCGGCCACTGCGAGGTACTCAGGTAGTTCAGGTCCGCCAGCCGCTCGTCCGCGCTGCGCACCTCCGCACCATTGCGCTGGAGCGTGTAGCTGAGCTGGATGCGCGGCCAGTCGGCGGCGCCTTTGAGGACACGCAGCTCGTTTGCGCCCCAGCGCAGCGCGAAGGGGTCGATGCGGCCCGCCAGATCCACGTCGGTGACGCGGATGTCCAGCGTCTCGCCATCGGCCAGCTCTCGCTGGCCCAGCGCGCGCAAGTGCTTGGCGAGCTGCTCCAGGTTGCGATCGCGCTGGTAGCCTCGATCAGCATCGGTGAACTGCTCGGGGTTCACGAAGCTGACGTTGACGGTGCCGGCTGCCAAGGCCGAGAAGCCCGTCGCGGCCAGGCAGCACGCGGCGAGCACTTGGAGGGAATGGCGCAGTGGGGTGTTCATCCTGGGAACAATAGCGCGGAATCGGGTCGCGTGCATGTTCGGCGCGCCGGCGATGCTGGCAGCGGGGCTATTGCCTCCGGGCGCCCCGCCGAACCGCGCCGCGCTGCCGTCCAGGCGTCACGGCGCCGGCGTCAGGCCGGCCGCCTTCACGAGCTTGGCGTTGCTGGCGATCTCGTCCTTGATGTAGGCGTCGAACTGCTCGGGCTTGAGCGTCCAGGCGTCGGCGCCCAGCTTCAGGAAGCGCTCCTTCACCTCCGGGCTGGCGAGGGCCTTGGCGACCTCGTCGTGCAGCCGGTTGACGATCTCGCGCGGCGTCTTGGCCGGCACCATCATGCCGATCCAGAAGTTGAACTCCGAGCCCGGCACGCCGGCTTCGGCGGTGGTCGGCACCTCGGGCAGCGCGGCGGCGCGCTTGGGCGAGCCGACCGCCAGCGCCAGCAACTGGCCCTCCTTGATCTGGCCTATCACCGGCGCGATGGGCGAGAAGTAGTAGTCGACCCGGCCCGCGAGCACCTCGGTGACGGCCTCGGCCGAGCCCTTGAACGGGATGTTGGTGGCCTCTATCTGCGCAGCCATCTTGAACTTCTCGGCGTTCAGGTGGGTGGCGCTGCCCTGGCCGGCGGAGGCGAAGTTGACGCTGCCCGGCTTGGCGCGCGCTGCGGCCAGCAGGTCCTTCAGCGTCTTGATGTTCTTGCCGGGCGCGATCACCAGCGCATTGGGCAGCGACGAGATCGGCGTCACGCCGGCGAAGTCGGCCACGGTGTCGAATGGCAGCTTCGCGAAGGTGGAGGGGCTCACCGTGTGCGATGACGAGTGGATCATGAGGGTGTAGCCGTCCGGCGCGGCGGTGGCCACCGCCGTTTGGCCTATGGTGCCGCTGGCGCCGCCCTTGTTGTCCACCACCAGGGTCTGGCCCATGCTGGCGCCCATCTTGTCGGTGATGGCGCGGGCGATGATGTCGGTGGTGCTGCCGGCGGCGAAGGGCACGACCACGCGGATGGTTTTCTGCGGGTAAGGCCCCTGGGCGCTGGCGCCGGAGGCGGCCAGCGCGGCACAAAAGGCCAGGCCGGTGAGGACGGAGCGGCGGGAAGTGGCAGGCATCTTGTCTCCAGTAGGAATCTCTTTTATTCACCAATTGGTGAATAAAAGAGATTCTAGGAAGCGGCCCACCGGCCGGTCAAGCACTGCTGGCGATCCTCGTTTCAGTAGATACCCGAGGATGCGTCCTGCATCTGGACAGGCAGGCGTTTTCCCGCACGGCGGGAGCGGGGTTGGGGTGCGGAGAGCCTTCGTCGCCCTAAATTAACTTTTTGGTGAATTAAGGGCTTGGAGAGCGGGGCGCGACGCCGCCGCGACCTGTCTCAGCGCGCGTCGGGGAAGCTCTCGATCAGGGACAACACCGCCGCCGCGGTGCGCTCCGGCTGCTCCATCGGGTAGAGATGGGTGCCTTCGAACCAGACGAAGCGCTCCCGCGCCAGCAGCTTGGCGCCTTCGGCCCCGCCCTGGCGGATCTCGGCCGACTGCGTGCCGGCGATGAAGCCGACCGGGCAGCGCGGCGGGTGCTTGCGCAGCAGCGGCCCCAGGTGGTCGGGCAGCGTGTTGTAGATGCGGGTCTCGATCTCGCGCTGGAAGCCCAGCCGGATGCCGCTCTCGTGCTGGTCGAAGCCGCTGGCCACGTAGTCGGCCAGCACGCGGGGGTCCCAGCGCGCGAACACCGCCTTGCCGGCGAAGTGTTGTTGCACCGCTTCGCGCGTGGGCCACTCGTGGCGCCGGCGCTGGGCGATCTTGCCGGGCGACACCCGCTTGATCAGCCCGCTGGACTTGAACACACGCAGCCCGTGGGCGCGCCAGCCGGTGACCACCGGCGAGTCCAGCATCACCAGGCCGGCCGCGAGCTCGGGCCGCTTGCAGGCCGCCATCAGGCTCAGCAGGCCGCCCAGCGAGTGGCCGACAAAATGGACCTGCTCGCCAGGTGCGCTGGCCTCGGTGAAGGCGAGCAGCTCGTCGCGCAGCGCGCGCCAGTTGCTGGCCACCGGGAAACGCGGGTCATGCCCCAGCCGCTCCGGGGCCTGCACCTCCCAGCCCGCGGCGCGCCAGGCGTCGAACATCACCCGGTAGGTACCGGCGCCGAAGCCGTTGGCATGGGCGAAGACGATGGTGCCGGGCATGGCGTGGCGCGCGGCTCAGCCGCGCTGGGCCTCTTGCGTGTCGTCGGTGCTGTGGCTGGATTGCACCCGGTGTTCGCCGTCGAAGACCACGCTGAAGATCTTGCGCTGCTGGCCGTCCTGGAAGCGCCAGTCCCAGGTGGACTCGTCGGGCTTGGTGGGGAAGTTCCAGACCTTGGCCGGCTTGCCGAGCAGGCGGCGCACCTCGTCTTGCGCCATGCCGGGCTGCACCCTGGAGAAGTTGGCCGGGTGCAGCAGCTGGCGCAGCGAGCTCATCTTGCCGTCGGAGCCGATCGTTATGGCGTAGTTGGTGGTGCCCTCGGGCTGGCGCGGGTACTCCAGCAGCTTGGAGCCGTCGGCGTGCTCCACCACCGTCGCCGGCTCGCCGAACTGCCGGCGCACGTCGGCCTCGGTCGCGACGCCTTCTTCCAGCTTCTCAATGCGCTGCTGGTCGCAGCCGGGCAACAGCGTGGCGGCCAGCAGCGTGGCCCAGACGAAGCGCCGCATCAGACGACGCGCTCGCCCGGGTGGCCGATCTTGCGCATGGTCTCGTAGCGGTCCGACGCGGCCATCAGCGGGTGGTGCGCATCGCCGCCGTCCCAGCGCGGGTCCTCGATGCTCTCGAACACCTCGCGCAGGCGCTGGCCCCAGGTGCCGTGGATCATCTGGAAGTAGGGGTTGTGCTCGTCGATGCAGGCGATGCGGTCGCTCTCCAGCGTGCCCTCCTCGTAGACCAGCAGGTCCAGCGGCAGGCCGACCGAGAGGTTGGACTTGAGCGTCGAGTCCATCGAGACCAGCGCGCACTTGGCGGCCTCGTCCAGTGGCGTCACCGGCGTCAGCACGCGGTCGAGGATGGGCTTGCCGTACTTGCTCTCGCCGACCTGGAAGAAGCAGGTCTCGCGCGTGGCCTCGATGAAGTTGCCGGCCGAATAGACCAGGAACAGGCGCATCGCCTCGCCCTTGATCTGGCCGCCGAAGATCATCGAGGCGTTGAAGTCGATGCCGGCCGCCTTCAGCGCGCGGCCGTCCTGCTCGTAGACCCGGCGCACCGCGCTGCCCAGCACGCGGGTCGCGTCGAACATGCTCTTGGCGTTCCAGATCGTCAGCGGCTCGTCGTCCGGGTCGGCCGCGGGGATCTTCTCGACCTGCAGTATCTCGCGCACCGACTGCGAGATGCTCAGGTTGCCGGCCGACAGCAGCACCATGAAGCGGTCGCCCGGCTTCTCGTAGACGATCATCTTGCGGAAGGTGCTGATCGCGTCCAGCCCGGCATTGGTGCGCGAGTCGGAGAGGAAGACGAGACCGGCATTGAGCCGGATGGCGACGCAGTAGGTCATGGCAGGATCTCTTTCTTCTGGAGAGACTTCAGGCGGTACAGCGCGTCCAGCGCCTCGCGCGGAGTCAGGGCGTCCGGGTTGATCGCGGCCAGCGCTTCGTCGCTGGGCGAGAGGCTGGCGGCGGGCGGCGCGGGGGGGGCGGCGAAGAGATCGACCTGCGCGTCGCCGGCGCGCGACTGGGTCTCCAGCGCCTCCAGCGTCGCGCGCGCCTGGCGCACCAGCGAGGCCGGCATGCCGGCCAGCCGCGCCACCTGCACGCCGTAGCTGCGGCTCGCCGGCCCGGGCTCGATGGCATGGAGGAAGACGATGTCGTCGCCGCTCTCGGCCGCGCTGACGTGCATGTTCAGCGCGCGGGCGTGCTGGCGCGGGAACTCGGTCAGCTCGAAGTAGTGGGTCGCGAACAGCGTGAAGGCCTTGTTGCGGTCGTGCAGGTAGGTCGCGATGGCCGAGGCCAGCGCCAGGCCGTCGAAGGTGGAGGTGCCGCGGCCGATCTCGTCCATCAGCACCAGCGAGTGCTCGCTGGCCGAGTGGATGATGGCGGCGGCCTCGGTCATCTCCAGCATGAAGGTCGACTGCGCATTGGCCAGGTCGTCGGCCGCGCCGATGCGGGTGTGGATCGCATCGACCGGCCCCAGCCGGCAGCGCCCGGCCGGCACGTAGGAGCCCATCGCGGCCAGCAGCACGATCAGCGCCACCTGGCGCATGTAGGTGCTCTTGCCGCCCATGTTGGGGCCGGTGATCACCAGCAGCTTGGTCTTGGCGTCGAGCCGGCAGTCGTTGGCGATGAAGTCCCCCGCCCCCGTCTCGGCCAGGCGGGCCTGCACGACCGGGTGGCGGCCGGCCTCGATGTCCAGGCAGGGGTGCTTGACGAACTCCGGGCGGCACCAGTCCAGCGTGGCGGCGCGCTCGGCCAGCGCGGCCAGCGCGTCCAGCCCGGCCAGCGCATGGGCCAGCGCCGAGAGCGGGCGCAGGTGGCCCTGCAACTGGTCGAGCACCTGTTCGTAGAGCAGCTTCTCGCGCGCCAGCGCGCGGTCCTGCGCCGAGAGCGCCTTGTCCTCGAAGGCCTTGAGCTCGGGCGTGATGTAGCGCTCGGCGTTTTTCAGCGTCTGGCGGCGCTGGTAGTCGGCCGGTACCTTGTCGACGCCCGACGAGGTGACCTCGATGTAGAAGCCGTGCACGCGGTTGAACTGCACTCGCAGGTTGGCGATGCCGGTGCGGGCGCGCTCGCGCGTCTCCAGCGCGAGCAGGAAGTCGTCGCAGTTCTGGCCGATCGCGCGCAGCTCGTCGAGGTCGGCGTCGAAGCCGGTGGCGATGACGCCGCCGTCGCGCACCAGCACCGCCGGCTCCTCGGCGATGGCGCGGGCCAGCAGCTCGGCCACCGCGGGGTCGGGCGCGAGCTCGGCGTGGTAGCGCGCCAGCAGCGGCGCGCCTTGCGGCGCGATCGCGCGCAGCGAGGGCAGCGCGGCCAGCGTGCTGCGCAGCCCGGCCAGCTCGCGCGGGCGCACCTGGCGCAGCGCGATGCGCGCGGTGATGCGCTCGACGTCGCTGACGCCGCGCAGCGCCTCGCGCAGCGCGTTGATCCCCTCGGCCAGCATCTGCTCGATGGCGGCGTGGCGCTCGCCGGCCACCGTGCGCTCGCGCAGCGGGTGGGTCAGCCAGTGGCGCAGCGCGCGGCTGCCCATGCCGGTGCGGCAGGTGTCCAGCAGCGAGAGCAGGGTGGGGCTGCGCTCGCCGCGCAGCGTCTCGGTCAGCTCCAGGTTGCGGTGGGTGGCGGGCGGCAGCTCCAGCAGCTCGCTGGCGCGCTCCACGGTGAGGGTGTGCACGTGGGCCAGCGCGCGGCCCTGGGTGTGCTCGGCAAAGCTCAGCAGCGCGGCGGCGGCGGCATGGGCCGTGCCCAGCTCCTGCGCGTTGTAGCCGGCCAGCGTGACCACGCGCAGCTGCTCGCAGAGCTTGCGCAGGCCCAGCGCGCTGTCGAACTGCCAGCCCGGCCGCATCGTGCGGGTGGCGCGGCATTGGCGCAGCGCGGCGGGTTGTTCGTCGCGGTCGATCAGGATCTCGGCCGGGGCCAGCCTCGCGAGCCAGCTGGCCAGCTCGGCCTCACCGCACTCCGCCAGGCCCAGCTGCCCGCTGGCGAGGCCCAGCCAGGCCAGGCCGAAGCTGTTGCGCTGCTTGCTCACCGCCAGCAGCAGCGTGTCGGCGCGGTCGTCGAGCAGCTCGCTGTCGGTCACCGTGCCGGGCGTCACCACCCGCACCACCTTGCGCTCGACGGGGCCCTTGGCGGTCGCCACGTCGCCCACCTGCTCGGCCACCGCCACCGACTCGCCCAGCTTGAGCAGCCGCGCCAGGTAGCCCTCGACCGAATGCACCGGCACGCCGGCCATCACCACCGGCTCGCCGCCGCTCTGGCCGCGGCTGGTCAGCGTGATGTCGAGCAGGCGGTGCGCCTTGCGGGCGTCGTCGAAGAAGACCTCGTAGAAGTCCCCCATCCGGTAGAAGACCAGGGTGTCGGGGTGCTCGGCCTTGATGCGCAAATACTGCTGCATCATAGGCGTGTGGGCCACTTCGGGGGGCTTGCTAAGTCCCTGATCCTGCTCGCCTAAAGTATCGTAAGCCATTGACTGAAAACAAGTTTTTGCGCCTTGGGTGCTGCTTTCAGCTGCAACTGCCACCCCGTGAAAACCCGCCTGCTGTTTGCCGCTTGGCGTAACATTCGGCGTAGGTTTTCACTCGGCTGCGCTTCGGCGTAGGTTTTCTGCCAAATGCGATTCGATGCACGTGCTGCCAAGCTGCTGGCGGCTGGGGATCATCTCACAGTGGACGGGGCGCCCGGGCTCCGGCTGGAGGCCAGCGCTACCCGTCGCTCCTGGATCTACCGATACAAATCACCAGTCGATGGCCGCATGCGCCAGATCAAGCTGGGGGAGTGGCCCACGATGTCGGTTGCCGCGGCCATGGCGGCGTGGGAGGCGCAGCGCGCCGATCGCACGGCGGGCCGGGATCCGTCCCAGGATCGGCGGCGAGAGCGAGAGCGCGAGCGGAGTGCCCCATCAATCGCAACGGTGGGCGGGCTGTGCGATGCGTTCGTGGCCGAGTACGCAGCGCCTCGGCGGGCGCCGAAGGGCCTGGCCGAGCTGCGCCGGACCTTTGCAACCATGCTGGGCGATGTCGCAGCGATGCCCCCGGCGGGCGTCACCCGCTCTGTCGCCTATGACCTGGTCAACAGCTTCGCGCACATACCTGTGCAAGCTGGCTCGCTCCGCCGCGAGCTGGGCGCCGTGTGGGACTGGGCGCACGACAGCGGCAAGCTGCCCGAGGATGTGCCGAACTGGTGGCGCCTGATCCTTAGGGGCAAGCTGAAGAGCAAGGGCAAGATCGTCGATGGCAAGCACCAAGGCGTCGTCAAGGTGGCGCTGATGCCTGACCAGGTCGGCGCCGTTCTGCGCCATCTACCGCACATCAGCCGGATGCCGGCCGAGTTGCTGACGCTCTACCTGTGGACGGGGTGCCGCGGCGCCGAGATCTGCGCTATGGAAGGGGCGGAGGTGAGCGAAGAGGCGGATGGCTGGTGGTGGACCATCCCCCGGTCCAAGCTGAAGATGCGGCGGCACCCGCTGGCCACCGACCTTCGGGTGCCGCTGGTGGGTCGCGCGCTTGAGATCGTGCGGGCTCGAATGGACGTGCACGGCCAGGCACACCTTTACCCGCCCACCCGTGGCGAATCACCGCACGTCGAGCAGAAAACCGTTGGGGTGGCTGTGTGGTGGCACATGCCGAGCTGCACGCTGCGGCCGGAGCAGGAGCGGCCGCGTTGGCCGGTAGTGGGGTGGTCGCCGCACGACCTTCGCCGCACGGTGCGCACCAAGCTCGGGGCGATGGGGTGCGCCGAGGAGGTCGCCGAAGCGGTGATGGGGCACATACAGACCGGCGTGGGCGGGGTGTACAACCGGCACCAGTACGACCACGAGCGACGGGAGTGGTTGACACGCATGGCGGCCGAGTGGGAGGCCGCGGCGCAGCGGCCGGCGTAGCCGGCCGGCGCGTTAGCTCGGGCTTCCCAACGGTGGCGGCAAGATATCGCTGACCGGCAGACTCTCGGCTGCCGCGGTCAATTCGCTCACAAGCCATCCGACGCGGTTACCGATCCGACGAGGCTTGGGCAACACGCCTTCGCGTACCCGAGTCTCGAAGGTATTGATTGCCAGGTCACCCATCATCGCGGCGGCGACGTGGCGATCGACAAGGATCGGCGTGATCGTGAGGGGGTTGCGCCCAGCGCGGGCAGTCGGCCGCACCATCAGATTTGCTCCTGTGATGCTGGCGCTGAGTCAGCAGCGGCAGCCGGATGGGGTCGCGAGTGGACGACGCACCCCCCGACTTGCCCTGCCTTGCCTCGCGCAATCGCCTGGCTCACGCGCCGCCGCACCAGCTCGTGGGCGTTCAGAAACTCGCCGTAGCTGCACAGCTCGACCTGCGCGGCATAAATCACCAGCGCCTCATGCAGCGCCTGAAGCTCGGCACCGGCGACGTGCCAGCCGTGGCCGGCATTGGCACGCCCCATGATGGCTG
>DATHWJ010000482.1:0-3886 GCA_035460745.1 Ideonella sp. | reverse complement strand
CCGTCGATCAATGCCGACGTGCGTGTATGAAAAATTCGCGATTGCCGTCGCCGCCGGTGATGGGGCTGTCCAGCCAGGCGACGACGTCGAGCTCGAGCGCGGCGCAGGCCTCGCGCAGCCGGGCCTCGACGCGGGCGTAGGCGCTGGCGTCCTTCACCAGCCCGCCCTTGGCGATGTCCTGCGGCTGCAGCTCGAACTGCGGCTTGACCAGCATCAGCAGGTCGCCGCCTGGCGACAGCAACGGGGCCAAGGCAGGCAGCACCAGCGTGAGCGAGATGAAGGACAGGTCGCCGGTGACGAAGCCGAAGCCGCCGGCGGGCATGGCCGCGCCGAGCAGCTCGGCGCTCAGCTCGCGCGCATTGACACCTTCAAGCGCGGTGACGCGCGGGTCGCTCGCCAGCCGGGGCGCCAACTGGCCGCGGCCGACATCGACGCCGACCACGGCCGCAACGCCGGCCTGCAGCATCACGTCGGTGAAGCCGCCGGTGCTCTGGCCCACGTCGAGTGCGACCCGGCCGTGCAGGGCCAGCCCCGTCTGCGCCAGCGCGCCTTCCAGCTTCAAGCCGCCGCGCGAGGCCCAGCGCAGCTCGGCGTCGTCGGTCAGCTCCACCTGACAGCCCTCCGGCAGGTTCTCCCCCGCCTTGCGCGGCACCGCCCAGCCGCGCGGCCCGAGCCAGCGCACGGCGCCGTGCTCGATCAGCCGCTGCGCGGCGGACCGGGTCGGCGCCAGGCCCTGCTGCACCAGCAACTGGTCGGCACGCACGGAGAACTCCGCGAAGCTGAACGAACCGGATCAGTACCTGTAGGTATCGGGCTTGTACGGGCCCTCTTTTTTCACGCCGATGTACGCGGCCTGCTCATCCGTCAGCTCGGTCAGCATCGCGCCGACCTTCTTCAGGTGCAGGCGGGCGACCTTTTCGTCCAGGTGCTTGGGCAGCACGTAGACCTTGCCTTGCTGGTACTTCTCGGGCTGGGTGAAGAGCTCGATCTGCGCAATGGTCTGGTTGGCGAAGCTGGACGACATCACGAAGCTGGGGTGGCCGGTGCCGCAGCCCAGGTTCACCAGGCGGCCCTTGGCCAGCATGATGATCTTCTTGCCGTCGGGGAAGGTGATGTGGTCGACCTGCGGCTTGATCTCGTCCCACTCGTACTTTTCGAGCGAGGCGATGTCGATCTCGTTGTCGAAGTGGCCGATGTTGCAGACGATGGCCTGGTCCTTCATCGCCAGCATGTGCTCGTGGCGGATGATGGCCTTGTTGCCGGTGGTGGTCACGAAGATGTCGGCCTTGTCGGCGGCGTACTCCATGGTCACGACCTTGAAGCCTTCCATCGCGGCCTGCAGCGCGTTGATCGGGTCGATCTCGGTCACCCAGACCTGCGCGCTGAGCGCACGCAGCGCCTGCGCCGAGCCCTTGCCCACGTCGCCGTAGCCGGCCACGCAGGCCACCTTGCCGGCGATCATCACGTCGGTCGCGCGCTTGATGCCGTCCACCAGGCTCTCGCGGCAGCCGTAGAGGTTGTCGAACTTGCTCTTGGTGACGCTGTCGTTGACGTTGATGGCGCGGAACGGCAGCGTGCCCTTGGCGCTCATCTCGTTCAGGCGGTGCACGCCGGTGGTGGTCTCTTCGGTCACGCCGATGATCTGCGACGCTTTGCGCGTGTACCAGGTCGGGTCCACGGCCAGCTTGGCCTTGATCGCGGCGTACAGGCAGGTCTCTTCTTCGCTGGTCGGGTTGGCGACCACCGAGAGGTCCTTCTCGGCGCGCTGGCCCAGGATCATCAGCAGCGTGGCGTCGCCGCCGTCGTCGAGGATCATGTTGGGACCTTCGCCCTCCGAACCCTTGGCGCCGAACTCGAAGATGCGGTGGGTGAAGTCCCAGTACTCGGCCAGCGTCTCGCCCTTGTGCGCGAAGACGGGCGTGCCCTGCGCCGCCAGCGCGGCGGCCGCGTGGTCTTGCGTCGAGAAGATGTTGCACGAGGCCCAGCGCACATTGGCGCCCAGGGCTTGCAGCGTCTCGACCAGCACGGCGGTCTGGATGGTCATGTGGATGCTGCCGGTGATGCGCGCGCCCTTGAGCGGCTGCGTCTTCGCGAACTCTTCGCGGATGGCCATCAGGCCGGGCATCTCGGTCTCGGCGATCTTGATTTCCTTGCGGCCCCAGGCGGCAAGGGTCAGGTCGGCGATGGCGTAAGCGTCTTGGGCGGGCTTGAGAACGGCGTTCATGAGGATCTCCGTGTAATCAGGAAACCCGCAACGCGCTGGACTCGGGGAATGGCGGCTGTGCCGGAAAACCACTCACCCACGACCGATGCGATGCGGGTGAGCGCTGTTGCAATTGATAGGGTTCCGAGCCTGGGGCGCCGTCTGCGGTGAGAGGCGGCCTTGCAACGCTCCTCGGAACGAAGGCGAATTGTAGCGGGGCAGAGACCCTGAAAGGGCAGATCAGCGGTTGATTGCAGGCCTGCTCAATCGTTCCATGGCGCGAAGCTGTAGGTCATCTGGCGCTGGTGCTTCAGCGCGAGCAGCATCACCTCGGTCTCGGAGTGGGCGTAGAGCAAGACATGGCGCCCGACGACCAGCTCGCGCAGTTCAGGCAGCCCGGCCGCGCTCGCGAGCCGCAGGGCATGCTGCGCGCGCAAACGGCCCTGCGCCGACAGGCTGGCAAGAAACCGGGCGGGCCGGCCGCTCGCGGGGTTTCCCGACAGCAGGCTCCGGGCTTCCTTGAGCTCCGCTTGAAGTTTCATGTAGCGCGCTGGCGCAGTTGCCGAGTCTTGCTCGGTGAGAAACCGGTAGATCTCGACCAGGTTGCGTCCCAGATCCGGCGCCGCACGCACCCGCGCGTTCGCGGGCAGGCTCACAGCCTGGGCAGGGTGGACAGCGCCCGCTCCAGGTCGTCCTCCGACATCACCTGGCCTGCCAGCACCTGCTGCAGGCTGGCCTCGGCAGCGTCGAGCAGCACGAGGCTGGCGTGCTCGGCCTCCAGCGCGTGGTAGTAGTCGAGCTTGCGGGCATCGACGAGCGCCACGTAGCTGGATCCGTTTTTTGTCAGCACCTTTTCCGCGCCGCCGACGACCACGTCTTCCGCCAGCTCGGTGAGCCGAGCGCGAGCGTCGCTGATGGGAACGATGTCCGAGGTTCGCAGTGCCATGATTTTACGCTTTCGTTAACGAATTCGTTAATGGGAGTGTAGTTCGCTCGGGCAGCCATGGGGTGCAGGGTTTGCCGCTGGCCTTGTGGTGGCAGCAAGGCATCTGCCTGCTGGGCCAGGGGCTGCATGGGAAACTCCCGCCGATGCCCGCCCACACCCTCGTGCCCTGGTCCGAAGCGCCCATCGCGGCGCTGGCCGGCCTGCGCGGCGTGCTCACCGACATCGACGACACGCTGACTCGAGACGGCGCGATCGAGCCCGTCGCTTTGGCCGCGCTGCATGCGCTGGCGTCGGCCGGCGTGCCGGTCGTCGCCATCACCGGTCGCCCGGCGGGCTGGAGCGAGCCGTTTGCGATGGCCTGGCCGGTGGCGGCGATCGTTGCGGAGAACGGGGGCGTGTTGTTGCGGCGCGAGGGCGAGGCGCTGCGGCGCGACTTCACGCAGGGCGAGGCCGAGCGGGCGGCCCACTTCGCGCGGCTGCAGGCGTGTGCCTTGGCGGTGCTGCGCGAGGTGCCGGGCGCGGCACTGGCGCGGGACAGTGCGGGCCGCCTGACGGACATCGCCATCGACCACAGCGAGTTCGCCTCGCTGGGCGAGGCGCAGATCGCCCAGGTGGTGGCCGTGATGCGCGCCCATGGCCTGACGGCGACCGTCAGCTCCATCCACGTCAACGGCTGGGTAGGCGGGCACAACAAATGGACCGCGGCGCTGTGGGCCGTGCCCGGGGTGCTGGGCGGC
>DATHWJ010000481.1:0-9794 GCA_035460745.1 Ideonella sp. | reverse complement strand
GAACAACCCGGTGCTGATCGGCGAGCCGGGCGTCGGCAAGACCGCCATCGTCGAAGGGCTGGCGCAGCGCATCGTCAACGGCGAGGTGCCGGACTCGCTGCGCGACAAGCGGGTGCTCTCGCTGGACATGGCGGGCCTGCTTGCCGGCGCCAAGTACCGCGGCGAGTTCGAGGAGCGGCTCAAGGCGGTGCTGAAGGAAGTGACGGCCGAAGAAGGCCGCATCATCCTGTTCATCGACGAGCTGCACACCATGGTCGGCGCCGGCAAGGCCGAGGGCGCGATCGACGCCGGCAACATGCTCAAGCCCGCGCTGGCGCGCGGCGAGCTGCACTGCATAGGCGCGACCACGCTGGACGAGTACCGCAAGTACGTCGAGAAGGACGCCGCGCTGGAGCGCCGCTTCCAGAAGGTGCTGGTCGATGAGCCCAGCGTCGAGGCGACGATTGCCATCCTGCGCGGCCTGCAGGAGAAGTACGAGGTGCACCATGGCGTGGAGATCACCGACCCGGCCATCGTCGCCGCGGCCGAGCTGAGCCACCGCTACATCACCGACCGCTTCCTGCCCGACAAGGCGATCGACCTGATCGACGAGGCGGCGGCCAAGATCAAGATCGAGATCGACTCCAAGCCCGAGGTGATGGACCGGCTGGACCGCCGCATCATCCAGCTCAAGATCGAGCGCGAAGCCGTGCGCAAGGAGAAGGACGAAGCCTCGCAGCGCCGCATGGGCCTGATCGAGGAAGAGATCGCCCGGCTGGAGCGCGAGTACGCCGACCTGGAAGAGATCTGGAAGGCCGAGAAGGCGACTGCCCAGGGCTCGGCCCACGTGAAGGAGGAGATCGACCGCATCAAGGTCGAGATCGAGAGCCTGAAGCGCAAGGGCGAATTCAACAAGGTGGCCGAGCTGCAGTACGGCAAGCTGCCGGCGCTCGAAGCCACGCTGAAGGACGCGCAGGACAAGGAGGCCGGCAAGGCCAAGGGCGCCAAGGAAGGCAAGGGCCCGCAACTGCTGCGCACCATGGTCGGCGCCGAGGAGATCGCCGAGGTGGTCTCGCGCGCGACCGGCATCCCGGTCTCCAAGCTGATGCAGGGCGAGCGCGACAAGCTGCTGCAGATGGAGACCAGGCTGCACGAGCGCGTGGTGGGGCAGGACGAAGCCATCGTCGCGGTGGCCGACGCCATCCGCCGCTCGCGGGCGGGCCTGTCGGACCCGAACCGGCCGCTGGGCTCCTTCCTGTTCCTCGGCCCCACGGGCGTGGGCAAGACCGAGCTGTGCAAGGCGCTGGCGGGCTTCTTGTTCGACAGCGAAGATCACATGATCCGGGTCGACATGAGCGAGTTCATGGAGAAGCACTCGGTGAGCCGGCTGATCGGCGCGCCGCCCGGCTACGTGGGCTATGAAGAGGGCGGGGCGCTGACCGAGGCGATACGCCGCAAGCCCTACAGCGTGCTGCTGCTCGACGAGGTGGAGAAGGCCCACCCGGACGTCTTCAACGTGCTGCTGCAGGTGCTGGACGATGGCCGCCTGACGGACGGCCAGGGCCGCACCGTGGACTTCAAGAACACCGTGATCGTGATGACCAGCAACCTGGGCTCGCAGATGATCATGCAGATGGCCGGCCAGAGCACCGAGGAGATCCACGACGCGGTGATGGTCGAGGTCAAGGCGCACTTCCGGCCCGAGTTCCTGAACCGCATCGACGAGACCGTGGTGTTCCATGCGCTGGACCGCAGCAACATCGAAGCGATCGCGAAGATCCAGCTCAAGGTGCTGGAAGCGCGCGTGGCCAAGATGGACATGAGCATGGTGGTGTCGCCGGCGGCGCTGGCCGAGCTCGCCAAGGTCGGCTTCGACCCGGTGTTCGGCGCACGGCCGCTGAAGCGGGCGATCCAGCAGCGCATCGAGAACCCGGTGGCCAAGCTGATCCTCCAGGGCCGCTTCGGGCCCAAGGACGTGATCCCGGTGGATGTGGAGGAGGGTGAGTTCAGGTTCGAGCGGGTAGTGCACTGAGGCAGGTCACGGCGCTGCGGCGGGGTGTTACCATGGTGACACCTTTTGCCGGAGCGTCCCATGTCAACCACCTCGCTGAAGCTGCCCGATGATGTCAAGGAGCGTGTGGCCGCTGCCGCACGGAGCCAGGGTGTCAGCGCCCACGCTTTCATGGTCGAGGCGATCCACCAGGCCGCAGCGGCAGCCGAGCGGCGTGCCGAGTTCCTCGCCGATGCGCAAGCGGCACGCGAGGCCGCGCTGGCGAGCGGCCAGGGCTTCGCGGCAGCCGACGTCCACGCCTACCTGAGGGAACGCGTCGCCGGCAAGCGTGCTGCCAAGCGGCCTGCGCAGGTTTCGTGGCCGCGCTGATCTACGCCGAGCAGGCGCTGGCGGACCTGGAGCGCTTCACCGACTTCCTGCTCGAGAGCGACCCGGCCGCAGCGTCGGAAACGCTGGGCTTGATCGAAGAGGCCGTCTCGCTGCTGGAGCGGCATCCGCTGGTGGGGCGGCCTGTCGAGCACGGGTTGCGTGAGTTGGTGATCTCGCGGGGCCGGTCAGGCTACCTGGCGCTCTACAGCTTCGAAGAGGCTGCCGACACGGTGCTGGTGCTGGCCCTGAGGCATCAGCGCGAAGCGGGCTACACCGCAGGGGGTTGATCGATCCGCACGGTCATGTGCCTATCACGTGACCAAGCTGGGCGAGGCCGGGGCGGCACGCTGCTCGCCGCCCGCCCGCTCAAGCCACCCCGTCGCAAGCCGATAAAAGCGCTGTTCGCCCCAAAAAGGGGCATGTGGCGGTAAGCAGCAATGGGCAGTTGGCGGCGTTGGCTCGGTGCCGGGTTGGGATCGTTGAAGCTCCAGGTCACGCTCGGCGTGATCTCGGCGCTCGCGCTCGGCATCGGCATCATCACGATGCTGCTGACCCACCAGGCCGAGCGCGACACGCTGGCGTCGCAGCACCAGCGCGAGCTGAGCGAGTCGGTGCGGGCGGCGTCCATGCTGTCGCGCCGGGTGGTGGAGCTGCAGCGCGCGCTTCGCGCCACCGCCAGCCAGCTCGGGCCCGAGATCTTCGACGACGACGAGCTGCTGGCGGCGTTTTTCGAACGCCAGCCGGTGCTGCTGAGCCTGTTCGCCAGTATCTTCGTTACGGCGCCCGACGGCAGCATGCGGCTGTTCGTCGATGCGACCGGCCACAAGCATCCGCAGATCAACCTGGGCGACCGCGAGTATTTCAAGCGCAGCATGGCCGAGCGGCGCAGCGTGGTCTCGGGGCCGGTGCCGGGCCGGGTCTCGCGCGAGCCGGTGATCGTGGTCACCTACCCGCTGGTGCGAGGCAAGGAGGTGCAGGGCCTGTTCGGCGGCAGCCTGCGGCTGGCCAGCCGCGACCTGCTGGGCGACATCGTCGAGCGTGGCGAGGCCGACGTCGATGCAATCATGGTGGTGACGGATGCACAAGGCATCGTGCTGGCCCACCCGGACCGCACGCGGCTGCTGCGGCCGCTGGCCGAGGACGTCCGTTTCGCCAAGGCGGTCACCAGCTGGGAGGGCATGGGCAGCCCGGTGGAGCCCAGCGGCCTGCTGCTGCGCCAGCCCGGCGAGCTGATGACGGTGGCCGGCATTGCCGGGCCGGACTGGGTGATCTGGCGCGCGCTGGCCGAGGACCGTGTGCTGGCGCCGTTGCACACCGCGCAGCGCCAGGCGGCGATCTGGGCCGCCCAGTTGGTGGCCGTGCTCTCGGTCCTGACGCTGGGCCTGCTGACGCTGCTGCTGCACCCGCTGAGGCAACTGGAGCAGCGGGCGCAGCACCTGTTCGACGGCCAGCTCGACCTGCACGAGGGCTGGCCCGGAGGCCATGGCGAGATCGGCCGGCTGGCGCGGGTGCTGCGCCACGTGGGGGCCGAGCGCTCGCAGCTGGAGGCCTTCAATGCCCAGGTGCTGAAGAAGCTGGGCTCGGTGATGGGCGCGGCGCCGGTGGGCATCGCGTTCACGCGGGCGCAGCGCTTCGAGCTGGTCAGTGCCGAGTTCTGCCGGCTGCTGGGCCGCAGCGAAAACGAGATGCTGGGCCAGCTGACGGTGATGATCTATGCCTCGGAGGACGATTTCCTGCGCCTCGGGCCGCTGGTGGTGGCTGCCTTCAAGACCGGCGACGCCTATGTGGGCGAGTGGCAGATGCGGCGGGCCGACGGCACCTGCTTCTGGGCCCAGCTGCGCGGCCGGCCGGTCGACCCCGTGGACACCGCGGCGGGCACGATCTGGACGCTCAGCGACGTGACGGCGCAGATCGCCACGCGCGAGCATCTGCAATGGGTCGCCACCCACGACCCGCTGACCGGCCTGGCCAACCGCAAGGCCTTCGACGAGCGGCTGCACGCCTTGTTCGACGTCTTGCCGCGTTCCATCCCGGCCGAGCTGATCGTGATCGACCTCGACGACTTCAAGCCCGTCAACGACCAGGCCGGCCACGCCGCGGGCGACGCGATGCTGAAGGCGGTGGCCCAGGCCATCGCCGGCTGCGTGCGCGGCAGCGACCTGGTGGTGCGCACGGGCGGCGACGAGTTTGCGGTGCTGCTGGAGCGCTGCCCGCATGCCACCGCGCTGTGCGTGGCCGAGAAGGTGCGCGAGGCGATCACCGGCATCACGCTGGTGATCGACGGCCGCCTGCTGCGCGTGGGCGCCAGCCTGGGCGTGGCCTCGCTGCGGCCGGACACGCCCAGCGCCGCGGCCTGGCTGGACGAAGCCGATACCGCTTGCTACCAGGCCAAGGCGGCCGGCCGCGGCGCCGTGCGCGCGGCGCCGCGCTCTGCGCCCCGCGTGATCGATAGCGCCGAGCTGGAAGACACGATGAACGCCTGAGGGCGAACATGCCAGGCGTGCCGCGGCAGCCTTGGGGGCTCGTTCAGCCCTGCCGCGCCAGCAGCGCCTGCACTTCCGCCAGCGTCGGCATCGAGGCCGCCGCGCCCGGCCGCGTCACCGACAGGCCCGCCACCGCGCTGCCGAAGCGCACCGCCTCCAGCGGGGCCATGCCGCGCGACAGCGCCGAGGCGAAGCCGCCGTTGAAGGCGTCGCCGGCACCGGTCGTGTCCACCACCGGCCCGGCGCTGAAGGCCGGCACCAGCACCGAGACCTCGCGCGAGTGAAACAGCGCGCCGCGTTCGCCCAGCGTGATCAGCGCGGTGCCGACACCGCGCGCCAGCAGCGCGTCGCCGGCCCGCCGGGCCTCGTCCAGCGAGCCTACGGCCAGGCCGGTCAGGCCCTGCGCTTCGCTCTCGTTGGGCGTGATGTAGTCGCACAGCGGGTAGATCGCGGGGTCGAGCTCGGCGGCCGGCGCCGGGTTGAGGATGGTGAGCACGCCGGCGGCGCGGGCGATCTCCAGCCCGCGCCGCGCCGCGGCGGCCGGTTGCTCCAGCTGGGTGAGGAAGACGGCCGCCGCTTCGATGGGGCCGCGGGCGGCTTCGGCGTCGGCCGCCGACAAGGCGCCCGCGGCGCCCGGGTAGACGATGATGGCGTTGTCGCCGCTGCGCTCGTCGACGAAGATGAAGGCGGCGCCGGTCGGCTCGCCGGTGGCCGGCGGCACGCAGGCGCGTATGCCCTCGGCAGCCCAGCTGGCGCGCGCGCCGGCGCCGAAGGCGTCCTCGCCCAGGCGGGTGATGAAGCTCACCGCGGCGCCGGCGCGTGCCGCCGCCATGGCCTGGTTGGCGCCCTTGCCGCCCGGCCCCATCACGAAGCCGGAGCCGACCAGGGTCTCTCCGACGCCGGGCAGGCGCGGCGCGCGAAAGGCCAAGTCGGCGACGAAGATGCCGAGGATGGCGACGCCTTGTTGTGCTGCGGGCATGGTGGACGTGGAGAAGGGCGGGATCAGGTGGGCTCGGGCGCTGCGATCACGCCCTTCTTGAGGAGGAAGCAGCCATAGAAGCGCGCCTCCCCGGTCACCACCACGCAATAGGCCCGGCGCGCCCGCTCGTAGAAGGCGAAGCGTTCGACCGAGCCCATGGGCCAGGCGCGGCCCTCGGCGCGGTCGATCTCGGCCTGCACCTCGCGCTGCACCGGCGTCACCGTCTCCGGCTCGCCGACCACCTGCATGCGCAGCACCGGCTGCTCGACGAAGCTGTCCAGCGGCAGCACCGAGAGCAGGGCGCGCATGGCGCGGGCCGAATCGACGCCGTCCAGGCGCAGCAGCTTGCCGCTGACGGTGGCGCGCGCCACCGCGTCGGCCGGGAAGTTGGTGTCGCACAGCACCAGGTCGTCGCCGTGGCCCATCGCGCAGAGCGCCTGCAGCAGGTCGGCATGGAGCAGCGGGTCGATGTTCTTCAGCATGGGGCAGCTTGGGGTTGGAGGGGGTTTCAGGCCGCGGGGCCGGTCGAGCGGCGCAGCCGCAGCGACGGTTGCAGGATCTCGCGCTGCGGCGGGCGGCCGGGCTCGACCAGGCGCTGCAGCAGCAGCCGGGCCGCCAACTCGCCGGTCTGGTGCTTGGGCTGGGCGATGGTGGTCAGCGGTGGGTTGCTGTAGGTGGCCAGCGCGATGTCGTCGAAGCCGATCACCGACACGTCCTGCGGCATGCGCAGGCTCTGCGTGGCGATGGCGCACAGCGCGCCTATGGCCATCAGGTCGTTGCAGGCGAAGACGGCCGAGGGCCAGCCCGCCGCGGGCCCGGCCAGCAGCGAGGCCATGGCCTGGTAGCCGCCCGCGCTGGTGAAGTCGGCGTTGCGCAGCAGGCGGTCGTCCAGCGCCAGCCCGGCCTGCCGCAGCGCCCGCCGGTAGCCCTGCACCCGCTCGCGGGCGGACGAGAGATCGGCCGGCCCGGCGATGCAGGCGATGCGGCGGTGGCCCAGCTGCAGCAGGTGCTCGGTGGCCAGCAGGCCACCCGATTCGTGGTTGACCTCGACCAGGTCGGCCTCCAGGCCCTCGATCTCGCGGTCCACCAGCACCAGCGGCATGGTGGCGCTGCGCAGGCTTTGCAGCAGCCCGGCGTCGCTGCCGGACGAGAGCACGATCAGGCCGTCGACCTGCTTCTCGCTGAGCAGGCGCACGTAGGTGGCCTGCTTGTGCGGGTCGTCGTCGGAGTTGCACAGGATGACGTTGAAGCCGGCCGTGTAGCAGGCGTCCTCGATGCCGCGGATGATCTCGGCGAAGTAGGGGTTGGAGTTGTTGGGGATCATCACCCCCACGGTCTGGGTGCGGTTGCTCTTGAGGCTGCGGGCCAGCGCGCTGGGCACGTAGTTCAGCGCCTGGATGGCGAGCTGCACCCGCTCGCGCGCCTCGGCGCTGACGAAGCGCGTGCCGTTGACGACGTGCGACACCGTGGTCACCGAGACCCCGGCGTGCTGGGCGACGTCCTTGATCGTGATCATTTCAGGCTGCGCGGCCGGCTAGCCGGGCCCGGTAGGCGTCCAGCACCACCGCGAGGATGATCACGCAGCCGGTCACCATCTGGCGCAGGAAGTCGCTCATGCCTATCAGTATCAGCCCGTTGGCCAGCACGCCGATGATGCAGGCTCCCAGCAGCGTGCCGACGATGGAGCCGCGCCCGCCGCTCAGGCTGGTGCCGCCGATGATCACCGCGGCGATCGCGTTGAGCTCGAAGCCTATGCCGGAGATCGGGCTGGCGATGGTCAGTCGCGTCATGTAGATCACCGCGCCCACGCCGACCGCCGCGCCGCAGATCACGAAGGCCGCGACCTTGATGCGCATCACGTCGTGGCCGGCCAGGCGCACGGCCTCCTCGTTGTTGCCGATGGCGTAGATCAGCCGGCCGAAGACGGTGCGGTTGAGCACGAACCAGCCCACGGCCACCAGCGCCAGCGCGACCAGGAAGATCGCCGGCACGCCCAGCAGCGAGGCGCTGCCGAAGTTGTTGAAGGCGTCGGGGAACTCGTAGATCGAGCGCGCCTGCGTCCACTGCAGCGCCGCGCCGCGGGCGATGTTGAGCATGCCCAGCGTGACGATGAAGGAGGGGATGGACCACCAGGCCGAGATCGCGCCGTTGGCGAAGCCGCAGACGGCGCCGGCCACGATGCTGGCGAGCAGCGCGAGCGCGATCGCGGTGCCGGTGTCCAGCCCTTCGGTCTTCATCACCGTGCCGGCGACCACGGCGCAGAAGGCCATCACCGAGCCCACCGAGAGGTCGATGCCGCCTATCAGTATCACGAAGGTCATGCCGACCGCGAGGATCACGTTGATCGAGATCTGGGTGAAGATGTTGGTGATGTTGCCGGCCGTCAGGAAGATGGGCGAGAGCAGGCTGAAGACGCCGACCAGCAGCAGCAGCGCCAGGCCGATGCCGGCTTCGCGCAGCACGCTGCGGGCACGCGTCTTCATCGCGTCGCCGTCGGCGCGCGCCGTGGTGGCAGCCGCGCCGGGCGCGGCCATCGGGGGGTCAAGCAGCTTGGGCATGGTGTGTGCTCGCGGCGGGGGTCATGTATTGCTGGTAGGCCAGCGCGAGGATGGCTTCTTCGTCGAATTGCGCGCGCGCGACCTCGCCGGTGAGCACGCCCTTGCTGAGCACCAGCATGCGGTCGCAGAGCGACATCAGCTCGCGCAGGTCGGACGACACCACCAGCACCGCCAGGCCCTCGGCGGCCATGCGCTCCAGCAGCGCGTGGATCTCGGCCTTGGCGCCGACATCGACCCCGCGGGTGGGCTCGTCGAGCAGCAGCACCTTGGGTTCGCGCAGCAGCCACTTGCCCAGCACCACCTTCTGCTGGTTGCCGCCCGAGAGCTCGCGCACCGGCTGGCGTATCGACGCGAGGCGGATGCGCAAGTCGGCCACCGCGGCGTGGGCGGCGGCGTCTTCGGCCTCGGGCTGCATCAGGCCGGCGCGCGAGACGGCGGCCAGGTGGGCCAGGCTGATGTTGGCGCGTATGGGCATGTCCAGCACCAGGCCCTCGTCCTTGCGGTTTTCGGTGACCAGGCAGATGCCCTGGTCGAGCGCGTCGGCGGGGCTGGCGATGTGCACCGGGCGCTCGTCGCGAAAGACCTGGCCGGCCGCCAGCGGGTCGGCGCCGAAGATCGCGCGCACCGTCTCGGTACGGCCGGAGCCGACCAGGCCGGCCAGGCCGACGATCTCGCCGTAGCGCAGGCTGAAGTCGATCTCGGCGCCGCCGCGCTGGCCGCTGAAGCGCAGGCCTTGCACGCGCAGCGCCGGGGGGCGCAGCAGGTCGAGTGCCGGTGTGCTGCGCGGCGGCCGCTCGGCCAGGTCGCGGCCGACCATCAGCCGCACGAGGTCGTCGGTGCTCGTGTCGCCCATGCGCTGGGTGGCCACGTGGCGGCCGTTGCGCAGCACCGTGACGCGGTCGCAGACCTCGAACAGCTCCTGCAGGTGGTGCGAGACGAAGACCACGGTAACGCCGCTGTCGCGTAAGCGCCGGATGATCTGCAGCAGGCGGCCGGTCTCGCGCGGCGTCAGCGTGGCGGTGGGCTCGTCCATGATGACGATGCGGCTCTCGCTCGACAAGGCCTTGGCGATCTCCAGCAACTGGCGCTGCGCCATGCCCAGGCGGGCCACGCGGGTGCCGGGCGAGAGCTCGTCCAGGCCGACCATCGCGAGCAGCTCCTCGGCGCGCCGGTTCATGGCGCCGCGATCCAGCAGGCCCAGCCGGGTGCGCGGCAGGCGCTCGAAGAGCAGGTTCTCGGCCACCGAGAGCTCGTCCAGCACGTGCAGCTCCTGGTGCACCACGCGGATGCCGGCCTGCATCGCGGCCAGCGGCGAGGCCGGCGCATAGGGCTCGCCGAACAAGACCATGCGGCCGGCGTCGGGCCGGTCGGCACCGCAGAGGATCTTGATCAGGCTGGACTTGCCGGCGCCGTTC
>DATHWJ010000480.1:0-5289 GCA_035460745.1 Ideonella sp. | reverse complement strand
ATCGACCACCCGCTGATGCAGCACAAGCTGACGTACTTGCGCATGGCCGAGACCACCACCGACAACTTCCGCCGCCTGGTGCGCGAGATCGCCGCGATGCTGGCCTACGAGGTCACGCGCGACCTGCAGACCGAGACCATCACCATCACCACGCCGGTCGCCACCTGCGAGGCACCGGTGATCAGCGGCAAGAAGCTCTGCCTGGTCTCCATCCTGCGCGCCGGCAACGGCATGCTGGACGGCATGATCGACCTGCTGCCCGGCGCCCGCGTCGGCCATGTGGGCCTCTACCGCGACCCCGACACGCTGGAGCCGGTGGAGTACTACTTCAAGGTGCCCGACGACATCCACGAGCGCCTGGTCATCGTCGTCGACCCCATGCTGGCCACCGGCAACTCGGCGATCGCCGCGCTGGGCCGCCTGAAGGAGGCCGGCGTGACCAGCCTCAAGCTGGTCAACCTGCTGGCCTCGCCCGAGGGCGTGCGCGCCGTGCGGGCCGCCCACCCGGACGTCAGCATCACCGTCGCGTCCATCGACGAGCGGCTGGACGAACACGGCTACATCGTCCCGGGCCTGGGCGATGCCGGCGACCGCATCTTCGGAACCAAGTGATTGCGATTCAGCCGGTGCCGCAGGAAGCCAAAAGCCGCATCCGCCAAGCCAACGAAGCCGACATCCTGCGCGCGGCCGAGCAGGTCTTTGCGCGGGCCGGCTACGGCGGGGCGACGATGAACGAGATCGCCGAGCGCGCCGGCCTGCCCAAGGCCAACCTGCACTACTACTTCGGCAGCAAGCAGGCGCTGTACAGCGCGGTGCTGCGCGACACGCTGAGCGCCTGGCTGGCCGGCACCGACGCCATCACGCCGCAGGCCGACCCGCGCGAGGCGCTCTCGCGCTACATCCGCGCCAAGATGGCGCTCACCGCCCAGCGGCCCGACGCCTCGCGCGTCTTCGCCAACGAGCTGCTGCACGGCGCGGCCGAGATCGGCGCGCTGCTGCGCGGCGAGCTGCGCGCGCTGGTGCGCGAGAAAGCCCGCGTGATCGACGGCTGGATCGCGCAGGGCCGCATGGCGCCGGTGGACTCGACCCACCTCTTCTTCACCATCTGGGCCGCGACGCAGACCTATGCCGACTTCGAGACCCAGGTGATCGCGGTGCTGGGCAAGCGCCGGCTCGCCCGGGCCGACCTGGAGCGTGCGACCGAGCACGTGCTGACCCTGGTGCTGCGCGGCTGCGGCCTGCACGCCGATAGCGGTACGCTTCTTGCGCCCGCATGACACCATTGCCCGAACCACCGAAAGGACACACGATGCCCGCACTGAACCGCCGCACCCTGCTGACGGCCCTGGCCGCCGCAAGCGCCCTCTCCGCCGCCGGCCCTGCGCTGGCCCAGGCCAAGCTCAAGGTCGCCGCCATCTACACGGTGCCGGTCGAGCAGCAATGGGTGGGCCGCATCCACAAGGCGCTGAACGCCGCCAAGGCGCGCGGCGAGGTCGAGTACGTCTTCTCCGAGAACGTCGCCAATGCCGACTACGAGCGCGTGATGCGCCAGTACGCCGAAGCCGGCAACGCGCTGGTCGTCGGCGAGTCGTTCGCGGTGGAGGCCGCCGCGCGCAAGGTCGCGAAGGACTACCCCAAGACCGCCTTCCTGATGGGCAGCTCGGGCAAGCCGCAGGCGCCCAACTTCTCGGTCTTCGACAACTACATCCAGGAGCCCGCCTACCTCACCGGCATGATCGCCGCGGCGATGAGCAAGAGCGGCCAGATCGGCATGGTGGGCGGCTACCCCATCCCCGAGGTGAACCGCCTGATGCACGCCTTCATGGCCGGCGCGCAGGAGATCAACCCCAAGGTCAGGTTCACCGTCAGCTTCATCGGCTCGTGGTTCGACCCGCCCAAGGCCAAGGAGGCCGCCTTCGCGATGATCGACAAGGGGGCCGACGTGCTCTACGCCGAGCGCTTCGGCGTCAGCGACGCGGCCAAGGAGCGCGGCAAGCTGGCCATTGGCAACGTGATCGACACCCAGGCCCAGTACCCCGACACCGTCGTCGCCTCGGCGCTGTGGAACATGGAGCCCACCATCACGGCCGCGCTCGCCAAGGTCAAGGCCGGCAGCTTCAGCGCGCAGGACTACGGCCCCTTCTCGATGATGGCCGTCAAGGGCTCCGAGCTCGCGCCGCTGGGCACTTTCGAGAAGAAGGTGCCGGCCGACGTGATCGCCAAGGTCAAGGCCAAGGAGAAGGCCATCCTCGACGGCAAGTTCGCGGTCAAGGTGGTCGAGACCGAACCGAAATCCAACTGACTCCGGCACCCACGTGAGTCCCATCCCGGCCCCGCCCGCCGAACTCGCGCTGAAGCTCTCGGGCATCACCAAGCGCTTCGGCGCTCTGGTGGCCAACGACGACATCTCGCTCACGCTGGCCCGCGGCGAGGTGCTCGCGCTGCTGGGCGAAAACGGCGCCGGCAAGAGCACGCTGGTCAACATCCTGTTCGGCCATTACGTGGCCGACGCCGGCAGCGTCGAGGTCTTCGGCCAGGCGCTGCCGCCCGGCGACCCCAAGGCTGCGCTGGCAGCGGGCGTGGGCATGGTGCACCAGCATTTCACGCTGGCCGACAACCTCAGCGTGCTCGACAACATCCTGCTCGGCACCGAGCCGCTGTGGTGGCCGCGCTCGCGCCGCGCCGCCGCGCGCGCCAAGGTGCTGGCCACGGCGCAGAAGTTCGGCCTCGCGGTCGAGCCCGATGCGCGGGTCGGCACACTCTCGGTCGGCGAGCGCCAGCGCGTCGAGATCCTGAAGGCGCTGTACCGCGGCGCCCGCATCCTGATACTCGACGAGCCCACCGCTGTGCTGACGCCGCAGGAGAGCGAGGCCTTGTTCGCCACGCTCTCGCAGTTGGTGGCCGACGGTCTGGGCATCGTCTTCATCAGCCACAAGCTCGACGAGGTGCTGCGCGTCTCGCACCGCATCGCCGTGCTGCGCGGCGGCAGGCTGGTGGCCGAGCGCGCGGCCGCCGGCACCGCCAAGGCCGAGCTCGCGGCGCTGATGGTGGGCCGGCGGGTGGAGTTGCCGACGCGCCCTGCAGCCGGCACGGCACCGGGCGAGCCGGTGCTGTCGCTGCGCCAGGTCACCGTGCGCGGCCCCACCGGCCAGGCCTTGCTCGACGGCGTGAGCCTGACGGTGCGGGCCGGCGAGCTGGTCGCCATCGCCGGCGTCTCCGGCAACGGCCAGGTCGTGCTGGCCGAGCTGCTCTCGGGGCTGCGCCCCGCGCAGACCGGCGAGTTGCAGGTCCAGGGCCGCGTGCTGCGCGCCCGGCCGCGCGATTGGGTCGCGGCGCGCGTTGCCCGCATCCCTGAAGACCGCCACGCCGAGGGCGTGATCGGCGACCTGCCGGTCTGGGAGAACGCGGTCTCCGAGCGGCTGCACACGCCCGCGTTCTCGCGCTTCGGCGTCATACGCCGCGAAGCCGCCCGCGCCGCGGCGCAGGCGCTGGTCGAGCGCTTCGACGTGCGCCTGCGCGGCCTTGACGTGGCCACCCGCACGCTCTCCGGCGGCAACATGCAAAAGCTGGTGCTGGGGCGCGCGCTCGCGGTCGCGCAGACCGGCGCCGGGCGCGATGCCGCCGCGCCCGGCCCGGTGCTGATCGTCGCCAGCCAGCCGACCTGGGGCCTGGACATCGGCGCGGTCGCCTTCGTGCACCGCTGCCTGCTCGAGGCGGTCGCCGCCGGCGCGGCGGTGCTGATGATCTCCGAAGACCTCGACGAGATCTTCGCGCTCGCCGACCGCGTCGCGGTGATGCACCACGGCCGCCTCGGCGCTGCCAAGCCCTGCGCCGACTGGACGCTCGCCGAGATCGGCCTCGCGATGGCCGGCACCACCGGCGGCCCTGCCGAAACCCCGCGCCATGCGGCTTGAAGCGCGCGCCGAGCTCTCGCGCGGCTGGACGCTGGCCGCGCCCTTCATCGCGGTGCTGTTCACGCTGGCCGCCGGCTCGCTGCTGGTCGCCTGGGCGGGCGCGCCCATCGCCAGCGCCGCGGCGCTGCTGGTCGAAGGCGCCTTCGGCTCGCGCCTCGCGGTCTCCGAGACCCTGACCCGCGCGACACCGCTGATACTCACCGGCCTGGCCGCGGCCATCGCCTTCCGCGCCCGCCTGTTCAACATCGGTGCCGAGGGCCAGCTTTACCTCGGCGCCCTCGCCGCGGTCGCCGTCGGCGGCCAGCACGCCAACGGCCTCTGGGCCCCATTGGCCGCCCTGCCCCTGCCCGCCTTGCAGGCGCTGATGGTGCTGGCGGGCGCGGCGGCCGGGGCCCTCTGGCTGCTGGGCCCGGCCTGGCTCAAGCTGCGTTTCGGCGTCGACGAGGTGGTCACCACGCTGCTGATGAACTTCATCGCGCTGCTGCTGGTCTCGCTGCTGCTCGACGGGGCGATGAAAGACCCGCTCGCGATGGGCTGGCCGCAAAGCGTGGCCCTGCAGCCCGAGCTCGAATACGCCCGGCTGCTGGAGCGCTCGCGCGTGCACGCCGGCCTGCTATGGGCGCTGGCCCTGGCGCTGCTGCTCTGGGCCCTGCTGCGCTTCACCACCTTCGGCTTCGCACTGCGCGCGGTGGGCGCCAATGCCCGCGCAGCCGCTTTCGCCGGGCAGCCGGTGACCCGCGTGATGCTGGGTGTCGCGCTGATGTCTGGCGCGCTGGCCGGCCTGGCGGGCGTGGGCGAAGTGGCGGGCCGCACCGGCTACGTCACGCTGGACATGTCGCCGGGCTACGGCACCTCGGGCCTGGTGATCGCCTTGCTCGCAGGCTTGCACCCGCTCGGCGTGGTGGTGGCAGCGCTGTTCGTCGCATCGGTGCTGGTCGGGGCCGACAGCATGGGGCGGGCACTGGGCGTGCCGACCTACATCGCGGATGTGACGGTGGCGGTGGCGTTGCTCTCGATGCTGGTGGCGACGGTGGCGGCGCGGTATCGATTGCGGTGGGGGCGGGAGTGAGAGTGTGTTCGCTGCTATCGGTCTGAGCGAGCTGAGCCGGCCCTGCGCTGTGCGGCGGCTGGGTTCGGCAGTCGGCGCTGCGCGCGCCGGCCGGCCCCCTTGCGATCCTCAGCGCCGCCAACAGGGCGCCGGCAGGGCACCCGGCAGCGGCTCCCACCATCGGTGGCCGGGCACGAAAACTCGCCGCTCCAACCGACGCACTTCATTCCCGCCCCCATCGCAATCGATACCGCGCCGCCACCGTCGCCACCAGCATTGAGAGCAACGCCACCGCCACCGTCACATCCGCGATGTAGGTCGGCACGC
>DATHWJ010000479.1:0-2099 GCA_035460745.1 Ideonella sp. | reverse complement strand
GGCGCCGGCGGCGCGCCCCGGCAGCGCGCCGGGCGCCCCGCCGGCGCAGCTGCCGCCTTCCGCGGTCAGCAAACCGGTCACGCCACCCGCCGGCGTGCCTGCGGCGCCGGTCGCACCCTCGCCGCTGGTGGCCGAGTCGCGCTGGCTGCGCGACCTCTTCAGCGGCACGCCGGTGGCGGTGGGCGACGAGACCGACGGCGCGGTGCTGGTCACCGTGCCGATGACGTACTCGTTCGATGCGACCGGCGCCGCCGCCCCCAAGCCACCGCTGAAGGCGGTGCTGGACAAGGTCTCGCAAAGCCTGCTGCGCCAGCCCAATGCGCGGGTGCAACTGGGCGCACCGGAGCCGGGCGCCTCGCAGCGCACCGCGGCCATGCGGGCGCAACTGCTGGGCAAGGGTGTCGTCACCACCCGCACGGTGCTGGTGACGACCGACGACAGCAACAGCGTGGTGCTGCGGCTGTTGCCCGGCCCCAAGTAGGGGCAAGGAGCGCGCCCGCAGCGGCGCGCCGTATGCTGGTGCGTTCGGGGGCAGCGTCAGTGTGAACGCGGGCAGGCCGCCGGGTCAACGCAGCGCTGTGCTGGCTCCGAGCTTCCAGGCTTCCAACCAAGGAGACACCCCATGCGACCCTCCCACAGACTGGTTTTGCCCCTGGCCCTCGCCGCGTTCTGCGCCGGGCTGGCCCAGAGCGCACTGGCCCAGACCCGCACCGCTCCGCTCAGCGGCTACCAGGAGGTGCCGGCGCTGAACACGCCCGCTGGCGGCAGCTTCACCGCCACGCTGCAGCCCGATGCGGTCAACTACCGGCTTTCCTACCGCGGCGTGGCCAGCGGCGTCACGCAGGCCCACATCCACATCGGGCAGAAGGGCGTCAACGGCGGCATCAGCGTCTTCCTCTGCTCCAACCTGGACGACCCCTCGGCCGGCACGCAGGCCTGCCCGGCCGGTGACGCCGAGATCACCGGCACCATCACGGCGGCCAGCGTCATCGGCCCGACCACCCAGGGCATCGCGGCCGGCCAGTTCGACGCCTTCCTGGCGGCGGCGCGCGCCGGCGTGGCCTATGTCAACGTGCACTCGGTGACTTTCCCGGGCGGCGAGATCCGCGGCCAGATCAAATAGTCCCCCCCTACGGCCTTCGGCCGCCCCCCGAGGGGGCTGAGCCCGGACACAAGAGGTCCGGTGGACCTCTTGTGCCTGGCGAAGGGCCAGGCCCCCGGGGCTTGGCGCGGCCTGCAAGGCCCGCCAGCGGACCGGCGGAGCCGGATCCGCGGCGGCACTTGGCTCGGGTCGCGTCGTGCGTCGCGGGGCCGGATTTCAGGCGGCCACGAGGGCGCTCAGGAGAGGATCATGGCGGCCGCGCGGGCGGTAGCGGCCCACGCTACGGGCGATGGCGGCGATGTGGTCGGGCGTGGTGCCGCAGCAGCCGCCGGCGATGTTCAGGAAACCTGCCTTCGCGAAGTCGCCCATCAGGCCGCCGGTGACCTCCGGCGTTTCGTCGAAGCCGGTGTCGCTCATCGGGTTGGGCAGGCCGGCGTTGGGGTAGCAGCTGATGAAGGTGTCGCCGGCGATGCGCGAGAGCTCCTCGATGTAGGGCCGCATCAGCGCGGCGCCGAGGGCGCAGTTCAGCCCGATGGCCAACGGGCGCGCGTGGCGCACCGAGTGCCAGAAGGCGCCCACCGTCTGGCCCGAGAGGATGCGGCCGGAGGCATCGGTGACGGTGCCGGAGATGATCACCGGCAGGCGCTCGCCAGTCTCCTCCATCAGCTCGTCGAGCGCGAAGATCGCGGCCTTGGCGTTCAAGGTGTCGAAGATGGTCTCGACCAGGAACAGGTCCGCGCCCCCCTCCAGCAGAGCCGCGGCCTGCTCCTTGTAGGCGTCGCGCAGCTGGTCGAAGCTCACGTTGCGGGCGCCGGCGTCGTTGACGTCCGGGCTGATGCTGGCGGTCTTGGGCGTCGGGCCCAGCGCGCCGGCGACAAAGCGCGGCTGGTCGGGCGTGCTGTAGCGGTCGGCCGAAGCGCGCGCCAGCCTGGCGGCGGCCAGGTTCATCTCGCGCGCCAGGGGGGCCAGGCCGTAGTCTTCCTGCGCGATCGAGGTG
>DATHWJ010000478.1:0-22370 GCA_035460745.1 Ideonella sp. | reverse complement strand
AAAGCCCTCGACCACCCGGATGGGCGCGCGCAGGTCGTGCGAGACCGAGTAGATGAAGGACTCGTGGTCGCTGCTGCTGGCGCTGGAGGTGGTGACGGTGGCGCGCGGGCGCAGCATCAGCAGGCGGCCGACGCGGGCCGGATCGTGGGCCGGGCCGTCGAGCGAAGCGCCGCCGGGCGGGCTGTCGGGCGCAATGTCGTGCAGGCTGAGCGTCCATTCGCCTTCGTCGCGGGTCTGGCCCGGCGCCAGCTCGGCGGTGGCGGCGGCCAGTGCCGCCGGCAGCCGGGCCTGTGCCTCGGGCCAGGGCAGGCCGGGGATCTGCGCCGCCGGCATGCGCAGCAGCCGTGCGGCGTCGTGGCTCAGCGTGGCCACCGCCCACTCGCGGTCGGCCTGCGGGCGCAAGGCGAGCACCGCGAAGTCCAGCTCTGGCCACAGGCGCTGCAGCAGCGCCTGGTCGAAGCGCTGCTGTTCGGCGTCGCCCAGCGGCAGTGCGCTGCCCAGGTAGCCGGTGAAGCCGCCGTCGCTGTCGAACTGCGGCAGCCCGCGCAGCCGCCAGGGGCCGGCGACGCCGCCCTGCGAGCCCGGTTGTGGCGTGGCGCCCAGCCGGCGGGCGCGCAGGTCCTCCAGCGGGCTGAGGGCCTGCAGGCGGGCCTGCAGCGCGGCGGGCTGGCGCTGCTCCCCGACGAGCTCGAACTGCTCCCACAGCGGCGTGCCCAGCAGCGGGTCGGCGCCCCAGGCCGAGGCGGGTGCGTCCTGCGGCGGGCGCCACTGGCGCAGCCGGTGCTCGTTGTCGGTTTGCCACAGCCAGGCATCGGCGAGCTGCGCCAGCATCTGCTGGCCCATGCGTGCTTCGCGCAGCGCGGTGCTGTGGCGCTGGCGGCCCCACAGCGCGCCAGCGGCGGCACAGGCGGCGGCCAGTGCCAGCAGCGCCAGCCCGCCGAGCAGCGAGACGGCCGGCGAGAGCCGCCCCTCGGCGGGGGCGCCGGCCAGCCACAGCAGGGCGCCGAGCGCCGTCAGGACCGCCACCGCTACCGCGAGCAGCAGGCCGGACGGGCTTCTGACGCGAGGGGGGTCGGAACGAGGCATGGCGCGGATTGTAAGTAGCTGCGACTGACGCGCCATCGGGTGCGGCGGGCTGCCGCTCAAAGCAGGTTTGGGCGGCTACCCCCTCCCTTTTGCAACTTGACGGGGCCGCGGCGGGCACCGACGATGGCGGGATGTATATTGGTTCGGTTGTGATGAACCCATGCCTGATCGTTGTCACCGCTGGCCCGCTGTTCCCGACCCGGCTTTTTGCGGGCGGCTGGGCCGCGTGAGCCTGCCGCGCCGCCCCGAAGACGCATGCTGCCTGCCCGTGGGCGCTGCACGCGTCGCCCCGGCGCTATTGCCCCCGCCGCAACCCCATGCTTGACGGCTTCAAATCCTCCGACAGCGATGCCCTCGGCGCACCGGTGCTGGACGCCGGCTGCCTGGAGCAATTGCGGGCGCTCGATCCCAGCGGCGGCATGGCTTTCGTGAACCGGGTGCTGGGCACCTACCTGCGCTCGCTCGACCGCCAGCTCGAGCTCTCGGCCGCCGCGCGTGCGATCGGCGAGTTCGAGACCGTCGGCCGCGCAGCCCACACGCTGAAATCGGCGTCGGCCAGCGTCGGCGCATTGACGCTCTCGCGCTACTGCCAGGAGGTCGAGCAGCGCATCCGGCGCCAGGAGCTGGAGGGCATAGACATCCATATCGACAAGCTGTTCGCCGAAGTGGCCCGCGTGCGCCAGGCAGTGCAGGCCATGCTGGGGGCGAACGACGCATGAACGCACCGAACGTCTTCTCCAGCAGCCCCGGCGGGCTGGACGTGCCCAAGGTGCTGCTCGTCGACGACGACGAGGTCAACCTGATGCTGGTCTCGGCCGCGCTGACGCAGCAGGGCTTCGACATCACCGAGGCCACCGACGGCCACTCGGCGCTGCGCCTGCTGCGCGAGTGGACCCCCGATCTGGTCGTGCTCGACGCCCGCATGCCCGGGCTGGACGGTTTCGAGACCTGCCGCGAGCTGCGTGGCATGTACGGCTTCGAGAACGTGCCGGTGCTGATGCTCACCGGGCTCGATGACGAGCAATCGATCAACCGCGCCTACCAGGCCGGCGCGACCGACTTTTTCGTCAAGTCCAACCAGTGGAGCCTGCTGGCCGGCCGCATGCGCTACATGCTGCGGGCCTCGCGCACGAATCTCGAGCTGGCGCGCAGCAAGTCCAAGCTGGCACGCGCCCAGGACCTGGCGCGCATGGGCAGCTTCGACTGGTGGTACGAAGCCGGCCGGCCGCTGTGGCGCGGCGTGGAGCTCTCCGAAGAGGCGCTGCGCGTGTTCGGCTTCGGGCCGGACGACCAGCTCGGGCTGAACTACCTGATGCGTGCGATCCCGCCGTCGGACCGGCGGGCGCTGCTGCGCATGACGCGCCAGGTGCTGCGCCAGGTCTCGGTGATCGCGACCGACGTGCCGATGAACCTGCCGGACGGGCGCTTCCGCATCATCCATGTCGAGGCCGAGCCCGAGTTCGGCGAGTACGGCCACTGCATAGGCTACACCGGCATCGTGCAGGACGTGACCGACCGCCGCCAGGCCGAGGACACTGTGCGCCGCCTGGCCAACAACGACGCGCTGACCAGCCTGCCGAACCGCCGCCAGCTGATGTGGCGCACCGAGCGCGCGCTCGAGTACGCGCGCCGCCAGGGCCACCAGGTGGCGCTGCTGATGATCGATCTGGACCGCTTCAAGAACATCAACGACACCCTCGGCCACTCGGCCGGCGACGAGTTGCTGATGGAGGTGGCGATACGCCTGCGCAGCTGCGTGCGCCACAGCGACCAGATCTTCGACGGCGTGGTGGAGGCGGCCGGCGCGCGCACCCACCGCGCGCTGGAGGCCGTGGGCCGGCTGGGCGGCGACGAATTCGTGGCCCTCTTGCCCGAGGTGGCCGACGAGCGCGACGCCGAGCGGGTCGCGCACCGCATCCTCGACGTGCTGCGCGAGCCGGTCTACGTGGCCGGCCAGGAGTGCTTCGCCACCGCCAGCGTCGGCATTGCGCTCTACCCGCGCGACGGCGCCAACGTGCACGACCTGATACGCAACGCCGACGTGGCGATGTACCGCGCCAAGGCCGAGGGCCGCAACTGCATGGCCGTCTACAGCCCGCAGCTCGCCGGCCACGGCCGCGAGAAGCTGGAGCTCGAGACGGCGCTGCACAAGGCCATAGAACGCAACGAGCTGGTGCTGCACTACCAGCCGCAGGTCGACGTGCTGACGGCCCGCATGGTGGGGGTCGAGGCGCTGATGCGCTGGCGGCGCGGCGACCAGCTGGTGCCGCCGCGCGACTTCATCCCGCTGGCCGAGGAGACCGGCCTGATCGTGCCGCTGAGCGAATGGGCGCTGCGCGAAGCGGCGCACCAGGCGCGCGAGTGGCAGCAGGCCTTCGGCTTCTCGGGCACGATCTCGGTCAACATGCCCAACCGCATGTTCATGCGCGGCGACCTGGTCGAGCTGATCCAGAAGGCGGTGACGCCGCACGGCATCCCGCCGCGCATGATCCAGCTCGAGATCATTGAAGACAACCTGATGAAGGATCTGCAGAGCATCCTGCCGACCCTGCACAGGCTCAACGAGATCGGCGTGGAGATTTCGGTCGATGACTTCGGCACCGGCCATTCGTCGCTCTCGCGCCTGACCACGCTGCCGATCTCCGAGGTCAAGATCGACCGCTCCTTCGTCAGCGACCTGACGGTGACGCGCAAGGGCACGGCGGTGATACGCACCATCGTCGCGCTGGCGCGGGCGCTCGGGCTGCGGGTGATCGCCGAAGGCGTCGAGACGCTGGGCCAGCAGGAGGCGCTGTATCGCCAGGGTTGTACGCTGATGCAGGGCTATCTGTTCAGCCCGCCCATCCCCGGCCACGAGATCCCTGCCTGGGTCGCCAAGCGCAACCTGGCGCCGCAAGGCACGGGGCTGGCGGCACTGGTGCAGGGCGGCGAAGAAGTCGAAGGGCCGGGCGAATCCCACCACGGTGGCTGAGCGCGCGCAGAGGCGGCCGTGCCACCGGCCACCGCCCGCCCGACCATCCCCTACCCGACACCGCCGATGACCGACCGCAGCGCAGCCACCCCCGCGCAACTCGCCAAGGCCACGTTGCTGCGCCTGGCACAAAGCCACCAGGAACCGACGCCGGAGAACTACGCGCGGGCCTGGGCTGAAGAAACCGGCGCTGCCGCGGCGGCGGGCACACAGCCCTCGTCGCGGGCCCGCCGCGTCTACGAGCAGATGGCGCTGCGGCTGGTCGATGACGTGGGCCAGCGTGCCGACCTGCTGCAGCAACTGCTGCTAGGCCAGTGGGACGACGCCCAGCGCCTGCTGGACCGCGGCGCCAACGCGGCGGCGGCGCAATCCAAGGCCTGGGCCCAGCTGATAGACCGCCTGGCGCGCGCGCTGGAGCGCGGCGGCCGCCAGTGGACGGCGGCGCGCAAGAAGGACAGCCTGCACCGCGTGCTCGATTCCAGCGGCAGCGACATGCAGCGCATGCAGCACCGGCTGAAGCAGCTCGTCGCCTCCTGGGAGACCGACAAGGAAGAGCCGGCCGATACCCCGGAGGCGGTGGAGGATGTGGCCGCCGTGCCGATCCCCGACGCGCCGACCTTGCCGGCGGCCCCGGCGCCAGCCGAAGCGGCCGCCGCAGGCCCCGTGCCGGCGCCGATGGCGGCCCCGCCCGCGGACACCGCCCTGGCGGCCAGTGCCTGGCCCGACGTGCTCGCGCCGCTCTCCCACACGCTGTGCGCCGCGCTGCCGCCCGACAGCGAGCGCGCCATCGCGCTGGCCGACGAACTCGCCGTGCTGGCCGACCGGCTGCACGGCGAGGGCGCCACACCCGCCACCGCGGCGGCCATCGCCGCCTGGTGCGAGCGGGCCCGCCTGCTGCTCGCCCACCGCCACCACCTGCTGGCCCAGGTCCACCAGCTCAGCCGCGAGCTGGCCGGCGGCCTGGCCGAGCTCTCGGAGGACGACAGCTGGGTGCGTGGCCAGATGGACAGCCTGCGCGATCAGCTCGCCGAGCCGCTCAGCGCGCGAGCGCTGCAGTCGGCCCAGCAACTGCTGGCCCATACCCGCGAGCGCCAGCGCACGCTGCGCGGCGAGCGCGACAACGCCCGCCTGACGCTGAAGGACCTGATCCACCGCATGCTGCACGAGCTCGGCGAGCTGGACCAGCAGACCGGCTCGTTCAGCGACGGCATGCAGCGCTACGCCCACACCATCGAGCAGGCCGAGTCGCTCGAGAGCCTGGCCGGCGTGGTGCGCGAGATGGTGGACGACAGCCGCAGCGTGCATGCGCTGGTCAGCAGCACGCGCGCGCGCCTGCAGGGCGGCCACAGCCGCGCGGTGGCGCTGGAGACGCGGGTGCGCGAGCTGGAGGGCGAGCTGCGCCGCCTCTCGGACGAGGTGGCCACCGATGCCCTGACGCAGATCGCCAACCGGCGCGGCCTCGTGCAGGCCTTCGAGATCGAACAGGCGCAGTTGGCGCGCGGGGACGGGGCGGCCGGCGGGCTGGCCATAGGCCTGCTCGACATCGACAACTTCAAGCGCCTGAACGACAGCCTGGGACATGGCGCCGGCGACCAGGCCCTGGTGGCGCTGGCCGGCCGCGTGCGCGACTCGCTGCGCCCGGGCGACACGGTGGCCCGCTTCGGCGGCGAGGAGTTCGTCGTGCTGCTGCCCGGCACCCCGGCCGACGAGGCGCAGAAGGTGCTGACGCGGCTGCAGCGCCTGCTGACCGCCAGCCTCTTCATGCACGAGGACAAGGAGGTCTTCGTGACCTTTTCGGCCGGCGTCACGGCCTACCGCCCTGGTGAGGCACTGGAGGCAGCGCTGGAGCGCGCCGACGAAGCGCTCTACGAAGCGAAACGCACGGGCAAGAACCGGACTTGCATAGGCTGAGCCCAAGGCCGTACTGCGCGAATTCGTGGGTGGCGCCGGTGCCGCGCGGCGTGGCACTATCCGTATCCATGCGTAACATCGCCCCATGACGAACATGCCCCCCGCAACCGATGGCCGCCCTCGGCACGAAGGGTTGCGCCATCTCCTGCGCCGCCAGCTCGCATGGGCGCTGCTGTTCAGCCTGGCGATCAACCTGGCGCTGCTGGCGCCGTCCTTGTTCATGCTGCAGGTCTACGACCGCGTGCTGGTGACCCGCAGCCTCGAAACCCTCACGATGCTGGTGGCGTTCGCGCTGATCACGCTGGTGGCGTTCGCGGCGCTCGACCAGGTCCGCTCGCGGCTGTTGACGGTGCTGGGCATGGTGCTGGAGCAGCGGCTCGGGCCGGTGGTGCTGCCCGAGATGATGCTGCGCCAGGCGCGGCCGGCGCCCGACGCGGCGCCGGTGGACGGCATGCGCGACCTCGGCACGCTGCGCATGTTTCTCTCCGGGCCGGGCATCGTCGCGCTGTTCGACGCGCCCTGGGCCGTGGTCTACCTGGCCTTGATCGCCGCCTTCGACTGGCACCTGGGCCTGCTGGCCACCGGTGCGACGCTGCTGCTGCTGTTGCTGACCTGGGCCAACCAGCGCCTCGTGCGCGGCAGCTTCGCGCGCATCCAGGCCGATGCGCGCGGCGCGGCCCGCTGGATCGAGCGGGGCATGCAGAACGCCGAGGCGGTGACGGCCCTGGGCATGGCCGGTGCGCTGGTGCGCCGCTGGGCGACGCAGACCGATGCGGTGCAGCGCGCCACGCTGGCGTCGAGCGCCGGCAGCAGCGCGTTGAGCGCCGTCTCGCGCGGAGCCCGCCAGGCCATCCAGGTGGTGATGCTGGCGGCCGGCGCCTGGCTGGTGATACGCGAGGGCGTGACGCCCGGCGTGATGATCGCCAGCACCATCATCCTGGGTCGTGCGCTGGCGCCGGTGGAGCAGTTGCTGGTCGGCTGGGGCGGGCTGGTCGAGGCCAGGGCGGCGCACGACCGGCTGCGGCAGCTGCTCGAGCAGTGTGCGCGGCGGCAGTCCGGCACGGCGCTGCCGCGGCCGACCGGCCGCGTGGCGGTCGAGGCGCTGAGCTATGTCGCCCCTGGCAGCCAGCGGGCCTTGCTGCGGCACGTCAGCCTGCAGCTGCAAGCCGGCGAGATCATGGCCATCGTCGGCGGCAGCGGGGCCGGCAAGACCACGCTGGCGCGCCTGCTGGTGGGCGTGCTGAAGCCCACGGCCGGCGCGGTGCGGCTGGACGGCGCCGAGATCGCCCAGTACGAGCCCGAGCAACTGGGCGCGGCGCTGGGCTACCTGCCGCAGGATGTGGAGCTGTTTGCCGGCACGGTGGCCGAGAACATCGCCCGCTTCTCCATCGCCAGCGCCAGCCCCGGTGCGGAGGTCTCTGCCGCGGTGCTCGCGGCGGCCGAGGCGGCAGGGGCTCACGAGCTGATACTGCGCCTGCCCGGCGGTTACGACACGCCGGTGGGCGAGAGCGGCCGGCAGCTGTCCGGCGGGCAACGGCAGCGGGTCGCCTTGGCGCGGGCCTTGTTCGGCGCGCCGGCGCTGGTCGTGCTGGACGAGCCTGACGCCAGCCTCGATGCCGAGGGCGAAGAGGCCCTGATGGCGGCGCTGCAGCGCATCAAGGCGCGCGGCGCCAGCGTGATCGCGGTGACCCAGCGGCGCCGGCTGCTGGGCCTGGCCGACAAGGTGGTCGTGATGCGCGACGGCGCCGTCGAGCGCATGGCCACACGCAACGACCCCAACGCCGAGCTCGGCAGCGAAGCCGGCAAGCTGGCGTCCATGAGCCTGGAGCCGGGCGACTCGGCGCGGAAGGAGTCGTGATGACTGCGCTGCCGCTACCGCCCCCTCGCGTCGGCATGGCGGCGGGTGCTGACGGTGTCACAGATGGCGTCACCGATGTCGTGGCCGTCTCGGCGCTGGATCGCTGCCTGCGGGGCCTCGCGCGCCGCGGCCTGTGGGTGATCGCGCTCTGGCTGGGCCTGTTCCTGGCCTGGGCCTTCTTCGCACCGATCTCGGGCGGCGTCGTCGCCACGGGCCTGGTGAAGGTCGAGGCCAACCGCCGCAGCGTGACCCACCGCGACGGCGGCACGGTGGCGCGCATCCTCGTGCACGAGGGCCAGCTGGTGCAGCGCGGCGACGTGCTGGTCGAGCTGGAGGACGTGCGCGTCGATGCGTCGGTCGAGATGCTGCGCTCGCAGCTCGCATCGGACCGGCTGCGCCAGTCGCGCCTCGAGGCCGAGAGCCAGCGCGCCGCTGCGTGGGCCCCGCCGGCCGCGTTGACCACGGAGTTCGCCGACCTGCGGCGCCTGCCCGAGCAACTCGCCAAGGAGCGCTCCATCTTCGACGCCCGCCAGCGCAACCTGCTGGCCCAGGTCGAGGGCGAGCTGCGCCAGGCCGAGGACACCCGCACCGAGATCGCCGTGCGCCTGAAGGAGCGCGAGAACGCCACCAAGGCGGTCGCGCTGATGAAGGAAGAGCTCGCGCTGAACCAGAAGCTGGAGCAGGAGCAGTACGTGCACCGGGCGCGCGTGATGAGCCTGCAGCGTGCGGTCAGCGAGTACGAATCGCGCCAGTTCAGCAACGAGGCCGAGCTCTCGCAGGCCCGCCAGCGGCTGGGCGCGCTGGAGGCCCGCGTGCGCGGCCTGCGCGACACGCTGGCGCAGACGGCGTCCGAGGAGCTGCGCGAGGTCAGCAGCCGGGTGGCCGACAACGAGCAGCGCCTGCGCGCCAGCGCCGACGACCTGCTGCGCCAGAAGGTGCTGGCACCCGAAGCCGGCCGCCTGATCAACCTGCGTGTCAACACGGTCGGCTCGGCGCTCGGCGCCCGCGAGCCGGTGGTCGATATCGTGCCGGCCGATGCGCCCCTGCTGATCGAGGCGCGCCTGCCGCTGGACGTGGCCGCCTCCATCACGCCCGGCACGCCGGCCGAGGTGCGGCTGCTGACCGCGCACTCGCGCTACGAGACCTTGCTGCCGGCCGAGGTGCTGCAGGTCTCGGCCGACGCGCTGCAGGACACCGCCGGTGGCGCCCCCTACCTGAGTGCGCAGTTGCAGATCCCGGCGAAGGCGCTGGTCGATGCGGTGACGACGCCGCGCCCCGGCATGGCCGCCGAGGTCTACATCAAGACCTCGGAGCGCAGCCCGGTGGGCTTTCTGCTGGAGCCGATCACCGGCTACTTCCACCGGGCGTTTCGGGAGCATTGAGGGCGGCGTGGCCCGGCGGCGCAGCCGCTCCGTTGTGAAATCGCGCTCAGGGCCCGAACAGGAAGTCGTCCGTCACCGTGCTGCCCGTGCCTTGCAGGCTGCCCAGCAGCGTCAGCTCGCCCGCGCTGACGCTGGCGTTGGTGTCGGCCGACTGGAAGTAGTACAGCGCCGAGTCGGTGCCGTTATCGACCACGAAGAGGGCCGTCTGGCCAACCGCGTAGGCACCGGTGGCGCTGCCGATCGCCGCGGCGGCCTTGGCGGCGGAAATATTGCCGCTGATGTTGGCGGTGGCGATGACCAGCTCGGCCGTCGCCGCGAAGCCCCCCGGCGTGTCTATGCTCAGCGCGTCTTCGACAATGCCGTCGCCGTCGCCTATGGATAGCGCGGCCGGGTCGAAGGACAGCTTGTCGGTGCCGCTGAGAAAGTCAGTGATCAGGTCGGAGCCGACCAGGCTGTCGAACAGGAAGGTGTCGGCGCCCAGGCCGCCGGCCAGCGTGTCGGCACCCCCCTTGCCGGAGAGCAGGTTGGCCGCGGCGTTGCCGCTCAGGGTGTTGGCCTTCGCATTGCCGATGGCGGCTATGGCCTCGTCGCCGAGCAGCGTGAGCTTCTCGATGGCGGCGCCGAGGGTGTAGTCGATGGTCGACTCGACCGTATCGATGCCGTCGCCACCCGTTTCGTCGACCGTGTCGCCGACGTTGTCGACCCGGTACACGTCGTCGCCCTTGCCGCCGAACAGGGAGTCCTTGCCCAGGCCGCCATCCAGCGTGTCGTTGCCGTCGCCGCCGACCAGGCCCTGGCCCTGGTAGATGACGCCCTTGTAGAAGCTGCCGAAGCCGTCGTCGTTGCCCTCGCCGCCGAGCAGCGAGTCATTCCCATCTGCGCCGGCCATGAAGTCGTGGCCGGACCCGCCCTGCAGCGTGTCGTTGCCGTTGCCGCCATACAGGCGGTCATTGCCGTCGCCGCCGTCGCCCAGGTCGTCGCCGCCATAGGAGCCGTCGATCACGTCGTTGCCGCCGAGGCCGGCCAGCGTGTCGTCGCCGTCCCCGCCGGTCAGGGTTTCGGCCTTGGCGGTGCCGGTCTTGTCTTGCCCGGGTGCAAAGCCGGTCGGCGACAGGCCGTCGGCGAAGTTGGCGCTGGTGAACGCGAGTGCGGCGGTGTTCTGCAGTACCGCCAGCGTGGTCCACTGGGCACCGCCGGTGCTGCCGTTCATGTCGACCTGCAGCAGCGTGTCGGCACCGGAGGTCGTCAACTGCAGCCAGCCGTTGGTGAAAGGGTTGCTGAAGTCGTAGCCGCGCTGGGTCAGGCGGTCGAGCACGCTGGCCAGGTCCAGCCGGTCACCGCCGGTGCCGGTGCTGAAGTCGGTGATCACGACCGCTTCGCCGAACTCCTCGAAGCCCCGCAGCGAGAGCTCGACCTCGTCCGCGCCGGTGCCGGTGGTCACCGTGCCGGTGCCGCCGCCGAACTCTATGTTCCATTCGAGATCGAGCCGGTCGTCGCCAGCGCCCAGGTCGATCACGTGGCTGTGGCCGTCGAGGTTGATGGTGTCTTTCCCGTCGCCGCCGAGCAGCGTGCTGTCGTGGTGGTCGCCGAAACCCGAAACACCGTCGATGCTGTCGTTGCCGTCGCCGCCGTCGATCAGGGTATCGGCGGTTTCGGTGAAGAAGTTGACGCTCAGCTGGTCCTTGCCCTTGCCGCCCAGGATGCTGAGGCCGGTGCCGCTGAAGGTGATGAAGTCGTTGTCCGCGCCGCCGTCCGCCAGGCTGCCTCGCTCGGCGTCGAGCAGCACCAGCGTGTCGTCGCCCGCATCGCCATAGAGCGAGTCCAGGCCGCTGCCGTTCATGGTGTCGGCACCCTCGCCGCCGCGTGCGGTGTCCGTACCGGCGTCGCCAACGAGCTGGTCGTTGCCGGCGCCGCCCAGCAGCGAGTCGTCGCCCTCGTCGCCGTTGAGGCTGTCGTCGTCCGCGCCGCCGTCCAGCGTGTCGTCGCCGAGGCCGCCGAGGAGCGCGTCGTTGCCCAGGCCGCCGTCCAGCGTGTCGTTGTCCTGCGCGCCCTCCAGCGTGTCGTTGCCCTCGCCGCCGAGCAGGCTGTCGGCACCGCCTGCACCGTTCAGCGAGTCGTGGCCTTCCAGGCCGCTCAAGGTGTCGTTGCCTGGGCCGGCGCGCTCGTCGCCCGGCCCGGCGGTCTCGGAGATGATGTCGTCGCCCGCCGTGCCGACGATCAGCACGCCGCCGCTGCCGAGCGGGGGAATCAGGTTGGCGTTCAGGTCCAGGCTGTTGGCGCTGACGTTTTGCAGCGTGGCCAGCGTGAACCAGGCGCTGCCGCCCGACGGGCCGTTCAGATCGACCTGCAGCAGCGTGTCGGCGCCGGACTGGGCCAGGCGCAGCCAGCCGCTGCCCAAGGGATCGCTGTGGTCATGGCCGCGTTCGGCCAGGCGATCGAGCACGCTGGTGAGATCGAGCCTGTCGCCACCGGCACCGACGCTGAAGTCGGTGACGACAGCGGCGGCCTGGCCGCTTTCGAGGCTGCGCAGCGAGAGCTCGATGGTGTCCGCACCGCTGCCGGTGCTGACGATGCCGGTACCGTGGCCGTAGCGGCCCTCGAAGTCCAGGGTGTCGTTGCCTGCGCCCAGGCTGATGCTGTGGCCGGCGCCGTTGACGTTGAGCACGTCGTCGCCCATGCCGCCGCTCAGCGTGGAGTTGGCGATGCTGCCCTGGTCGCTGACCGCGTCGATGAGGTCGTTGCCGTCGCCGCCCAGCACCAGCGCACCGTCGATCGCGGCGTGCAGCGATGCGGCGGCCAGATGGTCGTCGCCGCTGCCGCCGAGCACGGTCAGCCCTGCGCCGTCGAAGCTGATGAAGTCGTTGTGGAAGCCTCCATCGGCCAGGCTGCCGGGGCCGCTGCGCAGCACGAGGTGGTCCTCACCGGCTTCGCCGTACAGCGAGTCCCGGCCGGCGGCAGCGTCGAGCTGGTCGGCGCCGCTGCCGCCGCGCAGGATGTCGTTGCCGATGCCACCGCTCAGGCGATCGTCGTCGCCGCCGCCGATCAGCGAATCATCGCCCTCGCCGCCGTCCAGCCAATCGTTGCCCGCGCCACCGTCGAGCGTGTCGTTGCCGGCATCGCCGAGCAGGCCGAACCCGGCCGGGTTGCCCCTGTAGGCGCCGCTGTAGGCCGCATCGTCGCCGCTGCCGCCCAGGATGGAGTCGTTGCCGGCGCCACCGGTGGCGAAGTCGTCGCCCTGGCTGCCAAGCAGGGTGTCATTGCCGCTGAAGCCGTAGAGGCTGTCGCTGCCTTCGCCGCCGTTCAGGCTGTCGGCACCGCCAAAACCGCCATCCAGCAAGTCCCTGCCGGCCAGCCCGGCGATGGTGTCGTCGCCATCCCAGCCTTCGATGACGTTGCCCAGGCTGTCGCCGGTGAGCACCCGGGGCGCCGTCTCGCCTGCCGGGGCGATGTGATGGACGAAGTTGTCGCGCGTGACGGACTCGGGTGCCGTGCCCTGCAGCGTCAGCAGCACGGACCACTGTGCGTCGTCGGCACTGCCGGTCGGGTTGATCTGCAACTGGGTATCGCCGCCTTGGGCCACCAGGCGCAGCCAGCCGGTGGTGAAGGGATTGGTATCGGCGTAGCCGGCGGTCCGCGCGAGCTCGGCGAGCACTTCGGTGAGGTCGATACGGTCGCCGCCCGCGCCGGGCGTGAAGCCGGTGAGCCGGTTGCCTGCGCCCCAGTCGCTGCCGTAGCACAGCAGCACGGTGTCGCTGCCGCTGCCGGTATCGACCAGGTTGTCCTGCCCGCGGATGGCGATGAGGTCATCACCCTCGCCGCCGAAGAGCGTCGACGAGCCGCCCACGTCGATGCGGTCGTTGCCGGCGCCGGCATCCAGCCAGTGGCTGCTGCCGCCCGCCACGATGGTGTCGTCGCCGCCGTTGCCGAAGGCGGTGAGCTGGCCGTCGCCGCCGTCCAGCAGGTCGCTGCCCGCGCCGCCGATCAGCGTATCGTCGCCATCGCCGCCCGACAGGTAGTCGCCCACCGTGTCGGTGCCCAGCACGGTGTAGGTGATGTCTTGCCGCTGCTCGCCGAACACCACGTCGCTCACGCCGGCATAGACACGGTCGTCGCCGCCGTCGCCGCTGAGGTAGTCGCGCCCGGTGCCGCCGTCCAGCGTATCGGCACCGTTGCTGCCCTCGAGGTAGTCGTCGCCGTTGCCATCCACACCGCCGGCCGCAAGACCGCTGGGGTCGTTGCCGAGGGGACCGGGTTTGCCGGGCGACGATGGCAGGGCCGGGTCCACGCGGTCCGCGAGCCAGTGTGTGTCCCGGCTCGTAGCGCGAGCATGCACCGAGACCCCCGCCGCGAAAGCCGGTTGCGTAGCGGTCAGCCCGTCACTCATGTCGCTCTCCCGAAATACACCTGCTCAAGAACCTGGCAACACGCTTCATGCCGTGTGCTCATGCTGTTATGTAAAAAAGCGTAGCAGTGTGTAATCTGAAAAACAACCCTGCAGATCAGGGAGAGGTGTGGAACCACGCTGCGTGGCACACCAGCAACAGCAGCACCGATTCAGGCTCGATACCGCCTTCCTGGCCCGGCTTGGGGCATACCGCAAGCCGAGAAGCGTGTCAGATGACCTTCACCGAGAGTTCGCCGACCCCCGCCACGGCGCCGACCATCTTGTCGCCGCGTTGCACCGCCGCGACACCCGATGGCGTGCCGGTGAAGATCAGGTCCCCCGGCTCCAGCGTGAAGAGGGTGGAGAGGTAGGCGATGGTGTCGGGGATGTTCCAGATCAGGTCGCCCAGGTCGCCGGTCTGGCGCGGCTGGCCGTTGACCGTCAAGGTCACGGCGCCCTTGGCAGGGTGGCCGATCTGCGCGGCGGTCACCAGCGTGCCGCAGGGCGCACTGCCGTCGAAGGCCTTGCCGGTGTCCCAGGGGCGGCCCATCTTCTTGGCCTCGCCTTGCAGGTCGCGGCGTGTCATGTCCAGGCCGACTGCGTAGCCGAAGACGTGGCCCAGCGCGTCCCCGGGCTTGATGTTGGCGCCGCCTGTGCCCAGCGCAACGACCAGCTCGATCTCATGGTGCACGTCATTCGACAGCGGCGGGTAGATGAAGTCGCGGCCGTCGGCCACCACCGCGCTGGCCGGCTTCATGAAGAAGAAGGGCGGCTCGCGGTCCGGGTCGTGGCCCATCTCGCGGGCGTGCTCGGAATAGTTGCGGCCGACGCAGAAGATACGGTTGACCGGGAAGCGGCGCACGTCGCCCAGGATGGGCAGCGAGTGCACCGGCGGCGGGTTGATGGCGTAGGTGGTTTGGGCAGGCATGCAGGGGCTTTCGCTGAAGCGGTGGGTGTCGCGCGGTGCCCGGGCGGGCACCGCGCGCGCTGCCTCGACTTTATAAGAGGCAGCGCCGCCCTTTGCGCTGACTCAGCCACCGAAGAAAGACTGGAGCGGATGACGCTGGCGAGGGGGCCCCCGGCCGCAGGCCGTTCAGATGCGACCGGCCGTGACAGCGCCGCGCGGCGCCGCGTCCAGCGAGGCTTCGATCATGACCGGCTGGGCGGCCGGTGCCTGCTGGCTCGCCGCGACCGAGACCGTCTCGGGGCTGCCGGCGGAGTCGTTGGTGGGCGTGCTGGCGGTGGCCTGGAAGGCGGCGGCACAGGCGACGGCCCAGAACGCCAGCATGGCGGTGGTGAGCGCAAATTCGACGAGGGCGGAGGTTCTTTTCATGAGGGGGTCCTGCGGAGTGGCACCGGGGTGAGCCTGGTGCATGGGGAGGATTCTCCGGAGAGGGGGCTTGGTGAGCTAGTGGGCTGCGACGAACGGAGCGTTGCAATGGACGAAACAATGGCGGCCGGCGACGAGCGGTTTTTTTGAGCCGTGCACCCGCGCTGCATCGGGGCGCGACAGGTCTACGGTGCCTGCTGCGCCGCGCGCTCCAGCAGCAGGGCCCGCTCGCGCTCGTTGCGCGTCATGCCGGCGGCGCGCTCGAACTCGGCGCGCGCCTCAGGGCCGCGGCCCAGCTTGGCCAGCAGGTCACCGCGCACGCTGGGCAACCAGTGGTAGTTGCGCAGCGCGGGCTCCTGCGCCAGGGCATCGACGATCTCCAGCGCCGCCTGCGGGCCGAAGGCCATGCTGACAGCCACCGCGCGGTTCAGCTCGACCACCGGCGACGGCGCCACCTGGGCCAGCGCGTCGTAGAGCGCCACGATCTGTGCCCAGTCGGTCGCTGCCGCGGTGGTGGCGCGGGCGTGGCAGGCGGCGATGGCCGCCTGCAGTGCGTAAGGGCCGTGGGCGCCACCGGCGCTGCCGGCCCGCAGCAGTGCGGCCAGGCCGCGCCGTATCAGCAGCGGATCCCAGCGCGAGCGGTCCTGCGCCATCAGCAGCACCGGCCGGCCTTGTTCGTCGGTGCGGGCATGGGTGCGCGAGGCCTGTATCTCCATCAGCGCGACCAGGCCGTGCACTTCCGGCTCGGTGGGCACCAGCCCGGCCAGCACGCGGCCCAGCCGCAGCGCTTCTTCGCACAGCGCGGGGCGCATCCAGTCGTCGCCCGCGGTGGCCGAGTAGCCCTCGTTGAAGACCAGGTAGATCACCTCCAGCACCGAGGCCAGCCGCGGCGCGCGGGCGGCGGCCTGCGGCACCTCGAAGGGCACACGGGCGGCGCTCAGGCTGCGCTTGGCGCGCACGATGCGCTGCGCGATGGTGGCCTCGGGCACCAGGAAGGCGCGGGCGATCTCGTCGGTGGAGAGGCCGCCGAGCAGGCGCAGCGTGAGCGCCACCCGCGCCTCGGTCGAGAGCACCGGGTGGCAGGCGGTGAAGATCAGCCGCAGCAGGTCGTCGCCGATGTCGTCCTGCTGCGCCTCGGCCAGCGCATCGACGAAGTCGGGCTCGACGCTGGCGCCCAGCGCGTCCAGGTCGCGGCCCAGCTCCTCCTGCTTGCGGGCATGCAGCGTGTGCTGGCGCAGCCGGTCCAGCGCGCGGTTCTTGGCGGTGGCCATCAACCAGGCTCCCGGGTTGTCGGGCAGGCCGTCCTCGGGCCAGTGCTCGAGCGCCGCCACCAGCGCGTCCTGGGCCAGCTCCTCGGCCAGGCCCACGTCGCGCACCATGCGGGCCACGCTGGCGATGATCTTGGCGGCCTCGATGCGCCAGACCGCCTCGATCGCGCGGTGGGTGGCGGCCGTATCGGCCATCGGCGTGCCCGGCGTGCCCATTCGCGTGCGTTACCGCGCCGCGGCCTTGGCCGCGTTGTCGGCGGCCACCTGCTCGGCCGCATGGGCCTCCATGTAGAACAGCTCCCAGCTGTGGCCGTCCAGGTCGTCGAAGCCATGGCCGTACATGAAGCCGTGGTCCTGCGGCGCGCGCGGCGTGGTGGCGCCGGCGGCCACGGCCTTGGCGACCAGCGCGTCCACCTCGGCGCGGCTCTCGCAGGTGAGGGCGAGCAGCAACTCGCTGGTCCGGGTCGCGTCGGCGATGGCCTTGGCAGTAAAGGTCTTGTAGAACGCCTCGACCAGCAGCATCGCGTAGATGTTCTCGCCGATCACCAGGCAGGCGCCCTGGTCGTTGGTGAAGTGGGGGTCGAAGCCCAGGCCCAGGCTCTTGAAGAAGGCCGTCGAGCGGGCCATGTCCTTGATCGGCAGGTTCACGAAGATCTGTTTGTGCATGGTGTGTCTCGCAGGGGGAGGTGGTGGGGAAGGGGCTCAGCCCTTGGCCGCCTGCAGCTCGCGGAAGCGGTCGACAGACTCGCTGGGCGCGAAGTCGTCCAGCTCGAAGAGCTGGCGCACCTCGATTTCGCCCTCGGCCATCTCGCCGTGCGGCGCCGGGAAGCGCCGCGCCCACTCCATCGCCTCGTCGCGCGAGCGCACCTGTATCAGCGTGTAGCCGGCCAGCAGCTCCTTGGTCTCGGCAAAGGGGCCGTCCACCACCGTGCGCTTGCCGTCGCTGTAGCGGATGCGCCAGCCGCGGGCCGTGGGGTGCAGGCCGTTGCCGTCGAGCAGCACGCCGGCCCGGGCCAGCGCTTCGTGGTAGCTCGCCATCGCGGCAATGAGGGCATCGTCCGGCAGCTTGCCGGCCTCCGAATCGGCGGTCGCCTTGACCATGATGATGAATCGCATCGGGCTCTCCTTGTCTTGCGGGAGGAGCCGTTCATCGGCTCCTGTCTGCACGACGGGTGGCGCGGCGCGGTTTCGACAGGCGAGGCACCGGCGAAGACAAAAAAAACCGGCGGGCTCAGAGATCGGGCTCGTAGCAGGGCCCGACCCGGCGTATCTCGACGGTGGCCCACTCGGCCGCCGGGCACTCGGAGGCGATCGCCACCGCCTCGGCGCGGGTCGCGCAGTTGAGCAGGAAAAAGCCGCCCACCATCTCCTTGGCCTCGGTGAAGGGCCCATCGACCAGCGTGCGGCGGCCTTCGCGCAGCTGCAGCCGCACCGCCTGCGTGGTGGAGGCGAGCGAGTTGCTGGCCACCAGCACACCCTTGGCCTGCAGGTCGTCGGTGAACTTCAGCATGCGGTCGTAGACCTGCCGCCCCGCCTCGACGCCGCGCTCGACGCGCTGGCCGGTGGGTTCCATGATCAGCAGCATGTAGGACATGGGTTCGCTCCGTTGTGTTCCGGGCACCGTTGCCCGAGGGTCGGTCGATTCTCGGCCATCGGCGGGCCGCTTCTGCGGTGTCGCCGGCTCAAGGCGCCGGCGGCAGCGGGTTGTACTCCCAGTCCCAGGGCACGCCGGTCTCGCCCAGGATCAGCCTGACCAGCCCCGGAAACGCCGCCTCGGCGCGCACGTCGTTGGCCAGCAGCAGCACGCAGGCGCGCCGCCGCTCGAGGCAGACCCAGGTATTGCCGGTGCTGTCGTTGTGGCCGCCCTTGTAGAAGCCGGCGCCCTGCGGGCCGCTGAACACCACCACGCCGAGGCCGGCCGCCAGGTCGGCCCGGCGCCGGGCCGGCGGCAGCTCGGGCTCCAGCGTCGGGAACTGGTGGGCGGTGGTGATGGGCGCTTGCGCTTGGGTCATCTGTGCGCGTGCCTGGGCAGAGAGCCCTTCGCCGCGCATGAAGCCGGCGGCGAAGCGCGCGAAGTCGGTGGCGGTGGTGTCCATCGAGCCGGCCGCGCGCACCCGGCTGCGCTGGTCGTGTGGCACGGCCCGGCCGTCGGCGCCGTAACCGTCGGCCAGGTTGCCGGCAAAGTCGGGCCGCCAGGTCATGCTGGTGCGCAGCATGCCGAAGCGGTCGAAAACCCGCCGCTGCATCTCGCGCCCCAGGTCCAGCCCCAGGCCGCGCTCCAGCACGAACTGCAGCAGCGTCATGCCTTCGCCCGAGTAGGCGTAGCGGCTGCCCGGCTCGAAGTGCAGGCGCAGCTTGCCGTCGGGCTCCAGGAAGGCGAAGTTGGCAAAGCCGGCGCGGTGGCTGAGCAGGATGCGCGGCGTGATGCTGCGCCAGCGCTCGTCGCCGGCCAGGTCGCTCCACGGCGCGTAGCGGGCCTCGGTGGGGTAGGCCGGCAGCGGCTGGGGCAGCAGCTCGGCGATGGGCCGGTCGAGGGCTATGCGGCCCTCGTCGGCGAGCTGCAGCACGGTGTAGGCCACCACCGCCTTGGTCAGCGAGGCGCCGTACATCACCGTGTCGATCTGCAGCGGCTCGCCGCGGGCGTTGCGCTGGCCGTAGCTCTGCAGGTGGGCCACCCGGCCGTCGTCGATCACGGCCAGCGCCAGGCCCTTGGCGCCGGTGGCGGCCATCACGCGGCGCACTTCGGCGTCGATGCGGGCCGGGCTGGGCAGTACCGGCGCGGCCGCGGGAGTCCGGTCGGCACAGGCGGCTGCGCCCAGCCCCGTCAGCAGCAGCAGGCTCCAGGCGCCGCGCCGGAACAGGGGTGCGGCGGCCGCACGGCCTGCCGGGTGGACATTCGACATGGGCTCCCCGCTTCGGGTTGACGAGAGACGGCTCTCGCCCGATCTTGCCCGATGCGGGCCAGACCGCGCCCGCACTCGCTCACTTGGCGGTCGGCATCGCGAACTCGGCGCCCTTGGCGGTGGCCTCGGGCCAGCGCTGCATGATGGACTTCTGCTTGGTGTAGAAGCGCACGCCTTCTTCGCCGTAGGCGTGCATGTCGCCGAACAGGCTGCGCTTCCACCCGCCGAAGCCGTGCCAGGCCATGGGCACCGGGATCGGCACGTTGATGCCCACCATGCCCACCTCGATGCGGCGGCCGAATTCGCGCGCCACGTTGCCGTCGCGGGTGTAGCAGGCCACGCCGTTGCCGAACTCGTGGGCGTTGACCAGCTCGACCGCCTCGGCGAAGTCCTTCACCCGCACGCAGGCCAGCACCGGGCCGAAGATCTCCTCCTTGTAGATGCGCATCTGCGGCGTCACATGGTCGAAGAGCGTGCCGCCGGTGAAAAAGCCGTTCTCGTGGCCGGCCACGCGGTGGCCGCGGCCATCGACCACCAGGCTGGCGCCTTCTTCGGCGCCGAGGGCGATGTAGCCCTCGATGCGCTCCAGCGCCTGGCGGGTGACCACCGGGCCCATCTCGGCGTCGGGCTGCATGCCGTTGCCTATCTTCAGGGCCTTGGCGCGCTCGGCCAGCAGCGGCACGACCTTGTCGGCCACGTCGCCGACCAGCACCGCGACGCTGATCGCCATGCAGCGCTCGCCCGCCGAGCCGTAGGCGGCGCCGATCAGGCCGTCGACCGCCTGCTCGATGTCGGCGTCGGGCATCACCACCATGTGGTTCTTGGCGCCACCCAGCGCCTGCACCCGCTTGCCGAGCTGCGCGCCGCGCTGGTAGAGGTAGTGGGCGATGGGCGTGGAGCCGACGAAGCTCACCGCCTTGACGTCCGGGTGCTCCAGCAGCGCATCGACCGCCACCTTGTCGCCCTGCACGACGTTGAAGACGCCGTCCGGCAGCCCGGCCTGCTTGAGCAGCTCGGCCATGAAGAGGGAGGCCGAGGGGTCGCGCTCGCTGGGCTTGAGGATGAAGCAGTTGCCCGCCGCGATGGCGACCGGGAACATCCAGCACGGCACCATGCAGGGGAAGTTGAACGGCGTGACGCCGGCCACCACGCCCAGCGGCTGGCGCAGCGTCCAGTTGTCGATGCCGGTGGAGACCTGGTCGGTGAAGTCGCCCTTCAGCAGTTGCGGGATGCCGCAGGCGAATTCGACGATGTCGATGCCGCGCATCACCTCGCCCTGTGCATCGCTGAAGACCTTGCCGTGCTCGCTGGTGATGATGGCCGCCAGCGTGTCGCGCTGCTCGTTGAGCAACTGCAGGAACTGGTTGATGACGCGCGCGCGGCGGATGGGCGGCGTGTCGGCCCACTTGGGGAAGGCCGCCTTGGCGCTGGCCACAGCGGCGTCCACGTCCTGCGCGCTGGCCAGCACGACCTGGCGGGTGGCCTCGCCGGTCGCGGGGTTGAAGACGTCCTGCGTGCGGGCGCCGTCGGCCGGCACGGCGGCACCGGAGATCCAATGGCGCACGGTGTTGGAAAGGACCAGTTGGGACACGGCGTCTGAAGCACCCATGGGAAGTCTCCGTTGATGTGAGGGAACCGCGCCAGTCTAGGCCGCAGCCCGGGCCGCCACAACCACGGATACTTGACTACCTTGTTCAGGAATCTGAACAATGAACCCATCCGATGAAAGCCTGCCATGGCCACCTTCCCGCTCGCCGCCGTGCTCACCGACCTGCACTTGCTGACGGTGCTGGCCCAGACCCGCAGCTTCACCCAGGCGGCCCGCCGGCTGGGGATCTCCAAGGCCTCGGTCAGCATGCGCGTGGCAGAGCTGGAGCGCGCCGCCGGCCTGCCGCTGGTGCGGCGCACGACCCGCTCGGTGGCACTGACCGAGGCGGGCCAGCAACTGGTGGAAGACACGCGGGCGGCCTTCGATCGCATCGAGCAGGGCTTCGCGAACGCCCGCGACCTCGCCGGCAACCCGCGCGGCCTGGTGCGGGTGACGGCGCCGGTGGCGCTGGGCAGGCAGCGTGTCGCGCCGGTCCTGCCGGCCTTCCTGCAGCGCTTTCCGGAGATACGCCTCGAGCTCGACCTGAACGATCGTTTTGCCAATCTCTCGCAGGAGGGCTTCGATCTCGCGATCCGCCACACCGGCACGCCACCCGAGACCCACGTGGCCTGGGCGCTGTGCGAGTCGCGCTCGCTGCTGGTGGCCAGCGCCGCTTATCTGCAGCGGCGCGGCAGCCCGGCCCATCCCGCCGAGCTCGCCTCGCACGACTGCCTGCTCTACCTGCGCCACGGCGCGCAGCGCTGGGCCTTCGAGGCGGGGGCGGCGGCGCGCAGGCGTGTCGAGCCGGTCAGCGTGGCGGTCAGCGGGCCGCTGAAGGCCAACAACAGCGAGGTGCTGCGCGAGGCAGTGCTGAGCGGCCTGGGCATAGGCCTGCTGCCCGACTTCAGTGCGATGGACGAGCTGCGCACCAGGCGGCTGGTGCCGGTGCTGCCGGGCTGGAAACCGGTGGGCTTCTTTGGCGAGCGCCTCTACGCGATCCGCCCCTGGGCGGCGCAGGTGCCGCGGGCGGTGCAGTGCCTGGTGGAGCACCTGCGGCAGAGCTTCGCGGCGGGCTTCGGCGGCTGAGCGCCGCCCGGGAGTCGTGCGCCGCGATGCACCGATGAGGGGTCGATTCGACTTGACGTCCCTGTCCCTTGGGGGGACTATTTGCGGGTCGGCCGCCGCTGCCGTGGGACGTGGGCCGGCGGATCGGAGTGACGGGTGATGAAGCGACTGCTGGTGCTGCTTTGTGCGGTGTGCCTGGCCGGCTGTGCCGCCAACCCGCCGGTCGTGCCGCCGGCCGACGACCTGCTGCACGACACGGCGTTCGCCGCCTCGCCGGAGCCCATCGCGGGCGCCGATGTGTTCGCCCTCAGTCCCTCGATGCGGGCCTATCTGACGAAGGACTTGTTGCCGTCGTTGCGGCGCACCAATGCACAGCGCGGCCTGTTCGAGGCGCTGTACGCGAAGCAGCAACTGAAGATCGAGTACGACGCGGAGCGCACACGCACTGCGGCAGAGGCCTTCGATGCGCGGGCCGGCAACTGCCTGTCGCTGGCGATCATGACGGGCGCGTTTGCCAAGGAGCTGGGCTTGGGCGTTCGCTACCAGACGGTCAACGTGGCGAGCACCTGGGGGCGCAGCGGCAATCTCGTGCTGCACAACAGCCATGTCAACGTCTCGCTGAAG
>DATHWJ010000477.1:0-62107 GCA_035460745.1 Ideonella sp. | reverse complement strand
CCGGCATCGCCCGTGGCGCTGCCATCCCTCACGCTGGACCAGGCGCTCGCGCTGGCGGCTGAGCGCAGTTACGCGCTCTCCGCCGCCCGCAGGCAGGCCGAAGCGGCTGACGGCAGCGTGCTGCAGGCCGGGATGCTGCGCAACCCCGAGCTGAGCCTCTCGCTCGAAGACACCCGCCGCGCGACCCGCACCACCACCGCCACGCTGGCCATCCCGCTCGAGCTGGGCGGCAAGCGCGCGGCGCGTGTCGGCGCTGCGGCGCTGGAGCGCGAGCTGGCGCAGGCCGAGCTGGGCCAGGCCCAGGCCGAGCTGCGGGCCGCGGTCATCGAGGCGTATTTCGGCGCGCTCGTGGCCCAGCAGCGCCTGGCGCTCGCCAACGACTCGGCCGTGCTGGCCACCCGCGGCGCCCAGGCCACCGCGCGGCGCGTCGCGGCGGGCAAGGTCTCGCCGGTGGACGAGACGCGGGCGTTGGTCGATCAGGCCAACGCCCAGCTGGAGGCCGCCGAGGCCGCCGCCGGGCTGGAGGCCGCGCGCCACGCGCTGGCGATGCTGTGGGGCGATGTGCAGCCGGGCTTTGGCGAGCTGGCGGGCGAGGTGGAGGCCGTGCCCGCGCGGCCGCCGCTGGCCGAGCTGGCGAGCGAGCTCGAGGCCTCGCCCGCGCTGCGCAGCAGCCGGCTGCAGGCCGAGCACAGCCGGGCCCTGGCCGGCGTGGAGCGCAGCCGGCAGAGCCCCGACCTCACGCTCAGCGTCGGCGCCAAGCGCGACAACGAGCTGGGCCGCACCCAGGCGGTGATAGGCATCGCCGTGCCGCTGCCGTTCTTCGACCGCAACCAGGGCGCCGTGCTGCAGGCCCAGAAGCGCGCCGACCAGGCCGGCGACACCCACCAGGCCGCCCGCCAGCGCCTGCTGCAGGAGCTGCAGCAGGCCATCAGCCAGCTCGCGCTCGCGCGCAACACCGCACTGGCGCTGAAGAGCACCGTGCTGCCTGCCGCGCAGCAGGCGCTGGAGGCGGCGGGCAAGGGCTTCGAGGCCGGCAAGTTCGGCTTCCTCGACGTCATCGACGGCCAACGGACCCTCATCCATGCACGCGCCAGCTACCTCGGCGCGCTCGCCACCTCCCACCAGGCCGCTTCGGCCATCGACCGCCTGCTCGGTCGCTGATCAACACGCACCCCATCATGGCAATCACCCACAAACAGCGCTTCGCCATCGCGGCGATCCTCGCACTCGGGCTCCTGGCCGGCGGCGCCGTGCTGCTGACGGAGCGGCACCCCACCGCCGCCGCGCAGGGCCACGGCGAATCGGCGGCGCACGCCGAGCATGGCGAACACGGCAAGGACAAGCCCGAAGGCGCGCACGACGAGCGCGGGCACGCCCACGAGGACGACGAAAAGCCCGCCGGCAAGCCCGCCGACAAGCCAGTCGCGCAGAACGCCAACCACGCCGCCAACCACGCCGACGACCCCGACAAGGACCACGACGACCACGCCGCCGGCGAAGCCGGCGAGCACCACGACGACGCGCCCCAGCAGATCACGCTGAGCGCCGAGCAGCAGAAGGCCGCCGGCATTGCCGTGCAGGCCGCCGGCCCGGCCGCGCTGCAGGCCGCTGCCGGCTTCCAGGGCGAGATCCGCTTCAACGAAGACCGCACTGCCCACGTCGTGCCGCGCCTGGCCGGCGTGGTCGAGAGCGTGCCGGCGAACCTGGGCCAGCCGGTGCGCCAGGGCCAGGTGCTGGCCGTGCTGGCCAGCACCTCGCTGGCCGACCAGCGCAGCGAGCTGCTGACGGCGCAAAAGCGCCGCGACCTGGCGCGCGCCACCTACGAGCGCGAGAAGAAGCTGTGGGAGGACAAGATCTCCGCGCAGCAGGACTACCAGCAGGCCCAGGCCGCGCTCGCCGAGGCCGAGATCGCGCTGCAGAACGCGACGCACAAGCTGGCGGCGCTGGGCGCGGCCGGCGGCTCGGCTTCGCTGAGCCGCTTCGAGATCCGCGCGCCCTTCAGCGGCACCGTGGTCGAGAAGCACCTGGCGCTCGGCGAAGCCGTCGGCGAGGGCGCGAGCGTCTTCACGGTCTCCGACCTGAGCAGCGTCTGGGCCGAGTTCGCCGTCGCACCCGGCGACCTGGCCGCGGTACGGGTCGGGCAGAAGGTGGTGGTCTCGTCGACCGCCTTCGACAGCCGCGTGGAGGGCCGGGTGGCCTATGTGGGCTCGCTGCTGGGCGAGCAGACGCGCACCGCGCGGGCGCGGGTCGTCGTGGCCAACCCGCAGGGCGCTTGGCGGCCGGGGCTGTACGTGACGGTCTCGCTGGTGGGCGAGGGCCAGCAGGTGCCGGTGGCCGTCAGCGTCGAGGCGCTGCAGACACTGGACAAGCAGGCCATGGTCTTCGTCGCCGCGCCCAACGGCTTCGTCGCCAGGCCGGTGCGCACCGGCCGCTCCGACGGCAAGCTCGTCGAGGTGCTGGAGGGCCTGAAGGCGGGCGAGCGCATCGCCGCCTCCAACACCTTCGTGCTGAAGTCGGAGCTGGGCAAGGCCAGCGCCGAGCACACGCACTGAGCCGCAGGGAAACACCATGTTCGAACGCATCATCCGCTTCTGCATAGAGCAGCGCTGGCTCGTCATGCTGGCCGTCTTCGCGATGGCCGGGCTGGGGGTCTACAACTACACGCGCCTCAGCGTCGACGCCGTGGTCGACATCTCGTCGGTGCAGGCCGTGATCAACACCTCGGCGCCCGGCTACTCGCCGCTGGAGACCGAGCAGCGCATCACCTACCCCATAGAGACCGTGATGGCCGGCCTGCCCGGGCTGGAGCAGACACGCTCGCTCTCGCGCTACGGCCTCTCGCAGGTGACGGTGATCTTCAAGGACGGCACCGACATCTACTTCGCGCGGCAGCTCGTCAACCAGCGCCTGCAGGAGGCGCGCGAGAGCCTGCCCGAGGGCATCGCGCCGGCGATGGGGCCGATCTCGACCGGCCTGGGCGAGATCTACCTCTGGACGGTGGAGGCCGAGGCCGGCGCGCGCAAGGCGGACGGCACGCCCTACACCGCGATGGACCTGCGCGAGATCCAGGACTGGGTCATCAAGCCGCAGCTGCGCAACGTGGCGGGCGTGACCGAGATCAACTCCATCGGCGGCTTCGAGAAGCAGTACGTCGTCGCGCCCAGCCTGGAGCGCCTGGCGGCTCACGGCCTGAGCCTGGCCGACGTGGTGGCCGCGCTGCAGAGCAACAACGCCAACCAGGGCGCCGGCTACATCGAGCGCCGCGGCGAGCAGTACCTGGTGCGCGCGCCAGGGCAGGTCCAGTCGGTGGACGACATCCGCGACGTCATCGTCGGCAGCGCCGGCGGGCAGTCGGTGCGCATCCGCGACATCGCCGAGGTCGGGCCGGGCCGCGAGCTGCGCACCGGCGCGGCGACCGAGAACGGCAAGGAGGTGGTGCTGGGCACCGTCTTCATGCTGATGGGCGAAAACAGCCGCACGGTCTCGCGCGCGGTCGACCGGCAGATGGAGGCCATCAACCGCACGCTGCCCGCCGGCGTCAAGGCCGTCACCGTCTACGACCGCACGGTGCTGGTGGACAAGGCCATCGCGACGGTGCGCAACAACCTGCTGGAGGGCGCGGTGCTGGTGATCGCGGTGCTCTTCCTCTTCCTCGGCAACATCCGCGCGGCGCTGATCACCGCGATGGTGATCCCGCTCGCGATGCTCTTCACCTTCACCGGCATGGTGGGCTACCGCATCAGCGCCAACCTGATGAGCCTGGGGGCGCTGGACTTCGGCATCATCGTCGACGGCGCGGTGGTGATCGTCGAGGGCTGCGTGCGCCGGCTCGCCCATGCGCAGTCGCACAAGGGCCGGCCGCTGACGCGCTCCGAGCGCTTCCACGAGGTCTTCGCGGCGGCGCGCGAGACCCGCCGGCCGCTGCTCTACGGCCAGCTCATCATTATGGTGGTCTACGTGCCCATCCTGGCGCTCACCGGCGTCGAGGGCAAGATGTTCCACCCGATGGCCTACACGGTGCTGCTGGCGCTGCTGGGCGCGATGCTGCTGTCCATCACCTTCGTGCCGGCGGCGGTGGCGCTGTTCATCGGCCGCCGCGTGGCCGAGAAGGAGAACGCGCTGATGGGCTGGGCGCACCGGCGCTACGAGCCCGCGCTGAAGGCCGCGCTGGCCAATGCGCCGGTGGTGCTGACCTTCGCGGCGGTGGCGGTGCTCTTCTCGGCCGCGGTGGCGAGCCGGCTGGGCAGCGAGTTCGTGCCCAACCTCAACGAGGGCGACTTCGCGGTCCAGGCGCTGCGCATCCCTGGCACCAGCCTGAGCCAGTCGGTGGCGATGCAGCAGCAGCTCGAGAGCCGGCTCAAGGCCAAGTTCCCGGAGATCGAGCGTGTCTTCGCCCGCACCGGCACCGCCGAGATCGCCGCCGACCCGATGCCGCCCAACATCTCCGACGGCTACATCATGCTCAAGCCGGTCGACCAGTGGCCCGCGCCGCGCAGGACGCGCGACGAGCTGCTGGCGGCGGTGCGCGAGGAGGTGGCCCAGGTGCCGGGCAGCAACTACGAGTTCTCCCAACCCATACAACTGCGCTTCAACGAGCTGATCTCGGGCATACGCTCCGACGTGGCGGTGAAGATTTTCGGCGACGACAACGAGGTGCTGGGCGCCACCGCCCAGCAGATCGCGGCAGTGTTGCAGGCCGTGCCCGGCGCCACCGAGGTCAAGGTCGAGCAGACCACCGGCCTGCCCATGCTCACGGTCAACATCGACCGCGCCAAGGCCACCCGCTACAGCCTCAACATGAGCGAGGTGCAGGCCGCGGTGGCCACCGCGATCGGCGGCCACGAGGCCGGCACCTTTTTCCAGGGCGACCGCCGCTTCGACATCGTCGTGCGCCTGCCCGACACCGTGCGCGAAGACGTGGAGGCCTTGCGCCGCCTGCCCATCCCGCTGCCCAAGGGGGCGGGCAGCGTCGAGGGCGGCGACGCCCGCACGGCCTACGTGCCGCTGGGCGAGCTGGCCACGCTGGACATCGCGCCCGGCCCCAACCAGGTCTCGCGCGAGGACGGCAAGCGGCGCATCGTCGTCAGCGCCAACGTCACCGGCCGCGACATCGGCTCCTTCGTCGCGGACGCACAGGCGGCGATGCAGCAGCGCGTGGCGGTGCCGGCCGGCTACTGGACCCGCTGGGGCGGCACCTTCGAGCAACTGCAATCGGCCACGCAGCGCCTGCAGGTGGTGGTGCCGGTCTCGCTGCTGCTGGTGTTCGTGCTGCTGTTCTCGATGTTCGGCAACCTGAAGGACGGCCTGCTGGTCTTCACCGGCATCCCCTTCGCACTCACCGGCGGCGTGCTGGCGCTGTGGCTGCGCGACATCCCACTCTCGATCTCGGCGGCGGTCGGCTTCATCGCGCTGTCGGGCGTGGCGGTGCTCAACGGCCTGGTGATGCTGACCTTCATCCGCAGCCTGCGCGAAGAGGGCCTCGGCCTCGACGAGGCTCTCTGGCAGGGGGCGCTCACACGCCTGCGCCCGGTGCTGATGACCGCGCTGGTGGCCTCGCTGGGCTTCGTGCCGATGGCGCTGGCGACCGGCACCGGCGCCGAGGTCCAGCGCCCGCTGGCCACGGTGGTCATAGGCGGCATCCTGTCGTCCACCGCGCTGACCCTGCTGGTGCTGCCGCTGCTCTACCGGCTGGCGCACCGGCGCAATGAAGACGAGGTGGTGGAGGCCGCGCCCGCGCACCCGTAGCAGGCCTTGGCCGGGCAGGCGCCGCGCGCCGGCTCAGCGTGACAATTGCGCGTAGACGTCGCGCGCCAGCGCCATCAAGTCAGCCGAAGGCAGGTCTGCCGCCAGCGCATAGCCGAAGCGGCTCTCGACCCAGTAGAAGGACTCCAGCGAGCCTTCGTGCACCGCGCGGAAGGCCGTCTCGGCCGGCGCCTTGTCGGCGGGGAAGACGGTCACGTACAGCGTGACCCGGCGGCCGCGTGCGTCTTCGTACATGAACTGCGCCCGCGGGCTGGGGTCGCCCGGCAACAGGCGCCCACCGAGCAGCCGGAAGCCGCGGTCCTGCAACTGCGGCGCCTTGAGCGGCTGCCCGAGCCGGCGGCTGAGCCACTGCACCAGGTGCGCCTCCTCGGCCGCCGCCACCTCCACCGGGTGGCGCGTCTCGGGCGAAAACGCCGCATGCGCCAGCGCCGCATCCCGCACGAAGGCCGGCGGCGCCGTCGCCAGCGTCTCGCTGCGCTGCTGCGCTGCCGACCACCGGCCGCCGGCCGTGCCCAGGCCCAGCCCGACGCCCAATACCAGCACCGCCGCGGCAGCCTGCATCCAGGCCGGCCGCCGCGCCGAGGCGGGCGAGGCCGCCCTCAGCACCGTCTGCGCCATCGCCTCTGGTGCCGCCCCCGCATCCACAGCCCGGTGCAACTGCCGCAACTGCAGCCTCTGCGCATGCCAATGCGCCACGCGCACGGCATCGTCCGGGTGAGAGCCCAGCCAGGCGAGCACCGCGTCCAGCCGCGCCAGCTCGAGCTGCCCGTCCACAAAGGCATGCAGCTCGTCCTCGGTGACGGGGTCGTCGCGCTCGCTCATCGCTTCACCAGTTGCAGCCCAGGCCCCCGGCCGTCAAGCGCCGGCGAGAGCAACCCGCGCAACTGCTCCCGCGCCCGGTGCAGCCGCGACATCACCGTCCCTATCGGCAGTTGCAGAATCCCCGCCGCCTCCTGGTAGGTGTACTCCTCCACCGTCACCAGCAGCAGCACCTCGCGCATCGCCGCCGGCAGCCGGCCCAGCGCCCGCTCCATGTCGAGCTGCTCGCCGCGCTGCAGGATCGGTTCGTGGCCCGCCTCGGCCACGTCGTCGAGCGCCGCATGGCCGTCGTCGTGGCGCCAGTCGCGCAGGTGGTTGAGGTAGAGGTTGTGCATCAGCGTCAGCAGCCAGGAGCGCAGGGCCGTGCCCGCCTGCCACTGCGCCCAGCGCTGGCAGGCGCGCTCCAGCGTGTCCTGCACGAGATCGTCGGCCCGCGCCGCGTCGCCGGTGAGCAGCCTCGCGTAGCGCCGCAGCGCCGGGATGTGCGCGAGGATCTGCTCCACAGGTCGGGCGTGGGCGGTGCTCAGTCTCTCAAGGCTTGGCCACGTGCCACACAGTGCCCACGTTGTCGCCGGTCTTGTCGCCGGCCTTGGTGTCCTTGGCCCAGAAGTAGAGCGGCTTGCCCTTGAAGGCCCATTGCTTGGCGCCGTCGTCGCGGGTGATCACCGTCCAGTCGCCGCTGGCGGCGGCCGAGGCGTCGGCCATCAGCGGCGGCCAGTTGGTGGCGCAGGGGCCGTTGCAGACACTCTTGCCGGGCGTGGTGTCCTTGTCGAAGGTGTAGAGCGTCATGCCGTTGGCGCCGACGTAGACGCCGTCGGCGACCTTGGCCGGCGCGGTCTGGGCCATCGCGGCGCTGCCGAGGGCCAGCAGGGCTATCGTCGAGAGGGCGGAGAGGGTGAATTTGCGTTGCATGTCGGTGTGCTCCTGAAGTTGTTGAGGACATACGGTGAACACCGGAGGGTGGCGGATTATTCCGCGCGCTGCTGTTTTCTTTTGTGGGTTCGGCACCGATTAGGTGCGCGGCGACCTTGAGATGGCCCCGAAGTGGCGCATCCCACTGCCGCCAGCCCCTGCCGCAAGCCATGGCGGTGCAGGCGCTCGCCCGGGGCCGCCCGCAAGCGGGTGCGTTTCTTGAACGTCTGCGGGGCTGTTCCCGCTCCCCGTCCGCTCCTCCGCCCACATGCCCGGCTCCGTTGTCCCCGCCGATCCGTCACCCGCCCGCGCCCCCTCCGGCCCGGCGGAGCCGCGCCCGCCGGCCGCCCAGCGCGTCATCAAGATACGGCGCGACTACAACGCCTGGGTGGCGGACGAGACGCTGGAGGACTACGCGCTGCGCTTCACGCCGCGGTCGTTCCGCAAGTGGTCGGAGTGGCGGGTGGCCAACACGGCCTTCGGCGCCGCCTCCTTCCTGGTGCTGGAGGCCGTCGGCGCGACGCTGCTGGTGCAGTACGGCTTCGCCAACGCCTTCTGGGCCATCCTGGCCACCGGGCTGATCATCTTTCTCGCCGGCCTGCCCATCAGCGTCTACGCCGCGCGCTACGGCGTGGACATGGACCTGCTGACGCGCGGCGCCGGCTTCGGCTACCTGGGCTCCACGCTCACCTCGCTGATCTACGCCAGCTTCACCTTCATCTTCTTCGCCCTCGAAGCGGCCGTGATGGCCTATGCGCTGGAGCTGGCCTTCGACATCCCGCCCGCCTGGGGCTACCTGGTCTGCGCGCTGGTGGTGATCCCGCTGGTGACCTATGGCGTCACGATGATCAGCCGGCTGCAGGTCTGGACCCAGCCGCTCTGGCTGGCGATGCTGATACTGCCCTACCTCTTCGTCTTCCAGGAGAACCCCGGCCTGCTCTCGGGCCTGGCCAGCTACCCGGGCGAAAACGGCAAGGGCAGCGGCTTCAGCCTGCAGCTCTTCGGCGCCGCGATGACGGTGGGCATCGCGCTGATCACGCAGATGGGCGAGCAGGTGGACTACCTGCGCTTCATGCCCGAGCGCACCGCCGAGAACCGGCGGCGCTGGTGGCTGGGCGTGCTGGTGGGCGGGCCGGGCTGGGTGTTGCCGGGGGTGCTGAAGATGCTGGGCGGCGCGCTGCTGGCCTTTCTCGCGCTCGGCCACATGGTGCCGGCCGACCGCGCGGTCGACCCCAACCAGATGTACCTTGCCGCCTACGAGTACGTCTTCCCGCACTACGGCTGGGCGGTCGCGGCGACGGCGCTCTTCGTGATCGTCTCTCAGCTCAAGATCAATGTCACCAACGCCTACGCCGGCTCGCTGGCGTGGTCCAACTTCTTCTCGCGCCTGACCCACAGCCACCCGGGGCGGGTGGTGTGGATGGTTTTCAACACCCTGATCGCGCTGATGCTGATGGAGCTCGACGTGTTCCAGGCGCTGGGCGGCGTGCTGGGCCTGTTCGCCAACATCGCGATCTCCTGGATCATGGCCGTGGTGGCCGACCTGGTGATCAACAAGCCGCTGGGCCTGAGCCCGCCGGGCATCGAGTTCAAGCGGGCCTACCTGTACGACATCAACCCGGTCGGCGTGGGCGCGATGGGGCTGGCCTCGCTGCTCTCGGTGGCCGCGCACCTGGGGGCCTTCGGCCCGATGGCGCAGGCCTTCTCGGCGCTGATCGCGCTGGTCACCGCCTTCGTCACCGCGCCGCTGATCGCCTGGGCCACCGGCGGGCGCTACTACCTGGCGCGCCAGCCCGAGGCCGTGGCCGGGCCGCAGGAGGAGGGCGCCTACAAGCGCCTGCAGCGCTGCGTGGTCTGCGAGCGCGAGTACGAGCGCGACGACATGGCCCATTGCCCGGCCTACGGCGGCGGCATCTGCTCGCTCTGCTGCACGCTGGACGCGCGCTGCCAGGACCGCTGCAAGCCGCAGCCCCGCCTGGTCGACCAGCTCTGGGCGCGCTGGGCGGCGGTGCTGGCGCGGCTGCTGCCGCAGCGCTTCGCGGCCCAGGTCGACACAGGGCTGGGCCAGTACCTGCTGCTGATGCTGGCCATCGTGCCGCTGCTGGGCGGCCTGTTCGGCCTGCTCTACCACCAGGAGCTGCGAGCGCTGGCGGGCCGCGCCGTGCCGGGTGTGACCGAGCTGCTGGAGCCCACGCTGCAGGCCGGCTTCATCAAGGCCTATGCCGCGCTGCTGCTGGTGGCTGCGGTGGTGGCCTGGTGGCTGGTGCTGGCCCACAAGAGCCGCCAGGTGGCACAGGAGGAGAGCACGCGCCAGACCGAGGCGCTGATGCGCGAGATCGCCTCGCACCGCCAGACCGACCTGCAACTGCAGGAGGCCAAGCGCCTGGCCGACGCCGCCAACCAGGCCAAGACCCGCTACATCACCGCCATCAGCCACGAGCTGCGCACGCCGCTCAACAGCATCCTCGGCTACGCCCAGCTGCTGGAGGAGGACGAGGCCATGCCGGCCCACCGGCGCCAGGCGGTGAGCGTGATACGGCGCGGCGGCGACCACCTGCTGAGCCTGATCGAAGGCACGCTGGACGTCGCCCGCATCGAGGGCGGCAAGCTGACGCTGGACGTCAAGGCCATGCGCTTTCGCGACTGCGTCGAGGAGATCGCACGGCTGTTCGAGCTGCAGGCCGCGGCCAAAGGCATCCGCTTCGTCTTCGACGCCGAGCGCCGCCTGCCCGAGCTGGTGCGGGCCGACGAGCGCCGGTTGCGCCAGATCCTGATCAACCTGCTGGGCAACGCCGTCAAGTTCACCACGCAGGGCCAGGTCGCGTTCCGCGTCAGCCATGCGCGCGAGATGGCGCGCTTCGAGATCGTCGACTCCGGGCCCGGCATGTCGGCGCGCGAGCTGGAGCGGGTTTTCGAGCCCTTTGTGCGAGGCTCGGCGGCCGGCACTGCGTCGGTCGGCGGCACCGGGCTGGGCCTGACCATCTCCAAGATGCTGACCGACCTGATGGGCGGCGAGATGACGGTGCAGAGCACGCCGGGCGCCGGCAGCACCTTCAGCCTGCGGCTGTTCCTGCCCGAGCTGCGCTCCGGCGCGTCCGAGCGCGAGCTGCCGCGCATCCACCGCAGCGGCTACCTGGGCGCGCGCCGCCGCATCCTGGTGGTGGACAACGAAGAGGCCGACCGCATGCTGCTGGCCGACCTGCTGCAGCCGCTGGGCTTCCAGATCGAGGCGGTGGCCTCGGGCGAGGAGTGCCTGGCACGGCTGGCCGAGCTGCAGCCCGACGCGATCCTGATGGACCTCGCGATGCCCGGCATCGACGGCTGGGAGACCATGCGCCGCATCCGCGCCCAGGGCCTGAGCCCGGCGCCGCTGGCGGTGGTCTCGGCCAACGCCTTCGACAAGGGGCTGGACAACGACGTCGGCCTGCCGGCAGCCGACTTCCTCGTCAAGCCGGTGCGGGTTGCCGACCTGCTGGACTGGCTGGGCGCCAAGCTGCAGCTGCGCTGGCTGGAGCATGCTGCCGCGCCGGCCGAACCCGCCGAGCCGGCCACGCCAGAGACCTACCCCGACGCCGGCCAGCTCGAGGCGCTGCAGGCCCTGGTCGGCCTGGGCTACCTGCGCGGCATCACCCGCAAGCTCGACGAGATCGAAGCGGAGAATGCGCCCGCCGCGCGTTTTGTCGCCCGGCTCAGAACCATGGCGCGCGAGTTCCAGCTCGACGCGATGAACGGCCTCCTGAAGAAAGCACTCGATGACCTCCGCAGGGTTTGAACAAGCCCGCCCCGCCGCGATGCTCGACCCCAACACCACCGACGTGGTGCTGATCGTCGACGACGTGCCCGACAACCTCGCGGTGCTGCACGACGCGCTCGACGAGTCGGGCTACACCGTGCTGGTCGCCACCAGCGGCGAGACCGCGCTGGCCCGCGCCGCGCAGGCCCAGCCCGACATCGTGCTGCTCGACGCCGTGATGCCCGGCATGGACGGCTTCGAGGTGGCACGGCGGCTGAAGGCCGACCCCGGCACCGCCGCCATCCCCATCGTCTTCATGACCGGCCTGACCGATACCGAGCACGTGGTCGCGGCCTTCGGCGCTGGCGGGGTCGACTACGTCACCAAGCCGATCCGCCCGCGCGAGGTGCTGGCCCGCATCGCCGCCCACCTGCACAGCGCGCGCGCGCAACGCCAGGCCCGCAACGCGCTCGATGCCTTCGGCCACGCGACGCTGGTGGTGCGCGAGCAGGACGGCAAGCGCGTCTGGCAGACCGCGCTGGCGCGCCGCCTGATCGAGGTGCACTTCGCGCCCGAGAACGACAGCGCGATGCCGCGGGAGCTGCTGTCCTGGGTGCAGCGCGAGACCGCCCGCCGCCGCGCCGGCGGCGAGGCCCTGACGCTGGCGCTGGAGCGCGGCGCCCACCGCATCACGCTGGCGCTGCACGCGATGAACGAAGACCAGGCCAGCGAAGGCGAGTGGCTGATGGTGCTGCGCGAGGAGTCGCAGGCCGCGCTGCTGCAGGCGCTGGCCCAGGCCTTCCCGCTTACCGCGCGCGAGGCCGAGGTGCTGTACTGGGTCACCCAGGGCAAGACCAACCGCGACATCGGCGACATCCTCGGCACCAGCCCGCGCACGGTGCACAAGCACCTGGAGCATGTGTTCGAGAAGCTGGGGGTGGAGACGCGCACCGCGGCGGCGGCGCTGGCGCTGGGCAAGGTGGGGCGAGCAGGGGGCGAGGGGTAGCGCAGCAGTTTCTCGGGCGCAAGCGCCGAGTCAAGGGCTTGTGGCGGGCCGCGCGCACCAGGCGCTGGCGGCCCGGCTGCGGCTATCGGTTCAGCGGCGGTATGGATTGTCCGGTCGGTCATCGTTGCGGTTGCGCACGCCATCGTTATCGCGGTCTCGGTCATACCGATTCGGTACGCCGTCCGCGTCTCTGTCGTGCCCGTATGCCGGCCGATTGGCCGGAGGGGCAACCACGCAGGCGCCAAGGCTGGCGAGTGTTGCCCCGCTGAGGATGAAGACGCAAAGTCGCTTTAGCATGATGGATATCTCCTTCGGGAAGAACCAAATATCGCGCCATGTCTCAGCGCGCGGAATAGTCAATCTGACCGAAGCGCCGTAGGAAAAGGCCTTCATCGTCCCTCACGGCCCTGGGCGCTCAGCAACACATGGGCGCCAATCCAGTCGGCAGCGCTCAAGCGCTCGATATGAGGCGCGCGCCTGCAGTCCGTTCAACGAGCCGCGAACGCGTCAGGAGGCTCAATCCTGTCGTTTACCCTGAAAGCGGCCCGGGCAGCCCCAAGATCGGCGTCGAAGGCGCAAGATCATGATCGCCCGACGAGGCGAGCTAGACCCGCGGACGCATCCAAGGGTTGCTCGGAGTGCGTTGAGGAGACGAGCATGGGTGTGAAGCATTGGTCAGCGCGGGCCGTGTCGGCACTCTTCATGGGTCTGCTCGTTGCGGGCCTGGCACAAGGTGCCGGCTCGACGCCCAGGGCTAAGGGTTCCAACACCACCGTGGTGCGTCCCGGCGACGTGGTCCCGCCCCGGGTGGTGGAGCCCTGCAAACCGGGGCGCTGCCCGTTCGCGGGTCAACATGTGACGGTGATGGTCGTCGACACCCAGGGGATCGGCGGGCCGATGCTGGAGATCAAGCAGGAGTACGAAGCCGCCACAGGTGCCACGCTCGAGATCGTGCAGTTGCCCCACGAGGAGCTGTTTGCCAACCTGATGTCCGACCTGATCAACGGCACCGGCAGGTATGACGCCTGCATCGCGGGCGCCTGGTGGCTCGGCGAGCTGATCGGGGGCAACTACATCATCCGGTACGACCGGTTCTACAAGGATCCGCGGTTCCCCGCATGGGACATCGATCAGGTGCTGCCGGCGCCGCGCAGCCTGCTCGAGTTCGGCGGCCGCAAGTACATGGTGGCAAACGACCACGACGGCCAGGTGATGTATTACCGGCGCGATCTGCTGGCCGACCCGACGCACCGCGCGGCCTTCCAGAAGGCCTATGGCTACCCGCTGGCGGTACCGGCCACCTGGGATCAGTATCGCGACGTGGCCCAGTACTTCAACGGCAAGGATCTCAACGCTGACGGCGAGCCGGACCACGGCCTGGTGCTGTCGCTGAAGGTCGGCGCGCAAGGCATGTTTCACTTCATGTCGCTCTCCGCGCCCTTCGTGATCGGCCCGGCCAACCCGCGCCTGTACTGGTTCGACCCGCTGACCATGAAGCCGCTGTTGGACAGCCCCGGCCATGTCCGCGCCCTGACCGTGCTGACGGATCTGGTGCGCTTCGGCCCGAAGGAGATGCTCAACTGGGACCTCGGCCGCAGCTGGGACCATTTCCTCGCCGGGCGCGCGGCGCTCACGCTGACCTGGGGAGACCTCGGCGCGCTGGCGCAGCAGCCGGGCAGCCGGGTGCGTGGCAAGGTGGGCTCCGCGCAGTTGCCCGGCACGCCCGAGTACTACGACGTCGTCCGGCAGAAGTGGGTGAAGACCGAGCGGCCCAATCGCGTCGGCAACACCACCGGCGGTTCGTGGGCGGGGGTGATCTCGCGATTCTCCAAGGTCCCGGCCGCCACCTACTACCTGCTGGCGCTGATGGCCTCGGAGCCGAAGTCGCGCGTGTATGCCGCGCGCGGCTGGGACGGCATCGACCCGGGGCGTCGCTATCACCTGCTGCCGCCCGCAGGCACCGGGAAGCTGGACGACTACCTGAGCGCCGGGTGGGACTCTGCCGATGTCCACGACTTCCTTCAGGCCTACGACGACACGTTCAGCAACCCGTTGCAGCTGCCCTACCTTCGCATCCCCGGGGCCTTCAGTTACTGGCAGTCGCTGGACTTGCGACTCGCCGCGGCAGCGACCGGGCAACTGAGCCCGCAGGCCGCACTCAAGGCGGCATCCGTCGACTTCGAGGAGATCACGGTCCGGCTCGGGCGCAATCCGCAGCGCAGCGCTTACCGTGCCTCGCTCGGCCTGCCGCGATGAATCGACCGACGCCGGCCCATGAACATGCCAGTGGCACCCACAGACACCGCCGGGGCGCACAGCGCACCCGCGGCGGGCGGCGGGGACCGGTACACGCTGGGCATCGGTGGCAAGCTGAAGGCGGCGTTTGGCGCGTTGGCCGGCATCACCGTGCTCGTCGTGGTGCTCGCCCTCCTGGGTGGGCAGCGCCTGACGCGCGACATCGGCCTGGCTGAGAACCTGCGCCGCCCCGCGTCGCTCGCCTCGACGCGGGCGCAGGCGAGCCTGCTGAGCATGCAGTTGCACGTGCGTGGCTACCTGGTGCTCAGCGACCCGCAGGATCTTCACCAATACCAGACCGCACGACGCGAGTTCGAGGCCAGCCTGGCCTCTCTGCAGGCGATGTCGAACAGCTGGCCTGAGGCTGACGCAGCCCGCTTGGTCAGCGAACTGACCGCCGACTACGTCCGTTGGGAAGGCTTGCCGAAACAGCTGTTCGACCTTCACGACAATCCGCTCAAGAACCAGCCCGCGCTGAGGCTGTCGCGCGTCGACGTGCAGGCGACGCGGGTTCAGGTCCTGGACGACATCGCCCGCATCAGCGAGCTGCAGGGGCGACGCGCGTCGAGTCCGCAAGCGCGCGAACTGGTGGCGGACCTGCTGCGCTTTCAGACCTCGTTCGACGCGATGGTGACCAACCTCATCGCCTACGGCGCGTCGGGTGAGCTGAGCTTCAAGCTGGCCTATGGGCCGCAGCTGTCCACCAATGCCGCCGCCTGGCACTCGATTGTGGCCAAGCGTGCTCTGCTCGACGACGCGCAAAACGCGCTGCTCGACGACCTCGCGCGCCAACGCACCCTGGTGACGGAGCTCGCGCTGCGGATCATCGGTATTCAGAACGGCGATCGTGCCTACGAAGACCTCTATCTGTACCGCACCCAGGTGGCGCCGCAGGCCGAAGTGATGCTGACGCGCCTGGCCAAGCTGACGGCAGAACAGCAGGCGCAGCTGGGCACCGCACTGAACGGTGCGGTTCGCAGCATCGCGGACGCCCGCCTCGTGGCTGCGGCGGTCGCTGTGCTGGCGGTGCTGGTGGCAGTCGCCCTCGCCTACCGATTCCAGCGCAGCATCGTGGGGCCGGTGCGCCGCCTCACCGGCGTCGCCGAACGGATCGCGGCGGATGACCTGTCGGCGCGCGCAGCGGTCGAATCCAGCGACGAGATCGGACAGCTGGCACGCAGCATCAACACCATGACGCAGCGGATGTCGGACACCATCGCGCATCTCGAGTCGGTGTTCGCCGAGGCGCAGCGTGCCAAGGGCGCCGCCGAGGTCGCCAACAGCGCCAAGAGCAGCTTCCTGGCCAACATGAGCCACGAGATCCGCACGCCGATGAACGCGATCCTCGGCATGTGCCATCTGGCGTTGCAGAGCGGCCTCGATCCGAGGCAGCACAGCTACATCCAGAAGGCCCACACCTCCGCCGAATCGCTGTTGGGCGTCATCAACGACATCCTCGACTTCTCCAAGATCGAAGCCGGCAAGCTCGACATGGAGACCATTCCGTTCAGTCTCGCCGACGTGGTGGACAACGTGGTCAACGTGCTGAGCATGAAGGCCGACGAGAAGGGCCTGGAACTGCTGCTGGACATGCCGCTGCAACTTCCGGCTGCGCTGATGGGCGACCCGTCGCGGCTGGGCCAGGTGCTGCTCAACCTGGGCGGCAACGCCGTCAAGTTCACCGACCACGGCGAGATCGTCGTCGCGGTGCAGCTGCTCGACCAGGACAGCGCGTCGGCCCGGCTGCACTTCGAGGTCCGCGACACCGGCATCGGCATGAGCGCGGAACAGCAGCAGCGCCTGTTCCAGCCCTTCACGCAAGCGGACACCTCGACCAGCCGGCGTTATGGCGGCACGGGCCTCGGGCTGGCGATCAGCGAGCACCTCGTGCACCTGATGGGCGGTGAACTCGCGGTCGAGAGCGCGCCGCTGCGCGGCAGCCGCTTTCACTTCGATCTGCGCTTCGCGCTGCAGATCGGCGTCGATGCGCAACCGCCGCACTGGGATGACGAGGCCCTGCGCGGCACCCGGACGCTGGTCGTCGACGACAACGCCGTCGCGCGCGAGCTGCTCGTCGCCATGGGCCTGGCACTCGGCCTGCGGGTCGATGCCGCGGCCAGCGGCGAAGAGGCGCTCGTGCGAGCGGTGCAGGCCGACGCGAGCGACCAGCCGTACCAGCTGCTGCTGCTTGACTGGAAGATGCCGGGCATGGACGGCGTGGCCTGCGCCGGGGCGCTCGCCGAGCGGGCTGCACTGCGTCACCCGGCCCCGATCGTGATCATGGCCACGGCCTTCGGTCGTGAAGAGGTGCGGCAGCGCCTGGCCGAACGACGGTTGAGGGTGGGTGCCCTGCTGACCAAGCCGATCACGCCCTCGGACCTGCTCGACGCCTGCACGACGGCGCTCGGACGCAAGCCTTTGACCACGACACGCGGCGGGAGGCGCGCGGTGGCCCGGGTCGACCATCGGGCGGCGTTGGCTGGGGCGCGCATCCTGTTGGTCGAGGACAACGTGTTCAACCAGGAGCTCGCAGTGGATCTGCTGGGACGCGCCGGCGTCGTCGTCAGCGTCGCCAGCAACGGCGCGGAGGCGCTGGAGATGTTGGCCAGCGAGCGCTTCGACGCCGTGCTGATGGACTGCCAGATGCCCGTCATGGACGGCTACGCGGCAACGCAGGCACTGCGCCGGCAACCGTCGCTTCGCACCTTGCCGGTGATCGCGATGACTGCCAACGCGATGGTCGGCGACCGCGAAGCCGCGCTCGCGGTGGGCATGAACGACCACATCGCGAAGCCCATCGTGGTCGACGAGATGTTCGCCACCTTGGCGCGCTGGGTGAAGCCGGCCGGCTCGGTGACCAACGGCGCCGCCGCTGCCGTCGCAATCCGCCCGCCGCAGTTGGCCATCGTCGACTCGACAAGCGGCCTCGCCAGCACCGGAGGCGACGAGGCGCTGTATCGACGCGTACTGGGCATATTCCGCGAAAACGAGGCAGACTTCGTGCAGCGCTTCCGCGCCACCCGCACCGCGGGCGATGCCTCCGCCGCGATGCGCGCCGCCCACGACCTGAAGGCCCAGGCCGGCACGCTCGGCATGCACTCGCTGCAGGAAGCTGCCGCCGCGTTGGAGCGAGCTTGCCTGGAGGGCGCACCCGACGCCGACATCGACGACATGCTGCGCAAGGTGTCCAGGCGACTTGACGAAGTCATCGACGAACTTCGGGGAACCGAGACCGGCCGAGTCTCTTCTGGCGCAAGATCGGGCTGAAGACCTTGGCCGGCGTTTCTAGGCGTCGTGGCGCGATCGATCTACAGCCCCAGGGACTTCCGGTACGCGCTTCGTTGCCGTTCGCGCCCGAGACGGAGGGTGATTTCCTCGAAGTCGACCGCGACGGCCTTCAGCGCTGCCTCCGCGCTCAATTGCCCGGCCACCGCCTCGCTCAAGTGCACGTCGAGCGCCTGCCAATAGCTGAAGGCGCCCGGAATGCGCAGATAGGGGAACTGCAGCTTGTTGCTGAAGTTCCCGTAGTAGGCATGGAGATAGTCTCGAACATCGACCTCGTTCCAGCCGGCGTCCAGATAGGTCTTGATCTGCCCGCTGCCATCGGGTGGCAGAAAATGAAAAGTGCGCCCGGGGTCGATGCCGTCCCAGCCGCGAACCGCATATACCTTGGACTTCTCCTTGGTGGCCAACAAGGCGAGCAAATAGTAGGTGGCCTCCGGCGCCTTCGAGTACTTCGAGATCACGCCGGCCCATGACCCGCCGGTGGTGTTGCCGATCACATTGGGTTGCGCGGTGGTGACCCACTTGTGGCGCACGACGCTGTAGTACTCGCCGGTGCCCGGTACCGGTGCCGAGCCGATCTTGCCCTTGATCTTGCTGCCTTTTGCCTGCGCCAGCGCGCCCAGGTCGCCCCACGTGAAGGTGAGCGCTGCGCGCCCCGCAAGAAAGTAGTCCCAGCTTTGGCCAAGGTCCCAGGCGCGCATGTCCTTGGGTCCGAACTTGATCAGATCCACCAAGGCCTCGAGCGCACGGACATGCCCTGGGCCGGCCATCAGCGGCTTCATGTCTTGAGGATCGAACCAGTAGAGCTCTGGATTGTCCGGGCCGATCACGAACGGCGCTGAGAACGACATGAAATGGAACATGCCCTGGGCACCGACCTTCAGATGCATCGAGAGCCCGTGATCGGGCTCGCCGTCGCCGTTCAGATCCCGGCCGTTGAAGAACTCGGCCACGTCCCGGAACTGCGCCCAGGTCTTCGGGACGTCGAGCGGGTAGCCGTACTTCTGCCGAAACGCCACCCGATGCTTCGCGTCTTCCAGCAGATCGCGTCGGTAGTACATGACTTGTCCATCATGGTCGTTGGCAACCATGTACTTCTTGCCGGCGTACGAAAGCAGGCTGCGCGGCGCGGGCAGGACGTCATCGATGCTCCACTTCGGGAAACGTGGGTCCGCGAAGTACTTGTCGTAGGACATGATGAAATCGCCGGCCACGAGTTCACCCAGCCACCAGGCACCCGCGTACGCGGCGTCGTACTTGCCGGCACGGGTGGTCAGATCGGACATGAAGGTGGGAAAGAGATCCTGGTGGGTCAGTTGAACCAGGTTGAGCTTCGCGCCAGTGGCCTCCTCGAATTCATTCCTGAGTTCGCCAATCGCTCCTTCATTGGCTTCCTTCACGATCAGCATCGTCACGCTCTGCCCCGCGAAGGGGCAGCGGCCGGGCTTGCACGGCCCGACCACCCGAGGTGGAATGATGTTGCCGACGTTCACCGTCGACGCCTTGTAGACCTCGGTCTTCGGCTTCACGTCGTCCGCCGAGGCAATCGCTGCAAACGCCGCGATGAGCAGCCCAACCCCACTCGATCTTGAACTCATGGCCGTCTCCTACGGGCTCTCGGGCCCGCGCAAATTTCGTGAGCACGTCGAGCGCATATCGGCGGTGCCGCACAGGTACGCCACGTCGCAGCTTGGCAGGTGAGCTGCCGGGGGAGTGGGGCGCTGTCGCGGTCGTTGCAACCATGCCATGCTGGTCAGTACCGATGTGGGCTCGGTCAGCATCGGCTTGCACTTCGCGGCGTGCTCCCCCGGCCGAAATGCACAAGCCTCCGTCCGGGCGCAGACACACAGTCTGCGCAACCGTGAATGCCTGGGCTGTCGCATGCGCTTCCATCCCACTCTGCCGACTGCGGCATAGCCATTCTGCGCCGACACGAGCTCCTGGAGTGGCGTTTCGTGCCGCATGGTGATCAAAACAGTTGTCTGAGCGTCTCACCCCGAAGGCTAGCTTGATCACGTTGCGCTGGATGCGTGAGAACCAGTTCTCGACTTGGTTGAGCCACGACGAGTAGGTGGGCGTGTAGCGGATCCGCACATTCGTGTGCTCAGCCAGGAAGGTGTCAACGAGGTCGGTCTTGTGGCTGCTGGTGTTGTCGCAGATGACGTGGATTTCGCGACCCTGAGGCTGGCTATCGACCACATCGCCCAGGAAACCAACGAACTGCTGGCTGGTGTGGTGCGGGGCGGTCATGCCAAGCACCTCGCCGCTTGCGAGGTCCTGGTGGGTCGCCTGGGCGGTCAGGACCGTCGCCGGTGGGTAGTGGGTTGCGACACCGGCCGTGTAGCGCCCCGACTTGACGAAATAGGCCAGAAGCTCGGCCGGGTCCACGCCGCCGAGCTCAGGATGATCCGGATCCTTCGGTGGCGAGGCCATGATCTTCGACCACTGCGTGTCGAAGTCGATGAGGCCTTGGGCAATGGCGTGGCGCTCGTTTGAATAGGTGCGCTGGAGCTCCGGACCGACACGTTGCTCAAGGACTGAAACGAGCTTCCATCCGAGATTGAACGCGTCCTGCATCGACACGTTCATGCCTTGCCCGGCTTTCGCACTGTGCGTGTGACAGGCATCACCGGCGATGAACACGCGTGGCAGCCGTGACCCGGCTTGCTCTGGCGGCACGTCGTCGAAGCGATCGGTGACGCGCTGGCCGACTTCGTAGACCGAGAACCACACCACGTCGCGGACTTCAAGCCTGTAGGGGTGCAGCACACGTTGCGCTATCGCGATGACCTTGTCGACGCTGTTCCGCTCGCGCAGCGCGGCACGGTTGTCTCGTTGACCCAATAGGCTTCACGGACCAGCTTGGCGCTCAGCCCAAAGGCCTCGAACATCTCCACCGTGCGGCACGCCACGCCGTCGGCCTGGCCCAGTTGGAGCGGACCGTTGCGACGCTCGACGAGCCGCGTGCAGACACCGGGAAAGGTCGAGAGTTGTGCCGCCAGCAACGTCCCTGCCGGGCCGCTGCCGACGATCAGGACATCGACAGCTTCGGGGAGTTGCGCAAGTCGGTTCTCAGCACCGGGACTCGCCGGCCAGAAGTCCGGGTCGCCCGGTCTGTAGCCATTCAAATAGAACCGCATGGTGTCTCCTCGTTGAGGTGGGCCTTCCTGCCGAACGCTCCTTGGCGCTCACTGGGGCGTATCCTCATGGCCAAGAAATGCGCTCTGCTCGACCAATGTCCGCTGCAACTCGCGGATGTCGATGTCGTGCACCGAATGGCCCCGGCGTATCGCCTGTGCAGCCGCGGTGCCGGCGGCCTGGCCCATCACGAAGCAGGCGCCCGTGACACGCGCCGCCGACTGCCCGTCGTGTGTCATCGACGCACAGCGCCCCGCGACGAGCAGGTTGTCGACGCCGCCTGCGCTGGCGCGTCGCGGCAGCAGCATGCGGTAAGGCAGATGGTTGTAGCCGCGCGACTCGGGAATCGGCGGCCAAGCCCACTTCACGTCGCCTGCCACATGCATTTCCAGCGGCCAACCGTTGACGCCAATGGTGTCGTCGAAGTCAACGCAATTCAGCACGTCGTCAGCGCTCAGCATGGCTTCACCGACCAGCCGGCGCGTCTCGCGGATGCCGAGTTGCGGCGCAATGTCGAGCGCATAGGCGCCCTCGAAGCCGGGCACCTTGCAGCGCAGGAAGCGAAGGTAGTCGACGATCTGGCGCCGGCCTTCCAGTTCGCCTTCGCTGAGGGAACGGGCATCGGTGCCGTCCGTCGCCGAACCATCCAGGTTCTTCAGCTGCGTCACGTTGACGCGCCATTCGTAAGCGTGGCGCTGTGGCCGCACGATGGCTCCCCGCCGGGGGAAGGAGAACTCGCCCGCCGCCTCGACATCGTCCATCAGTTTTGGAATCGTCTTCCACGCTTCGCCGGCCTTGTCGGCATCGACGTTGCCGACGCGGAACATTAGCGTGGGGTAAAGCATGTGGCCCTGCTCGTCGCCCTTCGAGGTCGGCACACCGGCCCAGTGCGCGAGGTCGGCATCGCCAGAGCAATCGATGAACTGCTTTGCCCGCACCGCGATCCGGCCGGACTTGGTCTCGAGAAGCAGGGTCTCGATGTGCCCGTTGGCTGCCTTGAGCACGCCTGCAGCGAGCGCATGGAACAACAGCTGCACACCATCGGCGACGAGCAGCGCATCTGCAGCGCACTTGAACGCCGACATGTCGTAGGCCTGTGCATAGGTCTTGCCGAAGATCAGGTGCGGCTCGTTCAGTCCCTCGAGTTCACGCATGCGCTCGAGCAGGTCGTCGGCGACACCGTGCACCACCTGGCGGATCGTGCCAAACACATTGGCGTGCAGGCCGCAGAAGTTGGTGACGCCTGCCGCCGTGCCCATGCCGCCGAGGAAGCCATAGCGCTCGGCAAGCAGCACTCGCGCGCCGTTGCGAGCCGCTGCCGATGCCGCCGCGATACCCGCAGGGCCGCCACCGAGCACGACCACGTCGAACTCGCCGTACAGCGGCACTTCGCGTGAGGGTTCGGCAATCAAAAACGAATTGCTCATGATGTGCGCCTCAATCCAGAGTGATGTTGTGCTTCTGGATGACCGGCCTCCAGCGCGCCAAGTCGGCCGCAAGCACGCTGCGAAACTCCGCAGGGGTGTTGGCTACCGGGTCCATGTAGGCCAGGCCCAGCTTCTCGCGGATCGCTGGCTCGGCGAGGATCTGCACCAGCTCGCTGTGCAGCCGCTTGGTGATCTCCGCGGGCGTCCTGGCTGGCACGACGAAGCCGATCCATGCGTCGGCCTGCACGTCCGCGACACCCGACTCGGCCAGCGTCGGCAGGTCCGGCAGCGTGGCAGAGCGCTGCGCTGACGCAACGGCAAGCGCCTTCACCTTGCCCGCCTTCATCTGCGGCATCACCGTCGCCGCGGGAAGAAGCGCCATGTCCACTTCGCCTGAGATCACCGCCGTGACGGCGGCGCCGGAGCCGCCGTAAGGTACGTGCACAACGTCCGCATCAGTGCGCGAGGCCAGCGCTTCCATGCCGAGGTGCGACACGGTGCCGGCACCCATCGAGGAGAAGCTGTACTTCTTGGGGTTCTTCTTGAGCAGGCCCAGAAGCTCTGCCATGTTGGACGCCGCGATCTTGTTCGACACGATCAGCACGGCGGGCTGGGTGGCTGCGATGGTCACTGGCTCGAGGTCTTTGGCCGGGTCGTACGGCATCTTCTTGAACAACAGCGTGTTCACGGCCAGCGGGCCGGCGATGCTGACGCCGATGGTCTGACCGTCGGGCGCCGCCTTGGCGATGGCATCGGTGCCCAAGTTGCCGGCGGCGCCTGGCTTGTTGTCAACGACCAGCGGCTTGCCCAGGCGAGCGGCGAGGCGCTCGGAGACGAGCCGCGCCAGCAGGTCGGGCGTCGAGCCGGCCGCGTAGGGCACGATGACGCGCACCGGACCTTTGGGCCAGTCTTCGGCCAAGGCGGTTGAAGCGAGCAAGGGGATGGCGCAGCAGGAGATCCAGCGTAAGAAGTAGCGGCGGTGCATGAGGTGTCTCTTTCCGGTGGCGAGAGTTGAACGGACGATGAGTCGGTGCGCGCCAGGTAAGAGTAGAGACTGACCTTCATTAAGTCCATGCCATGGACAGGATACTATCCAGCGGAAAACTGCATACTGGTTCGGCACCTGCTGGCCTTGTGTTCGCGATGACCAGCACCGAGGGCTGCGAGACCGCAACCGTGAGGAACCTGAACAATGGACATCAAGCTTCTGGCCGTCTTCGACGAGATCTACAAAACGCGCAGCGTCTCGCGGGCGGGCGAGAACCTGGGGCTCGCGCAGACCTCTGTCAGCCTGGCGCTTGCACGCCTGCGCAGGCAGTTCAACGACGTGCTATTCGTGCGGACCGGGGCGGGGATGATGCCCACGCCGCACGCGGATGTCCTGGCGCAGCCGCTGCGGGAGGCGCTCGAACTCCTTCGCATGGCGACGCGGCAGCAGGTGGTCTTCGAGCCGGCCACGTCAACGCGACACTTCCATATCGCGATGACTGACATCAGCCATCTGGAGTTCTTGCCATCGCTGATCAACAAGATGGGCAAGCTCGCACCCAAGGTTCGTGTCGATGTGCTTCGCATCACATCAGACACGCCACGGCTCCTCGAGTCGGGCGACGCCGATTTGGCCGTCGGGTTCATGCCGGAACTTGAGGCGGGTTTTTACCAGCAAAAGCTCTTCGACCAGGGCTTCGCGTGCGTCGTCCGGCGTGATCACCCCCGCATCCAGCAGCGGCTGACCGAGAACCTGTTCAAGCGAGAGAAGCACGTCGTCATCACGGCACCGGGCACCGGGCACGATCTGGTGGAGCAGGCTCTCGATCGCCTGCGGGTTGAGAGGAACGTGTCCTTGTCGCTGCCCACCTTACCCGGCGTCGGCAATTTGCTGGCCAACACCGAACTGGTGGCAACGGTTCCCGAACGCATTGCGCAAATGCTGGTGCGGATCGCGAAGGTCAAATCGCTTTCCGCACCATTCGAGTTTCCGACGTTCGCAATCAAGCAGCATTGGCATCAACGCTACCAGCACGACCCAGCGAACCGGTGGCTTCGCTCCATGGTCGCGGACTTGTTCCTGGAAGAGTGAGATCGCGCGTCTGACTGTGACCCACAGCGTCTTCAGTAGCAGTCGTCTTGACAGCAGTTCTCTTCAGCGTATGCGCGATCAGGGTGTCGGAGCCGGAGTGTCCAGCCCGCTGGCCCTGATGGCATCCGTGGCGAATGGGGTCGACAAGAAAGCGGACCGCACCAGAGATCTGTGCCAATGATCCGCTCGGAACCAGCCGCTTGCGGGTATCCGCTTCTGGCCGGGACTGTGAGTTAGGCAGCGCACACGGAAAGGCAGCTCCCGCCGCGAAGCAGCCCTGTGCCTGATGGCGTCGAGACTTGCTTCATGCGTGTAGGGGTTTGCCCGTGCAGGGGGGTTCTTGCCGAAACGTGATATTCGACGATTGCGCGCAGTTCCAAACTCGGCTCCAACAACCAATACCTGCATTTCGCCGGCTTGGTAGACAGAGGGCTGATCATGGTGATGAATCGAGAAACGCGGGGGCGGGCCGGGCGCAAGCGGGTCTTCGCGGCGGGTCTGTTGCTGGCCTCGCTGGGTTCGGGTGCCGCCACGGGCCAGGCTGGTGCAGCGCCTGAGTTGCCCGCCGAAACCCTGGGTGTGACGGTGCTGGCGCCCACGCAGACCGAGCGCGTCTATGTCGCCGACGTCGCCATCAACCATATCCAGGATGGCCGCATCCGCGTCTGGGACCCGCGCAGCGGCAAGCTGCTGGGCATGATCTCGGCGGGCTATGTCGGCAACTTCACGCTCAGCGCCAAGGGCGATGAGCTCTACCTGGCCACCACCCACCTGAGCCGCGGCTCCCGCGGCGAGCGCACCGATGTGCTGGAGGTGCATGACACCAGCACGCTGGGCTTCAAGCACGAGATCTCGCTGCCGCCCAAGCGAGCCCAGGCGCTGAGCTACCGTGGCCTGGTGCGCACCACGGCCAATGGCCGCTTCGTGCTGGTGCAGAACGCCACGCCGGCCACCTCGATCAGCGTGGTCGACCTGGTTCAGCGCCAGACCGTCAACGAGGTGCAGACGCCCGGCTGTTGGGGCCTGTTGCCTTCCGCCAGCCATGCCAGCCGATTCGCCATGCTGTGCGGCGACGGCAAGGTGGCGACCGTGACCCTGGACGAGGTCGGCCAGGTGACCGACAGGCAGGCGACGGAAAAGCTGTTCGATGCCGACGCCGATGCCTGGTTTCACCATGCCGAGCAGGTCGGTGACCGCTACTGGTTCGTCTCGTTCAAGGGCATGCTGACCGAGCTGGACCTGGGCGGGCCGGTGGCCGTCGTCAAGTCCACGCGCAGTCTGGTGACGGCGCAACAGCAGCGCGAGGGCTGGCGGCCTGGCGGCTACCAGCTGTTCAGCGTCGATGCGGCGGGCCGCTATCTGGTCGTCGGCATGCATGACAAGGGCACCGAAGGCTCGCACAAGCGGCCGGCCAAGCAGCTCTGGACCTTTGATCTGAACTCCGGCCGGCGCGTGGCAACGGCTCCGGGCCATCAGACCGCCTCGTTGACCCTGTCGCGCAACGGCCAGCGGCTGCAGGCGCTCGATGGAGAAACCGGTGCGATGCGCGTCTGGCAGTGGAGCGGGGCGGGCAAGCTCAAGCCCATGGCCACCGTCAAGCAGGCGGGCGAGACCTCGCTGTTGCTCGAGTCACACGACTGAGCCGCGGGGCTGCACATGTCTACCCTCTTGACCCTGGATCCGCTGGGCGTGTGGATTGCCGCCGCGCTGACCGCCACCTTGTTCGGCCACGCGGCGCTGGCCAAGCTGGCCGACCTGCCGCTGTTCGAGCAGCATCTGGCCGCCTACGGCGTGCCGTTCGCGCTGCTGGGCCTGGCAACCCGGCTGCTGCCGGCGCTGGAGCTGCTGGCCGCACTGCTGCTGCTGACGCCCTGGCGCGAGCTGGGTGCGGTGCTGGCCGCGAGCCTGCTGTTCGCCTATGCCGCGGTGATGGCTTGGCACCGCCTGCACCGCCGCGCGCTGGACTGCGGCTGTGGTGGCGCACCGCTGCCCATCAGCTGGCTGCTGGTGGCCCGCAACGGCGTGCTGCTGGCCGTGGCCTTGCTGGTGGCCGTGCCGATGTCTGCCCGTGACATCGGCCTCGCCGACTTTGCCGTCGTCGCCGCCAGCGTCTTGCTGGCCGTGCCGCTCTACGCCGCCTTCAACCAGGTCCTGCGCCATGCGGCCGGGCACCGCACTCAAACCACCGGGAGCACCTCATGGACGCACTGACGATTTCTGTGGTCTTGCTATGGCTGGCCGTGATGGCGCTGGGCCTGATGCTGTGGGCCTTGTCGCGCCAGGTTGGCGTGCTGTTCGAGCGCGTCGCGCCGATGGGCGCACTGGTCACCGATGCAGGCCCGCCGGTAGGCGCCGCTTCGCCGAGCTTTGCGCTGGCCGGCATCCAGTCCGAGGCGGTCGCCATCGGCGGCGCACAGGTCACGCCGACCTTGGTGTTCTTCCTGGCGCCCACCTGCCCGGTCTGCAAGAAGCTGATCCCGGTGCTCAAGGCCCTGGCCCGCGATGAACAGAAGGCATTGCGTGTCGTGCTGGCCAGCGATGGCGATGCCGACCACCTGGGCTTTGTGCGCGAGCAAAAACTGCAGGCCTTGCCCTATGTGTTGTCGCCCGAGCTGGGCATGAGCTTCCGCGTCTCGCGCCTGCCCTATGCCGTGCTGCTCGATGCGCAGGGCGTGGTGGCCGCCAAGGGCCTGGTCAATTCCCGCGAGCAGCTCGACAGCCTGCTCAACGCCCACGACATGCACACGCCCCACATTCAGCAATACCTGAGCGGCCCGGCAGCGGCCTGACCCGACCTCATGGCCTTCAACGGAGCATCCCATGCGCTGGCTCTTCAATCTGATCGACACGCACACTGAGCGCCGCGTGCGCCAGGTGGCCCACAACCACGGCCGGCGCAGCCTGCTGACGCGCCTGGGCGTGGCCCTGGTGGGAGGCGCCGCGCTGCCGATGCTGCCCTTCGACCGAAGCGGCCAGTTCATGGGCGCACAGGCGGCAGGTATGCCCAAGCTGGACAAGACCGAAGACCCGACGCAGTGCGAGTACTGGCGCTACTGCGCCTTCGACGGCCATCTGTGCACCTGCTGCGGCGGCAGCCTGACGCAATGCCCACCGGGCACCGAGGCGTCCAAGGTCAGCTGGGTCGGCACCTGCCTGAATCCCAAGGACGGCCGCCACTACCTGGTCTCCTACAACGACTGCTGCGGCAAGGGCGCCTGCGGCCAGTGCCTGTGCAACAACAACGAGCGCGAGCGCCCTGGCTACCGGCTGGGCGTGCACAACGACATCAACTGGTGCATGGCCAACACCAGCTCGATGTTCCATTGCACGACCTCGGTGATCGTGGGCGTGGCGTGATGAGCAGGCTGGTGAGCTTGCTGCTGACCTCGCTGCTGATGGCCACGGCCAATGCGGCCGCGGCGCAGGGCGGGCCGGACGGCGCCGCGCTGTTCGCCCAGCACTGCGCCACCTGCCACCAGGTCGACGGCTCGGGAACGGTGGGCCTGGCGCCGCCGCTGAAGGGCGCGCACTGGTCCAAGCTCGGCGCCGACCGCGGCTATCTGCCCGCGGTGTTGCTGCATGGCCTGTCGGGGCCGATCAAGGTCAATGGGCAGAGCTTTGTCGGCAGCATGCCGGCCTTCGGCGGGCAGCTCGATGACGCCAGCCTGGCGGCGATCGCAAACCATCTGCAGCGGCTGCAGGGCTCGGACGAATCGGCACTCAGCGCTGACGAATTCAAGGCGCAGCGCCAGCGGGCCGGCAGCCCGCCGCAGACGCGCCAGCGCCGCGACCAGGTGCTGGGGCACTGAGATGCTGCGCCGCGCCTTGCCCTTTCTGTCCCTGCTGCTGTCCGTCCCCGCCTGGGCCGGTGGCCTGGGTCAACAAGCGACACCGCGGGCGAACGCCGAGTCGGTCGCCATGACAACCAGCGTGCGCAGCCTCTACGTCGTGCACTGCGCCGGCTGCCACGGCATCGACGGCTCGGGCTCGGCACTGGGGAACGTGCCCGACATGCGCCGCCTGGGCCACTTCCTGCGGCTGGAGGGGGGGCGCGAATTCGTCGTCAGCGTGCCCGGCGTGATGGGCTCGGGCCTGACGGACAGCCAGGTCGCCGACGTCACCAACTGGGTGCTGGGCGGCATGGCCAAGGCCTCATTGCCGGAGGGCCACAAGCCCTACAGCGCGGCCGAAGTGAAGCGGGCCCGCGCCGTGCCGCTGCTGGACGTGGCCGCGGCGCGCGCACGGCTCAAAGAGCAGGCCCTGGGCCGCAATGTCGAGATCGATTGATCTGTTTCAAAGAATGCGATGCCATGAGAATCAACACACTGTGCGCCGCGCTGGCGATGCTGGGCTGGGCGGCTTCGGTCCCTGCGGCCGGGCCCGAATCCCTGGGCAAGGAGCTCACGCCCATGGGCGCCGAGCGTGCCGCCAACAGGGACGGCTCGATTCCGGCCTGGTCCGGCGGCGACATGAAGGCGCCCGCCGGCTGGAAGCCTGGCCAGGCCAGGCCCGACCCCTATGCCGGTGACAAGCTGCTGTTCAGCATCGATGCGTCCAACGCCGACAAGTACAAGGACCGTCTGAGCGAAGGCCAGCTGGCCCTGCTGAGATCGGTCAAGGGCTACCGGATGGACATCTATCCGACGAGGCGCAGCTGCGGCTATCCGGACGCCGTCTACGAGAACACGCGCAAGAACGCCAGCCAGGCCAAGCTGGCCGCCAATGGCTTCGATCTGGAGAAGGCCGTCACCGGCGGCGTGCCGTTCCCAATGCCGGCCAATGGCGCCGAGGCGATGTGGAACCACAAGCTGCGCTGGCTGGGCGAGGGCCGCATCGAGCGCTACTCGACCGTGTTCTCGCAGCCGGGCGATGCCAAGTTCGTGCCCCTGGTGCAGGATCAATGGACCGTCACGCCGAACGGCAATCTGGCCGGCAAGCCGATCCCGGACGGCGAGGGCGTTGAATACCGCCTGCTCAACGAGGTGGTCACCCCGCCGGCGCGTACCGGCGAGCTGATCCTGCTGCACTACTTCCTGAACAAGGACAACGACGCCTGGCTCTACTTCCCGGGCCAGCGCCGCGTGCGCCGCGCGCCGACCTTCTCCTACGACAACCCGGTGCCGGGCTACGAGAACCTGCTCGCCGTCGACCAGTACCCGATGTTCGGCGGGCGGCTGGACCGCTACGACTGGAAGCTGGTCGGCAAGCAGGAGCTGATGGTGCCCTACAACACCTTCCGCTTCAACGACCAGAGCAAGAAGCTGGACCAGGTGTTCGGCCCCGACAGCCCGAAGCGCGAGCTGATCCGCTACGAGGCACACCGCGTCTGGAAGATCGAGGCGAACGTGAAGGCCGGCCAGCGCCACACCTTCCCGAAGCGCGTGATCTATCTCGACGAGGACACCTGGATGATGGTCTCGGCCGACCTGTACGACGCGCAGGGCAAGGTCTGGCGTGTGCAGGAGTCCTATCCCTACGTCGCGTGGGAGCTGCCCGCCTGCGTCTACCAAGGCTATGTCGCCTACGACCTGAATGTGGGCCGCTACATGGCCGACAACATGCCGCAGGACGGCAAGACCGATTGGCTGGCCGGCCGTGAAGGCCGCATCGACACCAACAAGTTCAACGCCGACGAACTGCGCCGCGCCGGCGCACGCTGAAAGGTTTTGCCATGACCCATCGCGCTACGTTCCTGCGCGGCAGCATTGCTGCGGCCGCCGCGCTGAGCAGCCTCGGCACGGCCCATGCCGCCAGTACCACCACCGAGGATGGCACCGCGATCGACTTCAACTCGACGATTTCCTATGGCCTGCAAGGACGCCTGAGCAAGCCCAGCCGCCTCGCCGTCGGCAACGACAACGGCGGGTCGGTGCCTACCGGTGCCTCGCTGGGCTCGCTGATCAACGGTCCCGGCAATGACGCCGCCGCCAACCCCGACTTCAATGTGCTGAACGGCGACGACGGCAACCTGAACTTCAAGCAGGGTGACATCGTCTCTGCCGCCCTGAAAGGCACGCACGAGCTGGGCGTCAAGACGACCGAACGATGGCGGGCGCTGGTGCGCGCCAGCTGGGTGCTGGACAGCAAGGCGGGCGACACGCGGCGCACCGAGCTGTCGTCCGCGGCGAAGAACATCGCCGTGCACAACCTGACCTTTCTCGATGTCTGGGTGTCCAAGGACTTCCGCTGGCTGGACGACCGCAACGCGACCGTGCGCCTCGGCAACCAAGTGCTGAGCTGGGGTGAGGACATCTTCATCATCGGCGGCATCAACCAGATCAATGCGCTGGACCTGCGCAAGCTGCACACGCCGGGCACCCAGGTGAAGGAGATCCTGCGCCCCGCGCCGATGCTGAGCATCAACACCGGGCTGACGAACACGCTCAGCGCCGAGGCCTACTACCAGTTCAAGTGGAACGCCTTCCGCTTCGACCCGGTGGGCACCTTCTTTTCGGCGGCGGACATCGTCGGCGCGGGTCAACGTCCGGCCTACATCCCCAGCTCGCTGCTGGCTGGGGCCGGCCTGTGCGTGCCGCCCACGCCCTGCGGCGACATCGGCGCGGGCATACAGCCGGGCATCAATGTGCTGGGCTTCGAGAACGACAAGCTGCCGCCCAAGGGCAAGCAGTTCGGCCTGGCCCTGCGCTTCAAGCCGCAGAACATGGACACCGAGTTCTCGCTGTACTACCAGCGATACCACGACAAGCTGCCGTTCACGACGCTGTTCACTGACCCGGCCTACGCGTCGCAGAACGTGGCCAGCATCGGCTACTACAACGAGTACGGGCAGGACAAGAACCTGATCGGGCTGTCGTTCAACACCAAGGCCGGTCCGGTGGCGGTGGGCGGCGAGCTGTCGTACCGGCCGCGCGACTCGGTGGCCATCGACGGCAGCGTGCCCTTCACCGGCAAGTACAGCATCTTCGATCCGGCCAACGCCGATGCCAAGGGTCGCATCGCGGTGCGCGGCTATACCGAGGAGAAGAAGATCCAGGCCAACCTGACGGGCCTGTACTTCACCGAGGTCAATTCGCCGATGGGCAGCCTGGTCAAGGCGCTGGGCGCGGCCGAGGGAACGGTGCTGGCCGAGGTTGCCGTCACCCACTACCCGAATCTGAAGATCGGCCAGATCCCCTACCTGATCTTCCCGTCCTACGCCTCGCCGGACAAGACCTCCTGGGGCTATGCCTTCGAGTTCGATCTCAGCTACCCGCATGTCTGGGGCAGCGAGTGGAACCTGACGCAATCGACCGTGTTCACCCACGATGTCAAGGGCATCTCGCCCAACACCTTGCCCTTTGTCGAGGGGCGGCGTTCGCTCTTCCTGGGCATGCTTTTCGACAAGGGCTCGGTCTGGAAGCTGCAGCTGGGCTACACGGCCTTCTTCGGCGGCGGGCTGAGCAACCTGATGCGCGACCGCGACAACCTGTCGGCCAGCCTCGCTTTCAACTTCTAGGCCACGCCGTCCATGTTGAGCACCTTTGTGCGGGCCTGCGAGCGGCTGTTCTTCGGTCGCCGCAAGGCGCTTTTGCTGCTGCTGGCGCTGATCACGCTGGTGATGGGCGTGTTCGCCGCGCGCCTGCACATGAGCGCCGGTTTCGGCAAACAGCTGCCGCTGGGCCACGAGTACACCGAGACCTTTCTGAAGCACCAGCACGAGCTGTTCGGCGCCAACCGGCTGATCGTCGTGGTCCATGCCCGCAAGGGCGAAATCTGGACGCCCAAGGGGCTGAAGCGCCTCAACGACGTGACGCAGGCGCTGCTCTACCTGCCGGGCGTCGACCGGCGCTCGGTCAGCTCGCTGTGGACGCCCAATACGCGTGTGATGCAGGTCACCGAGCAGGGCTACGAGGCCCGCGACGTGATCGGCGGCGACGTAACACCCGACAAGCTCGACGCGACGACGATCGCCCGCATCCGCGACAACGTGGTGCAGGGTGGCTATGTCGGCAGCCTGGTGGCCAGTGACGACTCCGGGGCCATGGTCACCGCCGATCTGCTGGATGTCGACCCGGCGACCAGACAGGCCACCGACTACATCGCGCTGGGCCCGAAGATCGAACAGGAACTGCGCGCCAGGTTCGAAGACGCAGACATCGAGATCCAGATCATCGGCTTCGCCAAGCAGATCGGCGACATCGCCGAGGGCGCGCAGGGCGTGCTGGTGTTCTTCGCGCTGGCCTTCGTGCTGACGGCGCTGGCGGTCTTCTGGTACTGCCGATCCTGGGCCTTCGTGGCAGTGGCGCTGAGCTGCTCGCTGGTGTCCCTGGTCTGGCAGTTCGGCAGCCTGCAGCTGCTGGGCTATGGGCTGGACCCGCTGGCCGTGCTGGTGCCGTTCCTGGTGTTCGCCATCGGCGTCTCGCATGGCGTGCAGCAGATCAACAGCATCGCCCGGGAGATCAGCGCCGGCAAGAGCGTGTTCGATGCGGCGAAGGCCAGCTTCGGCGGCCTGCTCGTTCCCGGCACGATGGCCTTGCTGACCGCCCTGGTCGGCTTCGCCACCTTGCTGCTGATCCCGATTCCGGCGATCCGTGAGCTGGCGATCACCGCCTCGCTGGGCGTTGCCTACAAGATCGTCACCAATCTGGTGATGCTGCCGGTGCTGGCCTCGTTCGTGAAGCTGGACAGCGGCTGGGGCACACGCATGCAGCTGCTGCGCCGCAAGCGCGAGCTGGGCATCGGCGTGCTGGCCCGCGTGGCCGAGCCGCGGGTCGCGCCCTGGGTGGTGGCCGCGGGCCTGCTGCTGTTCGTGCTGGCGCTGTGGCAGGGCCGCGACCGCCATGTCGGCTACGTGCAGCCCGGTGCACCCGAGCTGCGCGATACCGCCCGCTACAACCGCGACGCGGTCAGCATCGCCGAGAAGTTCGCCGTCGGCCTGGACGTGCTCACCATCGTCAATGAGACCGCGCCCGACAGCTGCCACGACTTCCGCAAGATGGCCTATATCGACAGCCTGGCCTGGGAGCTGGCCAACACGCCCGGCGTGATCGGCACCCATGCGCTGCCGGCCCTGGTCAAGCTCGGCGCGGCGGGCTTCAACGAAGGCAATCCGAAGTGGGGCGACCTGCCGCGCGATACGCGCTCGATGGCCAGTTTCATCGGCCTGGTTGGTGAGGGCTCGGGCCTGTACGACCCGCGTTGCACGGTGCTGCCCATCCAGGCCTACCTGGCCGACCACAAGGCAGAGACGATCAAGCGCGCGGTCCAGGTGGTGAAGGATTTCCGTGCCAGCGAAAGGATGGCGGGCGTGACCGTCGCCCTGGCCAGCGGCAATGCCGGCGTGCAGGCCGCCACCAATGAGGTGCTGGAGGCCACCGAGCTGCCGATGATGCTCTATGTCTACGCCACCATCGTCGTGCTGGTATTCCTGACCTATCGCGACTGGCGGGCCGTTGTCGCCTGCTGCCTGCCGTTGACGGTGGCCACCTTCATTGGCTACTGGTTCATGAAGGCCTTGAACATCGGCCTGACCGTTGCGACGCTGCCGGTGATGGTGCTGGCCGTCGGCATAGGCGTCGATTACGCCTTCTACATCTACAACCGGCTGCAGCTGTATCTGGCCGACGGGGTTGCCATCGTGCCGGCGTTCCTGCAGGCGCTGCGCGAGACCGGCATCGCCACGGTGTTCACCGCGCTGACGCTCTCGGTGGGTGTGGCGACGTGGGTGTTCTCGCCGCTGAAGTTCCAGGCCGACATGGGTCTGCTCCTGGCCTTCATGTTCATGCTGAACATGGTCATGGCCATCACCCTGCTGCCCGCGCTCGCCGTATGCATCGATTTGCTGATACCGCGCCGGGGCCCGGTGCACCGGCCGTTCATGGTGCATTGAGATGAAAGCTGCCACGATGCACCTTGCACGCCGCCGTTGCCTCGTTGCCTTGGGCGCCTCTGCGCTGCCCACGCTGGGCCACTCGCAGGCCGAGCCGCCAGCCCTGCAGCGCCCGCTGGCCGCCAGGAGCGCCTGCCTGGACCTGACCCGCGCTGGCGAGCGGCTGGTCGCGGTCGGCGAGCGCGGCCATGTTCTGCTGTCGGACGACCAGGGCAAGCGCTGGCGCCAGGCCAGGGCCGTGCCGACGCGCACCACCTTGACGGCGGTGTATGCCACCGACGCGCGCACGCTGTGGGCCGCTGGCCATGGCGGAACCCTCCTGCGCTCCGGCGATGCCGGCGACACCTGGACCCGCGTGCAGGGCAGGATCGATGTCACCGATACCTTGCTGGCCGTGCGGGTCGAGCCCGACGGCCATGGCCTGGCGGTCGGCGGCTTCGGCTTCGCCTTGCGCACGCAGGACGGCGGCGCAAAGTGGGAGCGCGCCGAGCTGCTGCCCGGCGAGGCCGGAGAGCGCCACCTGAACCGCATCTTCGTCTCCGCGCGCTCGACCTGGCTGATCGCGGCCGAGAACGGCGCCCTGTTGCGCAGCGAGGACCGCGGCTCACACTGGCAGTTGGTGGCCACGCCCTACCAGGGTTCGCTGTGGAGCGGCCAGGCGCTGGCCGATGGCGTGCTGCTGGCCTGCGGCATGCGCGGCAACCTGGTGCGCAGCAGCGATGACGGCCTCACATGGAAGCACCAAGCCATTCCCGAGGCCGGCTCGCTGACGGCCATTGCCTTGCGAGCCGACCAGCGGCCGGTGCTTGTCGGCGTCGATGGCAGCCTGCTCAGCGGCAACCTGGCCGGCGACCAGTTCGCCTTCAAGCGTCTGGACGATCGTGCCACCCTGACCGGCGCCTTGGTGCTGGCCTCGGGCGAGCTGCTGGTGGCCAGCACGGCGGGCCTGCGTGTCATCCAGTTGCCGGCCTGACACCATGACTTCCAGGAGCCTGCCCTTCATGACTTCATCCGCCCGCCAATTTACGGAGGCCCGCGACCTGCTGCTGGCCCATCGCGAGGACTACGACGCCGCCGTGGCCCGTTTCCAGTGGCCGCAGCTGAGCCACTTCAACTGGGCGATCGACTATTTCGACGCGATGGCGCTGGGCAATGGCGCGCCGGCGCTGTGGATCGTCGAAGAAGACGGGCAGGCGCTGCGCCTGAGCTTCGACGCGCTGCGCCGCAGCTCCAATGCCGTGGCCAACCACCTGCGCGGCCTGGGCGTGCGCCGTGGCGACCGTGTGCTTTTGATGCTGGGCAACCAGCGCGAGTTGTGGGAGGCGATGCTGGCCTGCATGAAGCTGGGCGCCGTGGTCGTGCCGGCCACGACCCTGTTGAGCCCTGACGATCTGCTGGACCGTTTCGAGCGTGGCGGCGTGCGCCATGTCATCGTGCAGCAGTTGCAGGCGGCGAAGTTCGCCGATCTGCCTGGCGGCGTCCTTCACAACTGCACCCGCATCGCCACCGGCGCGGCATTGGCCGGTTGGGAGGCCTTCGACGCCGCCTATGCGCAGTCCGAGGTCTTCATCCCCGATGGCCGGACGCAGGCGACCGATCCGCTGCTGCTGTATTTCACCTCCGGCACGACGGCCAAGCCCAAGCTGGTGCTGCACACGCATCAAAGCTATCCGGTCGGCCATTTGTCGACGATGTACTGGCTGGGTCTGCGTCCCGGCGACCTGCACCTGAACATCTCGTCTCCCGGCTGGGCCAAGCATGCCTGGAGCTGCTTCTTCGCGCCGTGGAATGCGCAGGCCTGCGTGTTCATCTTCAACCAGGCGCGCTTCAGCGCCACGGCCTTGCTGGATATCCTGGCCCGCTGTCCGGTCACGTCGCTGTGCGCCCCGCCCACCGTCTGGCGCCTGCTGATACAGGAAGAGCTGGCGGCCTGGGCGCCGCGGCTGAAGCTGCGTGAGCTGGTCGGCGCCGGCGAGCCGCTGAACCCGGAGGTCATCGCCCAGGTGCGGGCCGCCTGGGGGCTGACGATACGCGATGGCTTCGGCCAGACCGAGACCACCGCCCAGGTCGGCAACTCGCCGGGCCAGCCGCTGGTCGCCGGGTCCATGGGCCGCCCGCTGCCGGGCTACCGGATCGACCTGCTGGACGCCGATGGCCAGCCGGCCGAAGAGGGCGAACTGTCGATCCGCCTGGACCCGCGCCCGCTGGGCCTGATGCCTGGCTATGAGGGCGATGCCGAGCGCACGGCCGAGGCCATGCGCGGTGGCCACTACCGCACCGGCGATGTGGCCCGGCGCGATGCCAGTGGTTTCATCACCTACGTCGGTCGTGCTGACGATGTGTTCAAGTCATCGGACTACCGCATCAGCCCCTTCGAGCTGGAGAGCGTGCTGATCGAGCATGCGGCAGTGGCCGAGGCGGCTGTCGTGCCCAGCCCCGATGCGCTGCGGCTGGCGGTGCCCAAGGCCTTCATCGTGCTGCGCGGCGGTGTGGCGGCCGATGCCGCCACGGCCGCCGACATCTACGCCTTTCTGCGATCCCGGCTTGCGCCGTTCAAGCGCATCCGCAAGATCGAGTTCTGCGAGCTGCCCAAAACCATCTCAGGCAAGATCCGGCGTGTGCAGCTGCGCGAGCTGGAACGCCAGCGCGCCGAGCAGGGCCTGCGCCCAGCGGCCGAGTTCCCAGAAGCATCGTCACCCTGACGGAGACCATGATGTCGCGCGTATTCGAACACCAGTCGCAGGACGTGGACGATCAGGCCAAGGCCCTGAACGGCTGGCGGCAGGCCTACGAGCAGCTGGGTTGCGGCCGCTTCGACGGCTACGCCTGGCAGTTGGAGACCGACGAGGGCATCCTGCTGCGCGAGCGCACCAACCGCCGGCTGCGCGAGGTGATCACGCCGCCGCCCGATCACCTCGCGATTGCCATGCCCACCTCGGTGGCCGATGGCGCGGTGTTCGCCGGGCGGCCGCTGGGCCGCGAATCGCTGATGATTCTGACCAGCCGGGACGAATACGACGTTGTCAGTGCCGGCGAGCTGGACCTGGTGGGCCTGTGCGTGCACCGCGATCTGCTCGAGCGCTGCCTGCCGCAGGCCGAGCTGGGCTGGCTGGAGCGTGCCGAACGCGAACGCAATCTGGCCCTGCCGGTCGGCGCCGCCGAGGCGATACGCGGCCGGCTGCAGGCGATCAGCGCGCAGGCCGCCGACCAGCACCGGCGCGATAACACGGCAGCGCTGAGCGGGATGATGGCGAGCGGTCCGGCCGACTGGGTGTCGCAGGCACTCAGCGAGACCGTGGCCCTGGCGATGACGGGGGAGGGCGTCGACCCTGCCTCGGTGTTGCCGCGCCGCGCCGACACGCGCATGCGCGTGGTCAAGCGGGCGGTCGACTTCATGCGCGCCAATCTGCAAAACGACATCGGCATACCCGAGATCTGCGGGGCTGCCTGCACCAGCCGGCGCGGCCTGCAGTACTGTTTCGAGGAGTTTCTGCGCACCACCCCGCAAGCGTATCTGCGCGCCTTGCGGCTCAACGAGGCCCGGCGCACGCTGAAGCTCACGGCCGACCAACCCATCACGGCCGTCGCCACCACCCTGGGTTTCAGCAGCGCCAGCCATTTCACACGGCATTACCGGCTGATGTTCGACGAGCTGCCCTCGGACACGCTCAAGCTCAACGGCCCGATGCCCGGCTGTCTCTAGGACCTCCCGTTCATGCAGTTCCCATCCCCCCCCTTGACCCCTTGCTTGCCCCTCGATGGCCAGTCGCTGGTACGCGGCGCCACCGACGTGGCGCTGAGCGACGACACCGTCTACCGCCTGCTGGCCGAGGCTGCGCGGCGCTGGCCCGAGCGCGATGCGGCCGTGTTCGTCGAGCAGGGCCTGCGCTGGACCTGGGCGCAGCTGCTGGAGCAAGTGCAGCACGCTGCCGCGGGCCTGTGGCGCCTGGGTGTGCGCAAGGGCGACCGCGTCGGCATCTGGTCGCCGAACCGCGCGGAATGGCTGATCACCCAGTTCGCCACCGCACGCATCGGCGCCATCCTGGTCAGCATCAACCCGGCCTACCGCCTGTCGGAGCTGGAGTACGCGCTGAACAAGGTCGGCGTCAGCGTGCTCGTCAGCGCCGCCGCGTTCAAGAGCAGCAACTACCTGGGCATGCTGCAGAACCTGGGCGTGGGATCGCAGCATGGCCTGCCGCGGCTGCCGCATCTGCGCCTGGTCATTCGCCTGGGCGACGAGCCGACGGCGGCCATGCTCAACTGGGCCACGGTGATCGAGCTGGGCGCCCACCACATCGCCGCGCTGCCGGCGGACAGCACGCTGCGCTGCACCGAGGCGATCAACATCCAGTTCACCAGCGGCACCACCGGCGCGCCCAAGGGCGCGACCTTGACGCACCACAACATCGTCAACAACGCCCGCGCCGTGGCCGCCTGCATGAACCTGGACGAGCGCGACAGCCTGTGCATCCCGGTGCCGCTGTACCACTGCTTCGGCATGGTGTTGTCGGTGCTGGCCTGCGTCAGCCGCGGCGCCCGGATGGTGTTCCCCAGCGAGGGCTTCGACGCGCAGGCCACCTTGGCCGCGGTGCAGGCCGAGCGCTGCACCGCGCTGCATGGCGTGCCGACGATGTTCATCGCCGAGCTGAACCATCCGGACTTCGCCAGCTTCTCCTTGAGCTCGCTGCGCACCGGCATCATGGCCGGCGCGCCGTGCCCCATCGAGATCATGCGCAAGGTGCAGACCGACATGCACATGCAGCAGGTGACCATCGCCTATGGCATGACCGAGACCAGCCCCGTGTCGTTCCAGAGCGCTGTCGACGACCCGCTGGAAAAACGCGTCGCCACCGTCGGCCGTGTGCTGCCGCACCTCGAGGTCAAGATCATCGACTTCGAGGGCCGCATCGTGCCCGTCGGCGAGACCGGCGAGCTGTGCACGCGCGGCTACTCGGTGATGCAGGGCTACTGGGGCGACGAGGAGCGCACGCAGGACGCCGTGCGCGACGGCTGGATGCACACCGGTGACCTGGCCACGCTCGATGCCGAGGGCTATTGCAATATCGTCGGCCGGCTGAAGGACATGGTCATCCGCGGCGGCGAAAACATCTACCCGCGCGAGATCGAGGAGTTCCTGTTCCGCTACCCGAAGATCGCCGCCGTGCAGGTCTTCGGCGTGCCCGACGAGCGCTACGGCGAGGAGCTGTGCGCCTGGATCATCACCCGCCCCGGCACCGCCTGCACCGAAGACGAGGTGCGCGAGTTCTGCCGCGACCAGATCGCCCACTACAAGCAGCCGCGCTACATCCGCTTCGTTGACGAGCTGCCGGTGACAGTGACCGGCAAGGTGCAGAAGTTCGTGATGCGCGACGCGATGATGCGGGAGCTGGGGCTGAGCCTGGTCGAGAACGCCTAGGTTCTTCTGTTCCTGCCGTCATGGCGCTGCCCGCCCAGCCCTTCTTCGCCACGCCCGAGCAGCGGCTGGCCTGGGCCCGGCAGCGGTTTTTCGAGCGCGGCGAGGCGCCCACCGGCCTGGTCAGCGAAGCCTTGATCCAGTCCTGGCAACGCTGCGTGCGGGCCGGCCGCGAGGGCAGCGAGCGCGTCGCCTTCGAGCCGGTCAGCGCGGTGCGGCTGGACAGTGCCCTGCGCCGCAGCCGCCAGCTGTGCGAGGCCGCGGCCGAATCGTTCCAGCGCCTGGAACTGGCCCTGGGCGGCACCGGCTGCCGTCTGCTGCTGGCCGACGCCGACGGCATGATCGTGCGACTGAGCCAGGCGCCCACCAAGGGTCCGTCAGCCGCCGTGCTGCCGCATCTCGCCCGACTGGGCGTCAACGTCTCCGAGTCGCTGCTGGGCACCAATGCCCCCGGCGTCGTGCTGCGCACCGGCCAGGCCTGCAGCGTCAGCGGCCCCGAACACTTCTTCGACCAGGTGGCCGCCATCCACTGTGCCGCCGCACCGATACGCGACACGCTGGGGCGCCTCGCCGGTGTGCTCGACCTGTCGATCGAAGACCGCGGCTTTGGGTTCGATGCCCAACCGCTGGTCGGCATGTACGCCTCGGCGATAGAGAACCGGCTGCTGCGCGCACAGTCGGGCGAACACCTGGTGGTCGAGTTCCAGGCCAGCCCGGACGTGTTGGGCACGCCGCTGGCGGGGCTGATCGGTATCGCGCCGGACGGCCGTGTGGCTTGGATGAATGGCATGGCAGCGCGCCTGGTGGGTGTGCAGGCGCCGCAGTCCGAGGCTGGGTCTGCAGAGGCCTTGCTGGGCCTGGCCATGGCTGCTTTGCTGGCGCACAGCCGCCATGGCGAGCTGGCGCTGCTGCGTCTGCCCAACGGACTGAATGTGTGGATGCGCGTTCAACTGCAGGCGCGGGATGGGTCGCGGGGCGTGTTCGCGGCAGCAGGGGCTCGCGCCACTGAGCCGGAAGCTGCCGCGCCGGTGACTGCCCCGGTGGCCGCGCCCAGCCTCATCGACGCCAGCAGGGAGTTGATTGCCAGGACCGTGCAGGAGTGCGGCGGCAATATCAGCGAGGCAGCTCGGCGCTTGGGCGTGTCGAGGGGGCGGGTGTACCGGCAGATGCGGGGTGGGGCACCCTAGGGCGCGCCACGCTGCCCGATCCGATCTTGCTCGTGGAGGGCGTGCGGCAGACTCCCTTGAGCCTCGCTGGCCGGCGCGCCAGCTGTTCCACCACAGAACAGATTCACCCCTGGGAAACTCCCAGTGCCCCGTGCCTGGAGGCCTTTCCTTAGCCTTGAGTCCGCTCCCCGCCACTCAACGCAAGAGGATCACCTCCCATGAATCTGTCTGACATCCAGCACCTGTTGTCCGCGCCGGCCGCCGCCTTTCTGGGCCGCCATGCGCACCGTCTGTTCATCAATGGGGAGTGGGTGGCCGCGGCCAGCGGCAAGACCTTCGCCACCGTCAACCCGGCCAGCGAGGAGGTGATCGGCGAGATCGCCAGCGCCGGCCCCGAGGATGTGGACCGCGCGGTGCGTGCCGCCCGCACCGCATTCGACGACGGCCCCTGGGGCCGGATGCGCCCGGTGCAGCGCCAGCGCCTGCTGCTGAAGCTGGCCGATCTGGTCGAGGCCCATGCACAGACGCTGGCGGAGATCGAGTCGATCGACAACGGCAAGTCGGCGGGCATCGCGCAGGCCGTGGACATGGCCCTGGTGGTGGACTTCTTCCGCTACATGGCCGGCTGGGCGACCAAGATCGAAGGCAGCACCAGCGAGCACTCGATTCCGTATGCGCTGCAGGCCGAGTTCGTGACCTACACGCGGCGCGAGGCGGTGGGTGTGGTGGCGGCCATCGTGCCCTGGAACTTCCCGCTGCTGGTGGCCGCCTGGAAGCTGGGCTCGGCGCTGGCCGCCGGCTGCACCGTGGTGCTCAAGCCCGCCGAGCAGACGCCGCTGACGGCGCTGTATCTGGCCGACCTGATCGCCGAGGCAGGCTTCCCGCCCGGTGTGGTCAATGTCATCACCGGCGACGGCCCGGGCACCGGCGCGCCGCTTGTTGCGCACCCGCTGGTCAACAAGATCAGCTTCACGGGCTCGACCGAGGTCGGCAAGCTGATAGGCCATGCGTCGATCGACAACATGACCCGCTTCACCTTGGAGCTGGGCGGCAAGTCGCCGGTGATCGTGCTCGACGATTGCGACCCGGCCGTGGCAGCCGCTGGGGCGGCGAATGCGATCTTCTTCAACCATGGCCAGGTCTGCTGCGCGGGCTCGCGCCTGTTCGTGCAGAAGAAGATGTTCGACCGCGTGGTGGCCGACATCGCGCAGATCGCCACTGCGATGCCGATGGGACACGGTCTTGACCCTGCGGCGCAGATGGGGCCGCTGGTTTCGCGTGAGCAAATGGAGCGGGTGTGCAACTACATCGACGTCGGACGCGCGCAAGGCGCCAGCGTGATGGCCGGCGGCGGCCGCATGGGCGGCAAGGGCTTCTTCGTGCGGCCCACCGTGCTGGCTGATGTGGATCACAAGCACCGTGTGGTCCAGGAGGAGATCTTCGGTCCGGTGCTGGTGGCCATGCCCTATGACGACATCGACCAGGTCGCGGCCTGGGCCAACGACTCGCCGTATGGGCTGGGCGCCAGCATCTGGTCGAACAACCTGTCCAGCGTGCACCGCTTGATTCCGAAGATCAAGGCCGGCACGGTCTGGGTCAACTGCCACAGCGCGCTGGACCCGTCCATGCCTTTCGGCGGCTACAAGCAATCGGGCATAGGCCGCGACATGGGCAAGGCATCGCTGGATGCCTATCTCGAGACCAAGTCGGTGTTCATTGCGGTCTAGCTCGGCACCGGCCCGCGCCCCGCCGGGCGAGGGCAGCGGCGGGCCGGTCAGCCTGCAATCACCTCGAGCAGGCGGGCCAGGTCGGCCGGCGTGTAGGTCGCGGTGATCTGGCGGTCGTTTTCGCCGCCGCAGACATTGCCCAGCGCCAGGCCATGGGCGCGGGTGCCCGGAACCTCGTAGAAAGACCTGCGGACGGGCGTGATCTGCCGCACCGGCACGCCTGCGCGAAGCGCCACCACGTTGAGCCAGATGTCGTCGGCGCGCGGGCAGCGGGTCTTGAAGGCGTCAGCCGCGCTGCGCAGCGCCAGTTGCATGTCGACCGGGTAGAGCACGCCCGCCACACCGGTCAGGAAATGAAGCGGGCTGGGCAGTACCGACTCGCAGCCGCTCCAGCGGGCATAGGGCGAGAGCTGTCCGTCGGGCCGGAGCCCGAACCGATAGGCCCGGAAGCAGGTGATCGCGCTGGGGTGCTGCCGCCAGCCATCGACCAGCATCTGCAGCCAGTAGTCCGGGTAGATGACGTCGTCGTCCGCCGTCACCAGGGGCCGGCTCGGCACCGGCTCCGACATGATCTGCGGAAAGTACTTGGTGTGAGGTCCCAGGTCCTGCGTGCCGCGCACCTCCAGGCCGCGTGCCACGAGGCGCTGCAGGCTGGCCGGCAGGCCGGCATCGAGCAGCGCATGGTCTATCCACAGCACGAGGCGCGACGGCTTCAACTTGCCGCGCGCGATGCTCTCCACGGTGTAGAAGACCCGCTGCAGCCGTGCGCCATGGGTGGTGAGCGACACCACCGGGCCGCGCGCCGACAGCACCGATTCGGTCGAGCGCATGTTGCGCTGCCGCAGGTGCCGCATGGCGAAGGGTCGCAGCGCCCGCTTGAAAGTGAGCAGCACCCGCTTGCGCGCCCGCTCGCGAGCGCGCTGAAAAAAGCTTGCCTCCTGCAGCGGTGCGGGCGCCGCCGGCGCGTCGCGCATCATGTGCATGGGAGCGGGCCGGGCAGGCGGGTGAAGCGTGGGCTGGTCGGCATCGTCGGATCTCGAAGGTGGGCGATGTCGGGCCAGACTGCGCCTTCGGCCACGATTGTCGCCGCTCATCGAGAGGGGTCGCGCTCGAAGGCCCAGTTCAGCCGGGTCGCCAGCAGCCGCCGGTAGCCGCAGCCCTCGAACAAGGCCGTGATCGCCTCCGACGTCTGCTGCTTGAACTCCACGATCACCAGCCGGGGCCAGAGCGCCTCGGGGGCGTGGGCGTAGAAGTGGCGCAGCACCGGCGGCTCGTGGCCTTCGATGTCGATCTTCAGGGCGTCGATGCGCGCCATGCCGTGCGCTTGCAGCAAGTGCGTCAGCGTATCGGTCTCCACGGTCAGCGCCATGCGATCGCCGCCGGCCGCACTGGCTTCTTCGAGCGCCAGCGTGTTCTCGCCGCGCTGCGACAGGTTCAGGAGCAAGGCCGCCGTGCCCTGCCGGTCGCTCAGCGCCACCGGCGCGAGCTCCACGTTGCTCAGGCCGTTGCTGTCGAGGTTGAACCGCAGCCGGCGCCGCATCTCGGGGTCAGGCTCCACCGCCAGGATACGGCCGCGGCCACGCATGCAGTGGTGCGCCCAGAAGCTGTAGATGCCCGCGTTGGCGCCCACGTCGACGAAGGTTCCACCGGGCGGCAGCCGCTCGGCCAACAGCGCCAGCTCCGCGCGGTCGAAGAACTGCGGCGCAAACAGCAGCTTGGCATCCGACATGTTGCCGCGCGGCAGCAGCCGCAGCTTCAGGCCCCACTGCATCACATCGAGCGGGTGCGCCACGCCGTACTTGACCGGCCGGCGCAGCCAGATCACCAGCCGGTGCAGCGCGGGCACCCGGCCCGGCACGGCATGGCAAGCCGCCAGCAACGCCCGCACCCAGGCCGCGGGCGCGTACGCACCCCAGGCCGCCTGGTCGTCGAATCGGGGCAATGCAGCCGCCATGCCGAGCGATCCAGTCACGAACCTTGCCAGGCCTGGTGCAGCCAATCGACCCTGCCGATGTGGCGGTGCAGCCGGTGGCCGCCGCCGGCCAGCACCTCGGTCATCTTGAGGTTGCCCGCGAAGACGACGATGCGGGCACCGGCCGGCACCGTCGGGTCGCCGAAGTAGCTGCGGATGTGGCGCGGCACGCAGTCGTTCTTGAAGCTCACGCACCAGCCCTTGGGCCAGTAGGCGAGCTGGCCGCGGCGGGCCAGCGCCGCACTCTGGAACTCCTGCGAGCGCTCGTAGCGCTGCGTCGCGCCGACCGGGTCGTCGAGGTACTCGTCGAGCAGGTCGGCGTGGGCGCCGATCTCGAAGCGGAAGACCGAGGAGTTGCCCACCGAGGCCAGGAAGCGGTCGCGCTCGGGCCGCAGCCTGCGCAGCGGCTTGTGGCGGAACAGGTCGTCGTCGCGTATCAACGGCACGGCGCCGGACACGGCGGTCGGCATCTCGAAAAACGGGTCCAGCGCATCGACCACCACCAGGTCTAGATCGAGGAACAGCGTGCTGCCGCTCAGGTCGTCCAGCCGCGGGCCGAACACCGCCAGCTTGCGCCAGCGGGTGTCGCGCTGGCCCGAGGGCAGGTTCAGCACCGGCAGCGGCCGGCACTCGATCTCCGGGCCCAGGCCGGTGGCATCGTCGGTGAAGCAGACGAAGCGGTGTGCCCGCCGAAGATGGCGGCTGACGCCGCGGTGCAGCGCCCGCACGTACTCGGGGCCGTAGAGCGTGCCCCATTTCATGCAGATGACATTGACCGGTGGCGGGTTCATGCGGGCGATCCAGCTGAAACGACGGCCGCAGCCTAGCCAGCGCGCGTGACAGTGCCGTGCGTCCGGATAGCCCCTTCGGACCTGGTCGCCCCACGAGGGTCTTGTCACACTCAGCAACAAACTGGAGGTCTTGAAGCGAGGTCTGGGGCCCCTATTTCCGGCGACAGATGCCGTGAGGAGCGTGCCGCCCGGCCGGCATCCCAACCACTGAAAGGAGCCTCTTCATGTATGAATCAATGCTGAACTTCCCGGCCAGTGTGTTCGGCGACTTCGAACGCCTGCGCCGCGAGCTGGACGACGTCTTCGGCAACGCATCGGGCACGCCCGGCCTGCCGAGCAGCATCCGCTCGGTCGCACCGGGCAGCTTCCCGGCGATCAATGTCGGCAACACGCCGAACAGCGTCGAGATCTATGCCTTCGTGCCTGGCATCGATGCCAGCAGGATCGACGTGACGGTCGACCGCGGTGTGCTGACGCTGGCGGGCGAGCGCAGCGTCGCGCCGCAGGCCGACGGCGCCAAGCAGCGCCTCAGCGTCTACAGCCGCGAGCGGCCGGGCGGCGCCTTCCGCCGGGCCGTCAGCCTGCCGGACGACGTCGATACCACACGCGTCACGGCCAGCTACCGCGACGGCGTGCTGCAGGTCAGCATCCCGCGCAAGGAGTCGGCCCAGCCGCGGCGCATCGCGGTGCAATAAGGCCTCGCCTCTTCGTTTCTTCTCGATTGCAGGAGCCATCATCATGAGCAAGACACAGGATCTGCAAACCACCTCTTCCGGCTCGGCCAGCGCCGGGGCCGAGGCGCGGGCGGGCGGCCCCGGCACGCGGGCCATGCTGCCGCGCGTGGATGTGCTGGAGGACGACACCGGCATCACGCTGCTGGCCGACCTCCCGGGCGTGCCCCGCGAGCAGCTCGAGCTGAAGGTCGAGGGCGACACGCTGCTCATCGAAGCTGCGATCGCCACGCCGGCCCCCGAGCGGCTGGAGGCGGTTTACGCCGAAGTGCGGCTGCCGCGCTATCGGCGAGCCTTCACCCTCAGCCGCGAGCTCGACACCGGCCGCATCGAGGCCAACCTGAAGGACGGCGTGCTGAAGCTGCGCATCCCCAAGCAGGCCCATGCGCAGCCGCAGCGCATCGCCGTGCAAGTGGGGTAAAAAGCGCGGCCGTGGCCGCCACCCGGTGGCCGCGGCCTATTTTTGACTGCCCACAGCCCATGCCGACACCCGCCCCGCTGCTTTTTCCCCCGCGCCGTCGTTCTTCGTCTCGCCGCGCCGCCCGGCTGCTGCTGGCCTGCGGCCTGGCGCTGGCGAGCGCCGGTGCCGCCGCCCAGAGCCCCCGTGCGGTCGCGCCGCGCGGGGCCCTGGCGGCCGATGAGCTGAACAACATCGCGGTCTTCAAGGCGGCCTCGCCGGCGGTCGTCAACATCACCGTGCTGGGCCTGGAGCGCGATCTCTTTTCGCTCAACGTGCAGCAGGTGCCGCGTGGCACCGGCACCGGCTTCGTCTGGGACGACAAGGGCCACATCGTCACCAACTTCCACGTCATCCAGGACGCCAACGCCGCCCGCGTGACGCTGGCCGACCAGAGCAGCTACCGGGCCGAGCTGGTGGGGGCCTTCCCCGACCGCGACCTGGCGGTGCTGAAGATCGATGTGCCCAGGGGCAAGCTGCCGGCCATCCCGCTGGGCAGCAGCCGCGACCTGCAGGTGGGGCAGAAGGTCTACGCGATCGGCAACCCCTTCGGCCTCGACCAGACCTTGACGACCGGCATCGTCAGCGCGCTCAACCGCGACATCGAAGCCGTCACCCGGCGCCGCATCCGCGGTGCGATCCAGACCGACGCCGCGATCAACCCCGGCAACTCCGGTGGCCCGCTGCTCGACTCCGCCGGCCGGCTGATCGGCGTCAACACCTCGATCTACTCCCCCTCCGGCGCCAGCGCCGGCATCGGCTTCGCGATCCCCGCCGACGAGGTCAACCGCATCGTGCCGCGCCTGATACGCGACGGCCGCTTCGAGCGCCCCGCGATCGGCGTGACCGGCGGCCCCGAGGGCATGGCGCGCCTGCTCAAGCTGCCCAAGGGCGTGCCGCTGATCGCGGTGACGCCGGGCGGCCCCGGCCAGCGCGCCGGCCTGAAGCCCTTCGCGCGCGGGCGCGACGGCATCGAGCAGGGGGACGTGATCACGGCCGTCAACGACGAGCCGGTGGCGGACTTCGACGACATGCTGAGCTTGCTGGAGCGCTACCGCCCGGGAGACAAGGTGACGCTCAGCTTGTGGCGGGCGGGGCAGACGCGGCGGCAGGCGGTCACGCTCGGTGACTCCGACGAGTAGAGGGGCTGCGGCCCACCGCAGCCCGCCCCCTCAATCGATGTGAGTCTGCTTCGCCATCGACATCGCCTGCAGCACCGCGCGATTCACCTCGCTCGGCGTGATCATCATGCGCTCCGTCGCATCGCGGATGTCGATGGGCGAAGCCATCTCGACCGCGCAGGCCAGCTCCAGGTAGGGCGCATAAGGCCCCTCGCCGTGGCACAGCGCCTGGCCGACGCGCTCGGGCACCGGCAGCGAGTCCATCAGGCGTGAAAACGGCTGGCGCAGCATGCGGTCGAGCAGCGAGAAGACGCCGCAGATGAAGACCTCGGACTGCGTCGTCGCGTCGCCCTGGTTCTTGGCCAGCGCCTCCATCAGCAAGCCGCGGCGCACCGCCATGAACATCAGCGGCTTCAGCAGCGCATCGTCGACCGCGCTGGTCATCAGCAGCGCCAGCCAGCGCTTCAGGCGCTGGTAGCCCAGCAGCATGATGGCGTGCTGGAACGAGCTGACCTCGACCGACAGGCCGAAGCCCGGCGAGTTGATGAAGCGCATCAGGCGGAAGGCCAGGGTCGGGTCGCCGCGCAGCGAGGCCTCCAGCTTGGCGACCGGCTCGCCGCGCTCGACGCGGTGCATCAGGTCCATCACGACGCGCACGCCGGCGGGCACCGGCTTGCTGCCGGGCGAGCCGTCGGGCGGGTCGCCGAGCGGCCAGTCGAGCACGGCGAGGGCGCCGCGCTTGAAGCTGTCGGCGGCGTCTTCCTTGCTGGTGGCGCCGGACTGCACGAAGGGCAGCCAGCGTGCGGGGGGCTGGCCGGGCTGGGGCGACATGCGGCGGTCTTCGCTGCGATCGACGATGGCGTAGCGGAAGGCGGCCAGCACCTCGCGCGAGAGCGGTGCCAGCGGCCGGCCCTTGAGCACCAGCGGCACGCCTTGCGCGGCCAGCGCGATGCAGGGCGCGGCCCAGCCGGGGTCGCCGGCCAGGAAGGCCGGCAGCTCGACGAACAAATGGGGCGAGGGGCTGGCCTGCATCAGCTCGCTGAGCCAGGCCTCGTTGGTCAGGTTGAGCCACAGCGGGCCGGCTTCGGCGGGCCAGTGCTGGGCGAGCGCGCCGAGCAGCTCGGCCACGTTGGGCGTCTGCGCACCGGCCAGCGGGTGCACCGTCAACCGGGCCGCCATCGGCGTGTGCTTGGCATCGAAGAGGTTGCCATAGCCCAGCGTGACTGCCTCCAGCAGCGGCTCGGTAGAAATCGTCATGGGTGACTGCCCCCTCAGACGTTGATGTAGTCGAACATCGACATGCGCTGCATGCTGGAGTAGGTCTGCAGCGCGGCCTCGTAGCCGGTCTGCCGGTTCTGGAAGTCGGAGATGGCCTGCACCATGTCCAGGTCTTCGGCCGCCGAGCGGGTGCTCTCGCCGAAGAGCTTCAGGTCGGCAACGCGGCCTTCGACGCTGTCGATGCGGTTCAGCGTCTCGCCGGCCATGCTGCGGGCCGATTGCATGTGGTTGCGCACGGCGTCGAGGTCGCGCAGGCCATTCTGCACCGTCTGCGTGGTCTGTGCGTTGCTGCGCAGCGGCGTTTTCAGGTCTTTGACGATCTGGTCCAGCGCGTCGAAGGCCGACAAGTCGTTGCTGGCCGGCGTGATCTCCATCGCGTCGCCATTGGCCGGCGAGCCGCTGACGTTGACGGCCATGCCGTCGATCTCTATCGACTGGCCGGCGACGTAGGCGGCGCCGGTGACCGAGGTGGCCTGGCCGTCCTTGAGGATGCTGTAGGTCGTCTGGCCGCCGCTCACGGAGAACTGCAGGCTGTAGGCCGCGCCGGTGATCAGGCTGGGATCGGTGACACGGCCGGCGTCCATCCAGGCGGTGGTGCTGGTGCCCTGGCTGGTCTCGAAGACGCCGTTGCCGCTGGTGGCCGAGAGCCACACGCTGCCGCCGTCCAGCGTCAGCGGCAGCGGCTCGGCGGAGGCCGCCTTCACCACACCGCCGGCGCCGGTGAAGGCGACGCCGCCGGCCTGGTCGAGGAACGGTGCCTTGGCCGAGCCCTGGCCGGAGAAGACATAGCCGCCCGCGCCGTCGGTGCGGTTGGCCACGCCCATCAGCTGGGTGCGGATGGCGGCGATCTGGTCGGCCAGGTCGCTGCGCTCGGCGTCGGTGTAGCTGGCGTTGCCGGCCTGCACGACGAGATCGCGCGCCTGCTGCAGCAGGTCGCCGGCGTTGCCCAGTGCGGCCTCGGTCAGCGTCATCGCGTTGCGGCTGGCATCGACCGCGCGCTGGGTCGATTCGGCGCGCTGCACCAGCGCCCGGGAGCGCTCGGCGCGGGCCGCGGCGGTGGGGTCGTCGCTGGCGCGCAGCACCCGCTTGCCGCTGGTCAGCTGGGCCTGGGCTTCGCTGAGCTCGTTCTGCCGCGTCTGCAGGTTGTCGATCGAGGTCGCGAAGGCGTTGGCGGTGGTGATTCTCAGCATGGGTCAGGTCCTTGTGCGGTGACGGCAGGCGCAGCGGCCGGGCTCACGAGCCGAGCTGCAGCATGGTGTCGAAGATCGACTGCGCCACCTGCAGCACCTTGGCCGCGGCCTGGTAGCTCTGCTGGAACTGGATCAGCCGCGAGGCCTCTTCGTCGAGGTTGACGCCGGTCTTGGAGGCCAGCAGGTCGTTGGTCTGGGTGACGGCGGCGGCCGAGACCGCGGCTGCCGACTGGGCGCCCTGCACCCGCACGCCGATGTCGGCCATGGTGCTGGCATAGGCATCGGTGGCAGTGGCGCCGCCGATGCGGTTGCCGGCGGCGTCCAGGCTGAGGCCGACCATGCGCTCGTCGGCCATCGCCGACATGGCCAGCGCGTTGCCGTTGTTGCTGGCGGGGAAGGTCGTGCGGCCGACGCTGAAGCTGTCGGCCTGCGCCGGCACGCCGTTCAGGTCGAGCTCGAAGCCGTTGTCCAGCGCGATAGGCTCGCCGGCCTGCCAGACGCCGTCGCCGCTGCTGGCGAGCGCGCCGTTGGCATCGCGCATCTCCCAGTGGTAGTCGCCGGTGGCGGAGGTGAAGGTGATCGAGGCCGTCAGGCCGGCGTCCACCGTCTCGCCGGTCATGCGCAGTTGCGCGACAGTGGCGGTGCCGGTGTTGGCCACACCGGCCACGGCCGTCAGCGGCGAGGCGGCGGCGATGCCCTTGACGTCGTCCAGCGCGCGCTTCATCTGGCTGGCCGCGCGGCCCACCGGCTGCAGCAGGAAACGGTCGCCGGGCTGCAGGTCGGGCGTGCCCACGTCGATGCGAAAGCCGTCGACCTCCTCGCCGTCGGAGACCGTGCGCGACAAGCCGTCGGACAGGCGCACCAGCGAGTACTGGCCGGCCGTGCCGGTGAGGCGCAGCTCGTAGTCGCTGGCCTGCAGCAGCGAAGCGTCGGTCACCGTGAGATCGACGCTGGCGATGAAGTTGCCGCTGGCGTCGCGCGCGTTATGGCCGGAGGCCAGGGCCTGCGGTGCGCCCAGCGTGAACATCGGTGCGCCCGAGCCGGGCGGGTCGCTCAGGTCCAGCCCCTGGGCCTGCGCGTCGTTGATCTGGGTGGCGAAGGCCGTGGCCATCTGGCCGAGCTGGTTGCGGGCATCGACCAGGTCGTCGTTCTGGAACCTCAGCAGCCCGGCCATGGCGCCGCCGTCCAGGCCGGTCTGGCCCAGCGGTACGACCTGGCCGGAGGTGGAGATGGCCAGCGCGGCGCGCGAGGGGTCGGCGTCGTCGGGCTGGACCATGATCTTGGACGCCTCGGTGCCGAGCACCAGGCGCTGGCCGCCGGTCAGGAAGACGCCGACCGAGCCGTCCGACGCGGTGATGGTGTTGACCGGCAGGATCTCGCTGATGTCGCTGATCAGCTTGTCGCGCTGGTCCAGCAGGTCGTTGGGCAGCTGCGAGAGGCCGCGGAAGGCGGCGATCTGGTTGTTCAGCGACGCCACCTGCTCGGCCATCGCGTTGACGGTATCGGCCGAGGTCTGCAGGTCGGACCAGACGCCGGCCTGCAGGATGTCGAGCCGGTTGGCGGAGGCGGCGTAGCGGTCGGCGACGTCGGCAGCGCGGGCCAGCACCACCTGGCGCGAGGAGGGGTCCGACGGCGCATTGGCCAGGTCGACCATCGCGGCGTAGAACTCGCCCATCGCATTGCCCAGCCCCTGCTCGCCGGGCGGGAAGATGTCTTCGAGCTGCGTGAGCTGGTTGGCGCGCGCTTCGTCCATCGCCGAGAGCGACTTGGCGGCGGTGGCCTGCATGGTGAGGAACTGGTCGTGGGCGCGCCGCACGTTGACGACGTTGACCCCCTTGCCGAAGAAGCCGGCGCCGCTGAACTGGCCCGCCGAGGTCTCGAGCTGCACTTCCTGGCGCGAGTAGCCCTCGACGCTCGCGTTGGCGATGTTGTGGCCGGTGGTCTGCAGCGCGGCGTTGCTGGCCGCCATGGCCCGCATGCCTATCGACATCAAGCTGGACATCTAGGAGCTCTTCCTGGGGGCCGCCATGGGCGCGCGGGGCGCGTCAGGCGGTGACGCTGCGTTGCAGGCGCAGCGTGGTGTTGATGACGCGCGACAGCTTCTCGGCGTAAGCCGGGTCGGTCGCATAACCGGCCTTCTGCAGGCCCTGGGCAAAGCCCTTGGCGTCGTTGCCCGCGGCCACCACACGCTCGTAGCGCGGGTTGTTCTTCATCAGGTTGGCGTAGTCCTTGAAGGAGTCGGCGTAGCTGTCGTAGGCGCGGAACTTCTGCACCATCTTGCGCGGCTGGCCGTTGACGTACTCGGTGGTCACGACGTCGGCCGTCGCGCCCTTCCAGTTGGCGCCGGCCTTGATGCCGAACAGGTTGTGGGCCGGCGTGCCGTCGCTGTGGCGTATCTCCTTGCGGCCCCAGCCGGTTTCGTGCGCCGCCTGCGCCACCATGAACGAGGCCGGGATGCCGGTGGCCTCCTCGGCCTGCTGCGCTGCCGAGGTGTGCTGCTGCACGAAGCCGGCGGCGCCGGTCTGCGGGATGGCGGTGGCGGCCTGCGGCTTGGCCAGGTTGACGGGGCTGTTGTTGGCGCTCTCGTTGCGCGGGATGGGGCCGGGCGAGAGGCCCATCTGGCGCTCCAGCTGGCGCGCGATCACGTCGCTGAGGCCGCCGGGCTGGCCCGAGAGCTTGCTGGAGAGCTGGGTGTCGAGCATTTCGGAGCCGAGCTTGCTGCCCTCGTTGTCCAGCATGCCGGAGGCCATGGTCGACTCGCGCATGGTCTTGAGCAACTGCTGCATGAAGAGCGACTCGAACTGCTTGGCGGCTTCGCGCACGACCGCTTTCGGGTCTTGCGCGGCGCGCTGGCGCAGGCCCTCGACCCCGCGCGAATCGCCGAAGCTGGTGCTGGCGGCGTTGCCGCGGTTGACCAGCGCGGCGGTGGTGGAATTCATCGGCAGCGTGGCACCCATCAGATCACCTCCAGCTCGGCGTTGAGCGAGCCGGCCGCCTTCATGGCCTGCAGGATCGCAAGCAGGTCCTGCGGCGTGGCGCCCAGGGAATTGAGGGCCTTGACGACCTCGCCGAGCTGCGCCGCGGCGGGCAGCTGGATGATGGCGCCGCCTTGCTGGGCGATCGAGATGTCGGCCTTCTCCGAGACCACGGTCTGGCCGCCGGTGGACAGCGCATTGGGCTGGCTGATCACCGGCGTCGAGCTGATCGTGACCGAGAGGCTGCCGTGCGCCACGGCGCAGGGCGAGAGGGTCACGGCCTGGTTCATCACGATGGAGCCGGTGCGCGGGTTCATCACGACGCGGGCGGCCGGCTTGGCCAGGTCCAGCGGCAGGTTCTCGACGTCGGCCAGGAAGGAGACCCGCTGGTCGCCGTCGACCGGGGCCTTGACCCGGACCACCCGGCCGTCGACCGCCTGCGCGGTGCCGGCGCCCTTGGCGGCGTTGATGGCCTGCGCCACCGCGCGGGCGGTGGCGAAGTCGGCGGCGTTGAGGTCGAGCTGTATCGAGTCGCCCTGCAACAGCGGGGTGGGCACGGCGCGTTCCACCGTGGCACCCTGCGGCACGCGGCCGCCGCTCAGGTGGTTGATCTGCACCTTGGATCCGCCGGCCGAGGCGCCGGCGCCGCCGACGATCAGGCCGCCCTGGGCCACGGCATAGATCTGGCCGTCGGCCCCCTTCAGCGGCGTGGCGACCAGGCTGCCGCCGCGCAGGCTCTTGGCGTTGCCTATCGACGAGACGCTGACGTCGATCTGCTGGCCGGGCTGGGCGAAGGCGGGCAGTTGGGCCGTGACCAGCACCGCGGCGACGTTCTTGACCTGCATGGCGGTGCCGGCCGGCACGGTGACGCCGAGCTGCTGCAGCATCGAGCTCAGGCCCTGCGTGGTGAAGGGCGTCTGCGTGGTCTGGTCGCCGGTGCCGTCCAGGCCCACGACGAGGCCGTAGCCGATCAGCTGGTTGCTGCGCACGCCCTGCACCGCGGCCACTTCCTTGATGCGGGTGGCCGCCTGCGTGGGCCAGGGCCACAGCAGCGCGGCGCTGCACAGCGCCACGGTCAGGGCCAGCGCGGCGCGGAAGATTCGGTCGGAGGTTTGCAGCATGGCGTTGGTCGGCACGTGGACGGTGTGCCAACCCATTCTGCGCAAACTTAAACCGGCGAAAGATTCAAAAAGAATCGTCCCAGCCAGCCTATTCCCTGCGCCTCGGCCGTGGTGCCGAGGCCGCGGTGCTCGATGCGCACGTTGGCGATCTGCGCACTCGGGATGGCGTTGCCCGGCAGGATGGCGCGCGGGTCCACCTGGCCGGTGAAGCGCAGCACGTCGACCTGCTGGTTGACGCCGATCTGCTTCTCGCCGGCGATCATCAGGTGGCCGTTGGGCAGCACGCCGGTGACGATGGCGGTGATGGTGCCGGAGAAGTCGTTGCTGCTCTCGGTCGTGCCTTTGCCGGCGAAGGTATTGCTGCCGTTGGCGGACGCCGACGCGCGGTTGAAGGAGTTGGCGCTGAGCATGGGCAAGGCCGTCACGCCGGCCTCCAGCGCGCCCTTCTTGTCCAGCGTGCTGGTGGCCTTCTGGCTGGCGCTCACCTTCTCGACGATCTGCACGGTGAGCGTGTCGCCCACCAGGCGGGCGCGGTGGTCCTCGAAGAGCGGCCGGTACTGGGCCATCTGGTAGATGGAGCCGGTGACGGCCGGTTGCGGCGCGGCGAGCAGGGCCACCGGCGTGGACGGCGGCATGCCGGGCGGCCCGCTGGCGGGCAGGGCGGGTGCGGTGGCGCTGGCGAACTCGACCTTGGGCACCGGGTAGGGCGTCTGGCAGGCCGCGAGCAGCGCGCAGAGCAGGGCGGGCAGGGCTGCGGCGGCCCCGCGCTGGAGGGCGCGCATCAGAGTTGCCCCAGCTTTTGCAGCATCTGGTCGGAGGTCGAGATGGCCTTGGAGTTGAGCTCGTAGGCGCGCTGGGTCTGGATCATCGAGACCAGCTCTTCCACCACGTTGACGTTGCTGGTCTCCAGGAAACCCTGCTGCAGCGTGCCCAGGCTGGTGCTGCCCGGGGCGCCGGTGTTGGGCGCGCCGGAGGCGGCCGTTTCGCTGTAGAGGTTCTCGCCCTTGGCTTCGAGGCCGGCCGGGTTGACGAAGTTGGCCAGTTGCAGCTGGCCCAGCGTCTGCGGCGCCACCTCGTTGGGCAGGGTCACGCTGACGGTGCCGTCCTGTGCGATGGTGATGCTCTTGGCGTTGGCCGGCACGGTGATGCCGGGCTGCACCAGGTAGCCGCTGTTGGTGACCATCTGGCCCTGCGCGTCGAGCTGGAAAGTGCCGTCGCGGGTGTAGCCGGTGCTGCCGTCGGGCAGCGCGATCTGGAAGAAGCCGTTGCCCTTGACCGCCACGTCCAGCGTGTTGGTGCTCTGCTGCAGCGTGCCCTGGCTGAAGTTGCGCACGCTGGCGACCGCGCGCGTGCCCAGGCCGACCTGCAGGCCGGTGGGCAACTGGGTCTGGTCCGAGCTGGGAGCGCCTGCCTGCCGCAGGTTCTGGTACATCAGGTCCTCGAACGCCGCATGCGAACGCTTGTAGCCCGTGGTGGCCGAGTTGGCGAGGTTGTGTGAGATGTGGTCCAGCTGGGTTTGCTGGGCCTCCATGCCGGTCTTGGCGATCCACAGGGAACGGAACATGTCGGGGACTCCCGCGTTTGGCGTGTGGGCGATGTTCCGTCGGGCTTGAGGGGGTTGAGGCGCGGATAAGCGTGGTGTTTGGGGGGTGTCTTGTGCCGCCACGCGAAGCGGCACTCGGCCCCGAGACACTTACACTCGGTAAAGAACCGAGCCCACCCCCGCGACCCCATGACACCCCATCTGCCGCCGCCCATCCTGGACCCCGCCAGCGAGCCGGCGACCGAGGCGGCCTGGTTGCAGAGCCAGTTCGACAACGAACTGAACGACTTGTTCGAGATCAGCCCGATGGGCCTGATGCTGTGCGACGAGCTGGGGCGCATCCTGCGGACCAACACCGCGATGCGCGAGCTGGCCGGCCGGCGGCTGCAGGCCGTGGGCGACCTGCCGGCGGCCTTGCTGAAGCTGCTGGGCTGGCCGGCGGAGCTGCCGCCGACGGCGCAGACGCGCGAGGTGATCGGCTGGGTCGAAGGGCCGGATGGCCGGCGCTGCCGCCTGCGCGTCAGGGTGCGCGGCTTGCGCACGCCGCCGCCGGCCGGGGTGCCGCGCTGGCTGGCGCAGTTCGAGGACCGCAGCCTGGAGGACGAGCGCGACCTGGCGCGCGTCGAGATCTCGGCGCTGATGGGCACGGCGGGCGTCGGCGTGGCCACCTACGACGCGGCGCAGGGCTGGGTCACCAGCGCGCCGTCGCGCATTGCGGCCGGCAGCGGCATGGCGCCCGGCGGCAGCGACGCGGCCAACCCGCGGGCCAGCGATGCCGGCCTGATGTCGATAGGGCGCGACGTGGTCGAGCCCGACTCGCTGCCCGAGTACGAGCGCCTGCAGCATGCGCTGCGCACCCGCCAGCGGGTGGAGGTGCGCTACGCGGTCACGCACCCCGATCTGGGCCGCCGCTGGCTGCTGACGCGGGTCGAGCCGGCGGAGCTGGGGCCGGGGCGGCCGGCCTTCAGCGTGGTGACGCTGGACGTCAGCGAAGAAGAAACCGTGCGCCGCCGCAACGAGCAGTTGCTGGGCGAGCTGAACACCATCCTCGAGCTCAGCTCGGCCGGCATCGCCTACCTGCGCGGCGGCGAGCTGGTGCGCTGCAACCGCCGCTTCGAGAACCTGCTCGGCCTGGCCGAGGGCGCGGCCGGCGGCGCCAGCCTGGAGGCGCTGCTGGTGCACGTCGGCGTGGCGCCGGTGCTGGCGCGCCAGGCGCTGAATGCGCTGGCGCTGCAGGGCCAGGTCGAGACCGAGTTCCGCCTGCCGGCCGGGCCCTGGGGCAACGCGCCGGTCTGGTACTCGCTGGCCCTGCGGCAGACGCCGTCCTCGGCCGAAACCGTCGCGGTGCTCAGCGACGTCACCCGCTGGCGCTCGCAGCAGGCCGAGCTGGCCGACCTGGAGCGCGACCACGAGCTGATGTTCGGCCTGTCGGACGTCGGCATCGTCTACCAGCGCGAAGGCCGCATCGAGCGGGCCAACCAGGCCATGGCCGAGCTGACCGGCCACAGCCAGCAGGCGCTGCAGGGGCTGGCGGTGGCCGAGCTCTATGAAGACGAGCGGGCCTACCTCAACTACAGCGCGCTGGAGCGCCGCGAGCTGGACAGCCAGGGCCAGGCCCAGGGCGAGCGCCGGCTGCTGCGGCGCGACGGCTCGCTGCTCTGGGTGCAGGCCAGCCAGCGCCTGGTCGATGCGGCCGACCCCTCGGCCGGCACCATCTGCTCCTTTGTCAGCGTCGACGAGCGGCGCCGGGCGCGCGAGTCGCTGCTGGCCCAGGCCGACCGCACCCGCGCCATCCTCGACTCGGTGCTGGTCGGCATCGTCACCGTGGGCGACACCGGCATCGAGTGGATGAACCGCTCGGCGCGGCGCATGTTCGGCGGCGAGCTGGCGGACTTCGTCGGCCAGCCCATCTCCACCGTGGCCTCGCGCGAGATCGACCACCCGTTGCGCCGCACCAACTGGCTGATGACGCTGGAGGAGGGCCAGGCCGAGACCTTCGAGTGCCGGCTGATGGCGCGCGACGGGCGCGAGTTCTGGGTCGTCGGCAACGTGGTGGCCACCGGCCGCGAGAGCGGCAACGGCCAGCTCACCTTCGCGCTGCTGGACATCGAGCGCCGCCGCGAGGCCGAGACGCAGATCGCGCAGGCGCGCGCCAGCCTGCAGCGCATCATCGAGACGGCGCCGCTGGCGATCGCGCTGTTCGACGGCCGCAGCCAGCAGGTGCTGCAGCAGAACCAGATGATGGCGGCCTTTGCGCGCCGGCCCAGCGACGACATCCAGGCCCGCTCGCCGGCCGTCTGGCTGCCGGGGCCGGAGGGCGCCAGCCTGGGCGCCGACCTGCGCCAGGCCCTGGCCACCCACGAGATGGTGCGCCGCGAGCTCAAGCGCGAAGCCGGCGAGCACGGCGCGGCGGAGGTCTGGGACATGCGCATCGTCTCGCTGCGCGCCTCGGGCGACGCCGAGGAGCAGGTGCTGCTGGTGGCCAGCGACGTGACCGAGCAGCGCCAGGCCGAGCAGGCACGGCTGGAGGCCGCCATCGCGCAGCGCGAGATGCTGGTCAAGGAAGTGCACCACCGCATCAAGAACAACCTGCAGGGCGTGGCCGGCCTGCTGCAGCAGAATGCCCAGCGCCACCCCGAGGCCGCCAGCGCGATCGCCGAGGCGGTGGGCCACGTGCATGCGATCGCCCAGGTGCACGGCCTGCAGGTCGGCATGACCGGGCCGCTGCGGGTGCGCGGCGTGATCGAGGCGATCGCGGCCTCGGTGCAGCGCATGTTCGGCCGGCCCATCCAGGTCGAGGTGGTGGGGCCGGCGCCGCACCGCTTCGCGTTGACCGAGGCCGATTCCATCCCGATCGCGCTGACCATCAACGAGCTGCTCACCAACGCCATCAAGCACAACCTGGGCGGCGAGGTGCGCTGCCGGCTGGAGTGCGGCGACAGGTCGGTGCTGATCTCTGTGGCCAACCACGCGGCGCTGCCGGCCGGCTTCAACCTGGCCCTGGTGCCCAGCGGCATCTCCGGCCTGGGCCTGGTGCGCGCGCTGCTGCCGCGCAAGGGCGCGGCGATCCAGATCGAGCAGCGCGGCGAGGACGTGGTGGCCACGCTGCGCCTGGAGCCGCCCGGGGTTGCGGTGCTGGAGCCGTTGTAAGCGCGCCCATACGCCGGTTTGACCCCTTTATTCCGGCGACTGGTTCGCTGCGATCTGGGCCAGAATGAGCCCACTTTGAAGAACTCTGCCCGATGAACAGCAAAGGCAAGATCCTGGCGGTCGACGACGACCGGCTGGTGCTGGCCACCGTGACCCACGGCCTCGCCCGTGCCGGTTACGACGTGATCGACGCCGACAACGGCGACGACGCCATCCTGCTGGCGCGCGAGCACCGGCCCGACCTGGCGCTGCTCGACATCCGCATGGAGGGCATGACCGGCTTCGACGTCGCCGCCTACCTGCGCGAGTTCCTCGGCACCCCCTTCATGTTCCTGTCGGCCTTTGCCGACGACGACACCGTGGCCCAGGTCAAGGCGCTGGGCGCCGTGGCCTACCTCGTCAAGCCGCTGGACATCGCGCAGATCGTGCCCACGGTGGAGGCGGCGCTGGCCACCGTGCGCGCGCAGCGCGGCCGTCCGATGCCGCCGCCCGCCGCGGAGCGCACCGAGCCCGCCGGCAGCGACCCGCTCACCGACCCGGTGGCCATCGCGATCGGTGTGCTGATGCACCGCTACTCGCTGCCGCGCCGCGAGGCCTTCGAGCGCCTGAAGCGCCTGGCGGCCGCCGACGGGCGCTCGCCGCGGGCCCAGGCCCAGGCGCTGCTGGACGCCGTCGAGCTGCTCTCGCGCCCCGCATTGGGTTGACCGGGCGCCAGCTTGGTGCGCTTGGCCGCCGGCAGGCTGCACAAGCTGGTGCAAAACCTCAGGCGATGAAGCGCCAGACCACGAAACCCGCCAGCGTCCAGTCGTAGGCGGCGCAGGCCGGCACGTACCATGACGGCATCGTGCCCTGCTCGTGCTCGCGGTGGTGCAGCAGGTCCCACAGGCCGTGCAGCACCAGCCCGGCCACCAGCCACCACCAGCTGACCCACAGCCCGGCCAGCGCCAGCCCCATGAAGACGGTGCAGCCGAGGATCTGGCGCGAGACCGACATGCGGTCGGGCGAGGCCAGCGCAAAACCCACGTAGACCGAGCCGATCAGCGTCACCAGGTGCGAGACCGTGCCGCGCGCCATCTCGGGCGGCAGGGGCCAGAGCACGGCACAGGTCAGAACGGCAAGGCCCAGGCCTATCAGGTAGTCGCGCATGTCGGTGGAGCGGCAGGAAAAGGCCTCGTGGCGGGCCCTTGTGGCGGGAGGCCGGGGTGCGGCCAGGGCGATGACGGGGAGCGATGACGGGGAGTATAGGGATGGCCTTGTGTCGCCTGACTGTGGTACTTTCGTCGCGGCGAGGCCGGCCCGGTTCTTGCCGCCATTTACAGTACCCGAAGCGCCATGGAGGCTCGCCGCATGAAGATCCAGATCCAGGACGGACAGAAGCTGGGGGTGCTGGTCGAGGAATTCGACCACCGCACGGCCCCCGACGCCCAGATCCGCCAGTTGATCGAGCTGACCCACGAGCGCAAGATCGTCGTGTTGCGGCGGCAGCAGCTCTCGCCGACCGACTATCTCGCGCTGGGCCGGCGTTTCGGCGAGGTCGAGGCCTACTACCAGCCGATGTACCACCACCCGGAGGTCAAGGAGATCTTCGTGGCCTCCAACGTGGCCGAGGACGGCAAGCCGGTGGGCGTGCCGCGCACCGGCAAGTTCTGGCACATCGACTACGAGTTCATGCCGCGGCCCTTCGCCTTCACGCTGGTCTACCAGCGGGTGGTGCCGACCGGCCCGCGCGGTACCTTCTTCATCGACCTGGCCGACGCCTTCGACAGCCTGCCCGCCGCGCTGAAGGACGAGGCCCGCGGCAGCATCGGCTGCCACAGCCCGCGGCGCTACTTCAAGATCCGGCCCGAGGACGTCTACCGGCCGATCTGCGAGCTGCTCGAGGAGATCGACCGCGAGACCCCGCCGGCGCGCCACCCCACGGTGATACGCCACCCGGTCACCGGCCGCGAGACCCTGTTCATCAGCGAGGGCCTGACCTACGGGCTGGAGGGCGCCGACGGCGAAGAGCTGCGTCCCGGCCTGTTGCGCAGCCTGCTGGAAGCCAGCGGCCAGATGGACGGCGAGCATCGCCATCCGGCGATCCACCTGCAGACCTTCGAGGCCAACGACCTGGTGATGTGGGACAACCGCAGCCTGGTGCATTGCGCCCTGCACACCCCCGTGCCCGAGCCCACGGTGACCTGGCGCCTGACGCTGAACGACGGCCTGCCGTTGTCCGTGGCCCCTTGACCTGACCCTCGACCGCGAGCCTGACGCCATGACCCATATCGCCACCTCCACCCGGACGGCCGAGCGCGGCGGCTTCGTGCCCGTCTCGCGCAGCCACGAGACCGACGACGCCAGCCTGCTGGCGCGTGTGCTCAAGCCCTACAAGCCAGCCTGCCGCTACGTGCTGGCCGCCAAAGTCTCGCGGTGTGCCGACGAAGCCGAAGGCGAGCGCGTCGTGACCCGCTGCGAGCTGTCGATCCCGGAATCCTGCTACATCGACGACACCGGCCACTTCAACTCGGTCGAATTCAACATCTGCTACAACCAGATGGTGTATTTTGCGATCGCGAAGACGGTGCAGGAGCAGATGATGCCGGCCTTCCACGGCTGGTCGCTGGACGACTTCTGGCGCAAGCAGCTGCCCGACATCCTGATCACCCGCTTCGAGAGCTGCTTCCGCAAGCCGGTGCAGCCGCGCCGCTTCCACGGCGAGGTCACGCTGACCCGCGCGCGCTCCAGCGGCGGCCCCTCGCCGATGATGCTGATGCGCACCACCTGCCGCTTCTGGGACGACGAAGGCGGCCACTGCGACGGCAACATCGCGCTGGCGCTGCTCAACGTGCCGCAGCGCAATGACGGGGCGAGGGAGGGCGAATGAGCAGCGATGGCGCGCCTGCCGACGCGGTCGAAGCCGACGGCCGCCTGCAACTGGCGCAACTGCCGCGCCCCGAGCGCGCCGCGGCGCTGGCCGCGATGGTGGTGGCTGAGTTCCGCACCGTGCTGCAGATGATGCCGCACGAAGTCTTGCCCGGCGACGAGAGCTTCTTCGACCTGGGGCTGACCTCGCTGAGCGTCGAGGAGGTCAAGCAGCGGCTGGAGAGCCGCCTGGCCTGCCGGGTCGATGCCGAGGTGCTCTTCAACCACCCGACGCTGGGCCACCTGCTGGCGCATCTGCAGGGTGGGCCGCTGAGCGAGCT